>JAOPYL010000278.1 GCA_025964625.1 Actinoallomurus sp. | reverse complement strand
CCTCACGATTCAGCAGGCGGCGGTGCTCGCGGCCAACATCAAGCAGCCGGGCTACTACGATCCGCGCAGCAAGGGCCAGCAGCACCTCGACACCGTCAGCCGCTACGACACCGTGCTCGGTCAGATGGTCAGGATGGGGAAGCTGTCGGCGGCCGACTACGCCACGTTCAAGGACCGCCCCCCGATGACCAGGAAGCAGCAGACCGGCGACGTGAACGGGGGACAGAAGGGCTTCCTGACGCTGCGGGTCACCAACGCTCTGCGCAGCATGGGCTACGACGAAAAGACGATCGAAACCGGCGGCCTGAAGGTCTACACGACCTGGGACAAGAGCCTGCAGGACAAGGCCCAGCAGACGGTGGAGGGTGACCTGCGGGCCAAGGGCATGCCGAAGGACACCCGTGTGGGCCTCGTCACCATGGATCCGACCAAGGGGACGATTCTCGCCGCCTACGGCGGCCAGGACTTCGTCAAGCGCGAGGTCGACGACGCCTACTACTCGACGGCACAGGTGGGATCCTCCTTCAAGCCGTACGTGCTGGCCGCAGCCCTGCAGAACGGCATCGGGCTGAAGAGCAAGTTCAACGCCGTCGCACCTCAGGCGTTCAACACCAACGGTGACAGGGTTCCCCTCGGCTCATCCGGCTCCGCCACGTTCACCAACGACGAGGGCAACACCAACCAGATCGTCGACCTGATCACGGCGACCGCGCAGTCCTACAACACGGTCTACGTCCCGCTCGGCTTCAAGGCCAAATGGGAGAACGTCCTGAGCCTCGCCGAGAAGGCCGGCCTGCCGGCTCAGGGGCTGCAGACCGGGCATCCCGGCGAGGGTGGCTTCTTCCTCGGCCAGGCCAGCCTGACCCCGCTCAACCAGGCCAGCGGATACTCCACCATCGCCAACGACGGGACGTTCATCACCCCGCACAGCATCATCAAGGTCGTCGCGCCCGGTGGCGCGGTGAACACGCCGCACATCGAGACTCACTCCGCCTTCTCGGCGGACGTCGCGCACGACGTGCAGTACGCCATGCAGGCGGTGGTGAAGCAGGGCACCGGCGTCAGGGCGGCGATTCCCGGCCGTGAGGTGGCCGGCAAGACCGGCACCACCAACCAGAACAACGCGGCCTGGTTCTCCGGCTTCACCCCGAAGCAGATGGTCACCACGGTCGGCATGTGGCGGTACGACGACCAGATCTCGACGGGGAAGCACAAGCGGCCGGGCCGCTTCCAGCCGCTCCAGCACGTCGGCGCCTACAGCAAGATCAACGGTGGTGATCTGCCGGCCCAGATCTGGCACGACTACATGACCGGCGCCCTGAGCGGCGAACCGGCCGTGCAGTTCCAACCGCCGGCCTGGGTCGGCAACACGAACCTGTTCGCGACGCCGACGCCGACGCCGTCGCCGACGCCGACGGTGTCGAACACGGCAATGCCGACCTGCCAGCCGGGCCAGGACCCGGCGGTCGACAACTGCAAACCGGGCTCCGGCTCGAACAACCCGCAGAAGTTCTGCCAGCAGCACCCGAACTTCCCGCAGTGCAACTCCCCGACGCCGGACCCGAGCAGCGGCTGCCAGTCGCCCGTGTTCGGGGGGTGCACGAGCAACCCTCCGCCGAACAACGGCGGGAACAGCGGAGGTAAGGGCGGCGGCAAGGGAGCGAACCAGGTGCAGCAGCAGGCGGCCCGGCCGACCAACGAATAACCTGCTGCCATGCCGGAGTGCCAAGTGATCGATGGGGTCGGAGGAGCCGCGGACTCCTCCGGCCCCGCCGCCGTACGCGCCGGCCTCCGGCATGTGCTACCGGTCCTCGTGTCCACGACCGCGGTCGTCTCGGTCCTCGGATACCTGCAGAAGGTGCCGTGCATGCGGGCCGGGTTCGACTTCGCGCCCACCGTGCGGAACGCCTGCTACACCGACATCTATCCGCTCTACTTCGGCCGCGGGCTGGCCGACGGCAAGATCCCCTACCTCGACAAGATCCCCGAGCCGGTCGAGTATCCCGTGCTCACCGGCGGGTTCATGCATGTCATGGCGGTGGCTGCCCGCTGGTTCGGTGGTGCCGACGCCACCTCGCGCGGCATGTGGTTCTTCGACCTCACGGCCGTGGCGCTCGTGGTCTGCGCCGTGGTCACGGTGCTCGCCACGGCGTACGTCTCCGGCCGGCACAGCCGCCGTACGGGCCTGCTGGTCGCCGCGTCGCCGGCGCTGCTGCTGTCGGCCTACATCAACTGGGACCTGCTCGCCGTCGCGCTGTCCGCGCTCGCACTCGCCGTGTGGGCGCGGCGCCATCACGCGACCGCCGGTGCGCTGCTCGGGCTCGCGGTGGCCGCCAAGTTCTATCCGCTGCTCTTCCTCGGGCCGCTGTTCCTGCTCTGCCTGCGGGCCGGCAAGTGGCGTGAGTTCGGCCGCCTCACCGCCGGAGCCGTCGTCGCCTGGCTCGTCGTCAACGTGCCGATCATGCTGGCCGCCTGGGACAGCTGGAGCCGGTTCTACACGTTCAACCAGCAACGTCCGGTCGACTGGGGCTCGATCTTCTTCCTGACCGGCCGCAAGGGCATGTCAGCCGTCAACGACGTCCCGACGCTCAACCTCATGGGCGAGGTCGGGTTCGCGGTGCTGGCCGCGGCGATCGCGCTGCTCGTGCTCGCCGCGCCGCGCCGGCCCCGGCTGCCGCAGATCCTCTTCCTCGTGCTCGCGGCGTTCCTGCTCACCAACAAGGTCTGGTCGCCGCAGTACATCCTGTGGCTGCTGCCTCTGGTCGCGCTCGCCAGGCCGAAGCTCCCGGCGTACCTGCTCTGGCAGGCCGGAGAGATCCTCTACTTCTTCGGCATCTGGTGGTACCTCCTGGCCGGCGCGCTGCAGAAGCCCGGTGCCGGCCTGTCGGAGACGCTCTCGGCGGTGTTCGCCGGGCACGCGCCCGCCGCCGGCATCGACGACAACGTCTACTACATCGCGCTGCTGGCCCGGTTCCTGACCGTCCTGCTGCTGGCCGTCCTGATCGTGATCGACGTCCTCGTGCCGAGGTTCGACGTCGTCCGCGCCGACGGGGCCGACGACCCCGCGGGCGGCGTTCTCGACGGCGCCGACGACCGGTTCGTCCTGCTTCGGCGCCCTGCTTCCCAGGCTGCCTGAGTGGCGGGTCGCACACTCGGGGCCGAGCCGGCACGAGAGGGACCGTGGACCCCCTGAGCCGCGGTGACCGCTCGGCGCTGCGCGCGTGGACCGGCACCCGTCTCGGCGTGATGGCGATCTCGCTGGCCGTCGCGGCGATCTGGTCGTACGGCGACCTCAAGGACTCCTTCCTCGGCCGGTGGACGCAGTGGGACGTCGACCTGTTCATCGAGATAGCCAAGTACGGCTACCGCGGTGACCCGAGCCGGCCACCGGACGCCGGGCTGCCGGCGTTCTTCCCGGGTCTGCCGTTGCTCCTGCGCACGGTCCACGTCCTCATTCCGAGCTGGCAGCTGTCGGCGCTGCTGATCAGCCTGGTGGCCGGGGCGGTGGCGATGGTGGCGCTGGCGCGGCTGGGCGGCGAGGCGGGCCCGAAGACAGTGTTCGCGCTGCTGCTCAGCCCGTACGCGGTGTTCCTGTTCGCGGGATACTCAGAGGCGCTGTTCCTGGCGTTCGCGCTGCCCGCCTGGCTGCTGGCACGGCAGCGCCGGTGGGAACTCGCCACGCTCTGCGCCATGGGAGCGGCGTGCGTGCGGGTCACCGGCGTCTTCCTCGCCGTGACGCTCATCGTGGAGTTCCTCGCCGGAGACCGGCGGTGGCGGCTGGCGCCCTGGCTGGTCATGCCCTTCCTGCCCGTCCTCGGATACACGCTCTACCAGTGGCGCCGTACCGGCGACTGGCTGGCCTGGCAGCACGCCCAGCAGGCGGGCTGGGGCCGGTCGATGGCCTGGCCCTGGGCCGCGCTGCGCACCACCTGGCAGGCCGCCTTCGGCGTCCACGACCAGTTCACCGGAGCGTTCCGGGTGGAGCTGATCGCGGCGGCCGTCGGCGTCGCGCTGACCGGCTGGCTGCTGGTCCGGCGCCGGTGGGCGGAGGCCGCCTATGTCGGGCTGCCGATGGTGTCGCTGCTCACGTCGGCGTTCTACCTGTCGATCGGGCGGGCCACTCTGCTGTGGTGGCCACTGTGGCTGGCGATCGGGGCGGCCAGGCGTCCCGTCTACATCGCGGTCATCCTCATCTTCCTGCCCCTGCTCATCGAGGAGATCGTGCTCTTCACCGCCGGATCATGGGCGGGCTGATGTGTGCCAGGATGCGCCGTTGTGAAGATGCTCACGCGCGCACTGGTGCTGCTCCTGCTGCTGCCGGCGCTGGCCTGCGGCTCCGGCATGCGTACGGTGCCGGCGTCACGGTTGCCCGCCGAGGCGCAGCGGACACTGCGGCTCATCGACACGGGCGGCCCGTTGCCGTACCGCCAGGACGGCGTGATCTTCGGCAACCGCGAGGGCAGGCTGCCGGCCGAGTTGCCCGGCTACTACCGCGAGTACACCGTGCCGACCCCGGCCTCGCAGGACCGGGGCGCCCGGCGGATCATCGGGGGTAAGAACGGCGAGCGCTACTACACGCCCGACCACTACCGGACCTTCGAGCGGGTGACCGAATGATCGAGGAGCTGCTGACCGGACGGCGAGGACCCGGCGTCTACCTGTGGCAGGCCGACCGCCGCGAGGCGGCCCGAGGCGTCACCGAGGCCGAGCGGGCCGGATGGCGGGTCTTCTGGCTCGACGGACGCGGCGTCCGCGACAAGCAGACGTTACTGGAGCGAAGCGCCGAGGAGTTCTCCCTGCCGTCGTACTTCGGCCACAACTGGGACGCCCTCCAAGACTGCCTCACCGACCTGTCATGGGCACCGGCCGCGCGGGGATACCTGGTGGTCTTCGACCACTGGCGGGATCTCGCGAGTTCGAATCCAGAGGCCTACCGCACCGTCCTGGAGATCTTCGAGAACGCCGTGGACTTCTGGCGCGAGACCACGACGCCCATGACGGTCCTCCTGCTCGCCGGAGACGAGCCGCCCGACTCCGCCGGCTGAGCGGCCCGGCTCCGCGGGATGAGCCGCGCCGGCTCAGAGGTGCTCGCGGAGCCAGGCGATGTCGGCGGCCTGCCCGTCGCCCGGCGTCTCGACGATGACCGGCGCGCCCGCGTCACGTACGACGGTGAGGATCAGCTCGGGGTCGATCCGCCCGTCGCCCAGGTTGGCGTGCCGGTCGGCGCCGGAACCGAACGCGTCGCGGCTGTCGTTGCAGTGGACGAGATCGATCCGCCCGGTGATGGCCTTCACCCGGTCGACCACGTCGGTGAGGTCCTCGCCCGCCGCGTGCGCGTGGCAGGTGTCGAGGCAGAACCCGACGTGGAAGCCGTCGAGGGCCTCCCACAGGCGGGCGATGCGGTCGAGTTTGCGGGCGATGGCGTTGTTGCCGCCCGCGGTGTTCTCGATGAGGACCGGGACGGGGCACTCGATCCGCTCGAAGACCTTGCGCCAGTTGTCGAAGCCGGTCTGCGGGTCGTCGTCCTTCAGAACGTGCCCGCCGTGGACGATCAGGCCCTTGGCGCCGATCTTCGCGGCTCCCTCGAGCTGCTGGCCGAGGATCTTGCGGCTCGGGATCCGGATCCGGTTGTTGGAGGTCGCCACGTTGATGACGTACGGCGCGTGCACGTACACGTCCACGTCGGAGTCGCGGATCTCCTCGTACGCCTCCGGCAGCACGGGGGCCTTCCATCCCTGGGGATCGCCGAGGAAGAACTGGACGGCCTCGGCCTTCTTCGTGGCCGCCGTGGCGAGAGGGTCGGTCTGGTCGACGTGGGCTCCGATACGCACCATGGCGACGAGCCTACGCGTCAGAGCTTGAATCCGCCGTGTGAGAGGCCCAGCCCCACCCCGACGAACGCGAGCCCGATGCCGATCACGTTGACCCACCGCTCCCCCGTGGTCGCCGAGACCAGCTGGGAGTACAGCCCGAAGAGAAAGGCCCCGACGCCCACGCAGACGGCGACGAGGTGACTGTCGTGGACGGCCCCGGCGAAGAACGCGATCACGCCGGTGATGAGAGTGATGACCGCGAAAGAGGCCTCCCGCGGATGGGCCCGGCGCTCGGTGCGGGCCCGGGAGAGTATCTGTGGCATGCGAAGACACCCCCTGCGGTGGGTTTCCCTTCACTGAGAGTGATTCCCCCTGCGGAGGAGGTCAAGCCCTGGAAACGACCGGTAAGGCCGCGGGTTTTTGTCGGTGCCGCGGGGTACCGTCGAACATGATTTCGAACGGAGGTTGTGATGATTACCCGTGAGCTGACGGCCATCGACGACGTCGAGCTGATCGAAGAGTTGTCGCTGCTGACGACCCAGACGGCGCGCATGCGGTCGCGGATGGTCGACATCATGTCCGAGCTCGACCGGCGCCGGGCGTGATAGTCCGGCGCTGCCCTGGCGGGGTCCTGGCGGCGAGCGGGGCCACGGCCCGGACGGCGCCGGACGCGAGTCGACGAGAGCGGGCCCAGTGGGCTGCTGGTTGTTGGTAACCTGTGTCGATCCCGCGGAGCCGATCCGCGGCGAGACGCAAGAGTCCTCCTGTCACGGAGAGACCGTGACCGTACCAGTCCAAAGGAGGTTGGGATCCGCATGCGTCGTTACGAACTGATGGTCATCCTTGACCCGAGCACCGAGGATCGCACCGTTACGCCGTCGCTCGACCAGTTCCTCACCGTGGTGAAGAACGATGGCGGCAGCGTGGAGAAGGTCGACGTCTGGGGCCGCAGGCGCCTCTCCTACGAGATCGAGAAGAAGTCCGAAGGCGTCTACGCGGTCATCGACCTGACGGCGACACCTGCCACGGTCAAGGAACTCGACCGGCAGCTGAACCTTCAGGAATCGATCCTGCGCACGAAGGTCATCCGTCCCGAGGCTCACTGACCCTCCCGGTCAGCCCACGACACGCAACCGATCTGTATTCGGAGAGCCGCATGGCAGCAGGCGACACCCAGATCACGATCGTCGGCAACCTGGTCGATGATCCGGAACTGCGCTTCACCCCGAACGGCCAGGCGGTCGCGCGCTTCCGCATAGCCTCCACCCCGCGCTTCCGCGACCAGCAGTCGGGTGAGTGGAAGGACGGCGAGAGCCTCTTCCTCACCTGCAACGTCTGGCGGCAGGCGGCCGAGAACGCGGCCGAGAGCCTCCAGCGTGGCATGCGGGTGATCGTGCAGGGCCGGCTCAAGCAGCGGTCCTACGAGACCCGCGAGGGCGAGAAGCGCACGGTCTACGAGGTCGAGGCCGACGAGGTCGGTCCATCGCTGAAGAACGCCACCGCCAAGGTCAACAAGACCCAGCGACAGGGCGGTGGCGGTGGTGGCGGCGGCTTCGGCGGAGGCGGCCAAGGCACTGGCGGCGGTCAGGGCGGCGGTCAGGGCGGCGGAGGCGGCAACGCGCCCGCCGACGACCCGTGGGCGACCGGTGGCGGCGGCGGCGGATTCTCCGACGACCCGCCTTTCTAGCCTCGAAGACCCGTCTCATCATCCAACCGACCATTCCCGCGCGAGCGGGGCTCTCCTAGGAGGAGCACCACGATGGCCAAACCACCACCGCGCAAGCCGAAGAAGAAGGTTTGCCTGTTCTGCCAGGAGAAACTCTCCTACGTCGACTACAAGGACACGGCGCTGCTGCGCAAGTTCATCTCCGACCGCGGCAAGATCCGCGCTCGCCGGGTGACGGGCAACTGCACCCAGCACCAGCGTGACGTCGCCACGGCGATCAAGAACGCGCGTGAGATGGCGCTGCTGCCGTACACCAGCACGGCCCGCTGAGAAAGGAGTCATGTCATGAAGCTCATCCTGACTCAGCAGGTCTCCGGCCTCGGCGCCCCCGGCGAGATCGTTGAGGTTAAGGACGGCTACGGCCGTAACTACCTGATCCCGCGCGGGTTCGCCATGAGGTGGACCCGTGGGGCCGAGAAGCAGGTCGACTCGATCCGCAAGGCCCGCAGCGCCCGCGAGATCGCCAGCATCGAGCAGGCCGAGGCCGTCCGCGGTGACCTCGAGCGGCTCAAGGTCAAGCTGAGCACGCGCGCCGGCGACAGCGGCCGTCTGTTCGGCGCGGTGACGCCTGCCGACATCGCCGGTGCCGTCCAGGCGGCCGGCGGTCCGCAGCTCGACAAGCGTCGCATCGAGCTGACCAACCCGATCAAGACGGTCGGCGCCCACCAGGTCGCCGTCCGGCTGCACACCGAGGTCAGTGCGAAGATCCAGCTTGAGGTCGTCGGCGACTGACCCGCCGCACCGACTGAGGAAGGCCGGGCCCGGTTGGGCCCGGCCTTTCGTCGTTCCACGTGAAACGCCCGAATCGGACGTTCTCGCTTTCCGCGATCACTTGACTACGCTGGGCGGTCAATCGCGGATCGGGGGTGATCGCGATCGTGGCCGAGGGAATGATCCGCCGCAACCTGCTGCGCGCGATGATCGGGATAGCCGCCGCGGACGTGATGATGGGCGGAGGGGCCATGCGAGCGGATGCGGACGGCGGGTTCCGGGTGTACACCCGGAAGGAGTGGGGTGCGGTGCCGCCGAAGCGTGCGCCCCGGGTGCTCAACCGGCCGCCCGACCACATCATCGTGCACCACACCGCGTCGCCCAACACGGGCGAGAGGTCCCAGGCGCACGCGTTCGGGCTCTCGCGGCAGATCCAGCGGTTCCACATGGACTCCCGCGGCTGGGACGATATCGGCGAGCAGCTGACGATCAGCCGGGGCGGCTTCGTCATGGAGGGCCGGACGGGCAGTCTGCAGGCCATTCAGCGGAACGGCCTCGTCATAGGAGCCCAGTCTCTGCACCACAACGAGCACACGCTCGGGATCGAGAACGAGGGCACGTACATGAAGGAGGACGTGCCCGACAAGCTGTGGGAGTCCCTGATCGAGGTCTGCGCCTGGCTGTGCACGGCGCACAGCCTCAACCCCGGCACGGCGATCGTCGGTCACCGCGACTACAACGGCACGGACTGCCCGGGCGACGTGCTGTACCGGCGGCTGCCCCAGCTCCGAAAGGAGGTGGCGCGCCGGATCGGCGAGGACGCGAGCAGCCTGGCCGCCGCGTCGCAGGACGACCGGCGCGCGATCGGCTCCGGTCGCCCGCCACGGATCGCCGGGCGCTGAGCGACGTCCTCTCCGCTCAGGACTTGAGCTCCCCGCTCAGGACTCGAGGGTGGTGTAGCAGCTGCGCCGCCGGGCGAGCTCGGGATCGACCCCTTCGACCAGCGCCCAGATGCCGGCGACCCGCTCGGCCCACGCGTCGGGCGGAAGGCCGCCCAGCCCCTCGGCCGCGAGGTCGTCGATCGCCCGGGTGAGGCGGGCCAGTCGTTCGCCATGAGTAGAACACATGTTCGAAGTCTAGCGTGGCCCGCCGACATTGGAGTGGATTTCTGGGACGGATGAAGCGAGCGGTACGACCCCGAACGGAGCTCACGGGCGTACGGCGCCGGTGACGAGCCAGGCCTCGGTTCGGGCGCGGAGGCCGAGCGTCAGCAGACGGGCGGCCATCCACACGCCGATGGCGAGCCACAGTGCGACAAGACCGCCGCCGGAGACGCGCACGAGCCATGCCACGGGCAGGAACGCGGCCGTCTGGATCAACCCGGCCACCGCCAGGTAGGCCATGTCGCCGGCGCCGATGAGGACGCCGTCCAGTACGAAGACCACCCCGGCGATCGGCTCGAGCAGCGCGACCACGACCAACGCCGCGAGCAACTGGGACCGTACCGCGGGGTCGGAGGTGAACACGGCCGGGAGCCACGGCCGTACGGCGAGGACGAACAGGCCGAACAGCACGCCACAGGCGACCCCCCACTGGATCATGCGGCGGGTGGCCGAGCGGGCGCCGGCCACGTCCCCGGCGCCGAGGTGGCGGCCGGTGATGGCCTGCCCGGCGATCGCGATGGCGTCGAGCGCGAACGCCAGGAGGGACCACACGTTGGTGACGACCTGGTGCGCGGCGAGCTGGGCGTCGCCCATGCGGGCCGCCACGACCGTGCCGACGACGAGGACGATCCGCAGGCTCAGCGTCCGGATGACGAGGTTGACCCCGGCGCGGGCCGATGCCCGCAGCCCCCTGGCGTCCGGGCGCAGCGGCGCGCCGTGCCGCCGCGCGCCGCGTACGACGGCCGCGGCGTAGATGATCCCTCCGCCGGTCTGGGCCAGCACCGTTCCCCAGGCGGACCCGGCGATGCCCCAGCCGAACCCCAGCACGAAGGCGGCACCCAGGGCGGCGTTGAGCGCGAACATGCCGACGGAGACGTACAGCGGCGTCCTGGTGTCCTGCATCCCGCGCAGCACGCCGGTGCCGGCCAGCACGACCAGCATGCCCGGGACCCCCAGCAGGCTGATGTGGAGATACGTCACCGCCTGCGGCGTCACCGCGGCGGACGCTCCGAAGGCGTCCACGACGGCGGGCGCGAGCGGCCAGCCGACGGCGATGAGCACGGCTCCGATGACGGCGGCGAGCCAGATGCCGTCGACTCCCTGGCGAATGGCGGCCCTGAGGTTTCCGGCCCCGATCTGGCGGGCGACCGCCGCCGTGGTCCCGTAGGCGAGGAAGACGCACACGTTGACGAGCGTCGCGAGGATCTGGCCGGCCACGCCGAGGGCGCCGAGAGAGACGGTGCCGAGATGACCGACGATCGCCGAGTCGGTCAGCAGGAACAGCGGCTCGGCGACGAGTGCGCCGAAGGCCGGGAGCGCGAGACGGAGGATCTCCCGGTCATGGGGGTGCCGCAATGTCATGATTCGTCACTGTAAACCACAAAACTTAGTTGACGCTTACCTGCGGCTGTGGGCGAGCCTGTGGATGACCGTCTCCCCATCTTTCTTCGACTCACAGGGAGTGGACAGAGTCTTCCCAGGCCAGAGCGGCAATTCGGGGAGGCCTGGCGGTAATCCACAGGTTGTCCACAGATGCTGTGCACAGCCGTTCCGGCGTATATGCACAGGCCTTCCACAGCCGCCTCCACAGCCGCCTTTGCGTACGCCTGCGGCAGGCCGCAAACTGTCAGACCGGTGGGATAGATGTGGAGGCCGGGCACGGTTGAGACGACAGGGGGCGTGGATGTGAGTGTCACCGAGATGTCGTCTCACGAGCGGGAGTTCGAGCGGACTCCGCCTCACGACATGGCCGCGGAGCAGTGTGTGCTCGGCAGCATGCTGCTGTCCCAGACCGCCGTCGCCGAGGTCATCGAGCTCATCCAGACCCGCGACTTCTACCGTCCGGCCCACCAGACCATCTACGAGCGCGTGCTGGACCTCTACGGCAGGGGCGACCCGGTCGATGCCATCACGGTCAAGGACGAGCTGCTCAAGCGCGGTGAGCTCAGCAGGATCGGCGACGCCCCCTACCTCCACACCCTCGTCGCCTCGGTGCCCACCGCCGCCAACGCCAACTACTACGCGAAGATCGTCCAGGACAAGGCCATCCTGCGCCGGCTGGTCGAGGTCGGCACGCGCATCGCGCAGCTCGGCTACAGCACCGACGGCGCCGACGCCGACGATCTGCTCGACCGCGCCCAGGCCGAGGTGTACGCCATCGCGGACAAGCGCACCGGCGAGGACTACGCGCCCCTGAGCGACATCATGCCCGGCGCCCTGGACGAGATCGAGGCCATCGGCAGCCGGGGCGGCCAGATGACCGGCGTCCCCACCGGTTTTGCCGACCTCGACTCTCTGACGAACGGGTTGCACCCGGGGCAAATGATAATCATTGCTGCGAGACCTGCGATTGGGAAAGCTGTTGATCTTGAAACGCCGCTTCCCACGCCCACTGGATGGACGACGATGGGTGAGGTCGCCGTCGGCGATTACCTAATCGGAGCGGATGGGAAGCCGACCAGAGTAGTGGCCGCTACCGGTGTCATGCATGATCGGCCGTGCTATGAGATCGAGTTCTCCGATGGCACGGTGATCGTGGCCGACGCGCAACATCAGTGGCGTACGTCCACTCGGGCGAGTCGCCGTCAGAAGAGCGAGAACAAGCGAACCTTCTACTGGCCCGAGGAAGCGGCCATCCGCGCGCGGAGCGCGGCCGTGTGGGCGGCGATGGGACCCGAGCGGCTCATCGCGCACAAGGACGCGGTCGCCGTGGTGGGCGAGGAGTTTCGCAACGTCCTGCACACGGTCACCCGACAGATCGGCCAGCAAGGGACGGTACGTGCCCTGACCAAGGGTGGTATGCCGCGTGACTTCCCGACCTACTCCAATCGCAAGCTGCTCGGCACGCTCCTCATGCGGATCGAACGGCCGAAGAACTTCGCCACGACGGGGAACCATCCGGCGGTGCGAACGACCGAGGAGATCGCCGCGACGGTCAGGTGCGATGGAGACGACCGACCGAACCACGCTGTCGAGCTGGCGGCCGCCTTCGAACTTCCCCCGGTTGACCTGCCAATCGAGCCGTACCTGCTCGGAGCCTGGCTGGGGGACGGAAACAGTGCCGAGGGAGGTTTCACCTGCTTCGATGGGGAGATCATTGCGGAGTTCGAGGCCGGTGGACAGCCCGTCGTCCGTCGTTCTGGACCAGGTCGCTTTGGGCTTCCTGGACTGACGACGAAGCTTCGGGCCGCGGGATTGCTGATGAACAAGCACATCCCCGCTGCCTACTTGCGGGCATCGGAAGATCAGCGCCGCGCTCTGCTCGCTGGCCTGCTCGACACCGATGGGTTCGTTTCGAAGATCGGGCAGGTGCAGTTCGCAGTCGTCAATCGACGGCTCGCGGAAGCCACGAGCGAGCTGATCATCAGTCTTGGTTACCGGGCGACCATGACGACCAAGCCGGTCAAGGGGCGCAGTCCGGAGACCTCGACCTGCTACATGGTCAACTTCACGCCGACGGACCCTGTGTTCCGGCTTCCTCGAAAAGCGGCTCGTCAGAAGGCGACCGTTGACCCGAAGGCCCGGGTCAGGTACATCGTCGATGTCCGGCCGGTCGAGAGTGTGCCGGTCCGCTGTGTGCAGGTCGACAACGAGGACCACATGTACCTCGCCGGCCGGTCGTGCATTCCCACGCACAACTCGACGCTCGCACTGGATCTGGCGCGGACGGCATCGATCAAGCATGGCCTGACCTCGGCGTTCTTCAGCCTGGAAATGGGCCGGAACGAGATCACCATGCGGTT
>JAOPYL010000260.1 GCA_025964625.1 Actinoallomurus sp. | reverse complement strand
TCGACAAGAACCTGATCGCCAACGCGCGGATCCTGGGCGCCTCGGCGTGGAAGGTCACCACGCAGGTCGTCTTTCCGTCCGCGTTCACCTGGATCATCGCAAGCCTGCACGTCGCGTTCGGCTTCGCCCTGATCGGCGCGGTCGTCGGGGAGCTGCTGGGCGCCCAGCACGGTCTCGGCCTCCTCATCAACCAGGCCAAGGGCAGCTTCAACCCCAACGGCGTCTACGCGGGAACCATCCTCGTCGCCGTGATGGCACTGGTCGCCGAACTCCTGCTCACCCTGCTCGAAAAGCGACTGCTGGCCTGGCGCCCGTCCAACGACCGTGACGTCGCCGCCGGGCTGTAGAGCCACCGTTTTCCATAGGGTCCGGCCCACCTTCCGAAACAGGCCGCCATTCCCAAGAAGGAGATCCGCATGTCCGCATACCGTAAAACCCTGGCCGGCGTCGCCGTAGCCGCGCTCGCCCTGGGCGCCGCCGCGTGTGGCGGTGGGTCGTCCGGCTCCTCCAAGTCCTCCGGCGGAACCACCACCGTACGGATCATGGTCGGTGGTCTGGACAAGCAGATCTACCTGCCGTTCATGCTCACCGAGCGGCTCGGCTACTACAAGGCGGCGGGCCTGGACGTCCAGATGACCGACGAGCCGGCCGGCGTCGACGCCGAGAACCAGATGCTCGCCGGCAACGTCGACGCCGTCGGCGGTTTCTACGACCACAACATCGACCTCCAGGCCAAGGGCAAGTCGACGGAGTCCGTCGCCCAGATGCTACAGGCGCCCGGCGAGGTCGAGATGGTCCGGAGCGACGAGGCCTCCTCCATCACGTCGGCGGCGAACTTCGCCGGCAAGAAGCTCGGCATCACCGACCTCGGCTCCTCGACCGACTTCATCACCAAGGCGCTCGCCGTCCATGCCGGGGTGCCCGTGAACCGCATCACCCCGGTGGGGGTCCAGGCCGGTCCGACGTTCATCGCCGCGATGCAGCACAAGCAGATCGACGCCGGTATGACCACCGAGCCGACGATCACCGCCCTGGAGCAGAAGGGGCTCGCCAAGCCCATCATCGACATGCGTACCGCCGCCGGAACCCGCGCGGCCCTCGGCGGCACCTACCCGGCCACCTGCGTGTACTTCACCACCGCATACGTGAACGCCCACAAGGCGACCGTGCAGAAGCTGGTGAACGCCTACGTCAAGACCCTGAAGTGGATCCAGGCGCACAACGGCACGCAGATCGCCGACCAGATGCCGCCCGCCTACTACACCGGTGTCGGCAAGGCCAACTACGCCAGGGCACTCGACAGCGAGAAGGGCATCTACAGCCCGGACGGCCTCATGCCGGCCGACGGCCCCTCGACCATCCTCAACGTGCTGGGTTCCTTCTCACCGGACGTCAAGGGCCACAAGATCGACCTGAGCAAGACCTACACCAACACCTTCGTCCAGCAGGCGAAGTAGTACCGGCACGGTAGTGACGGCGCGGCCCTCGGAGTTCTCTCCCGGGGCCGCGCTCCTGCCGGGCCCGGGCCCGCGGGATCAGGTGACCAGGTGCGGAAGCTCCTGGGTGGCGTACCACATGAGCTCGTGACCGGCCGCCCCGTCGACGGTGAAGCGGGCGTCCTCGTCACCGGCGTCGGCCGCAGCCACTACGGCACGGGCGGCACGGACGTCGGGTTCGGCCTCGCCGTCGTCCACGTGACCGGACGCGATCCGGTCGAACGCGATGGGCTGGCTCACCCGCACGAGGGCCCGTTCGTCGGAGTCGACCACGTCGCCGGCACCGTACGTGACCGCGTCCTCGGGGACCTCGGCGGCGAGCACGACACGGCGGGACGGGGCGTCGGGATCGTCGGCGAGCAGCCGGAGCGAGTCCTTGGCCGCCTCGGACATCGCGGCGTACTCCAGCTCCTCCAGGTCGGCGGAGGCGTACCACTCGCGCAACGCCGGCGTGACCGCATAGGCGGTCAGCGGCACCGACCCGAGCTTGCGATCACGCAGGATCCGGGCCAGTTCGTTGAGTGTGGACGGAAGATAGACGCGCATGTCCCTGCCGAGTGTGCCAGTAGGCGATGGTGAATGCTCGGACTAGCCGAGCGACACCCCGAGGATCTGCTCCAGGCGGGCCACGGTGCTCTCCGCGTCGACATAGTGGACGCCCGCGATGCCGAGCTTCTCCGCGGCCCGTACGTTGTGCTCGATGTCGTCGACGAACGCGCACTCGTGCGCCGGTAGGCCGATCAGGTCCAGCGCGTGCTGGAAGATCGCCGGGTCGGGTTTGCGGAGCGCCACCTCGGAGGAGATCACCACTCCGTCGAAGAGCTCGGCGAACAGCTCGCGCGGGTAGGTGTTGCCCCAGGAGTTGGACAACAGGCACGTGCGGATGCCGGCCGCCCGTGCCCTGCGCAACGCGTCGTACATCGGCTGCACCGGCTCGAAGGCCAGGAACATCCGGGCGAGCAGCCCCTCGGCGGCCACGGCCTCGCCGGACCGGGTGCGCAGCCGGTCGGCGAGCCGGCGCTCGAACTCCGCCGGCGCCAGCGAACCGTCCTCCAGCCCGTGGATCGGGTTCACGGCGCCGTCCGCGCCGTAGGCCTGCTCCACCCATTCGCGCATGACGGTCCGATAGCCGCTCGCGTCGATGCCGTCCGCCTCGATCCACGAGACGATCGCGTCCTTCAGCGGCGTCGTCAGCACGCCGCCCCAGTCGGTGATGAGTCCGCGCACTGTCACGGGTCCGATCGTAGGCGCACCCGTGGCCGCTGACCGAATCGGGTTCTGCCAGACTGGCCGCCATGGACTTCGACCTCAGTCCCACGGCGCGGCAGTACCTGGCGAACCTCCAGGAGTTCATGGACGAGCATGTGTACCCGGCCGAGCCGGTGTACGCGGCCTGGCGCGCCGCGAACGACCCGCACGTCCTGCCGCCCGTCGTCGAGGAGCTCAAGGCCGAGGCACGCCGCCGCGGACTCTGGAACCTTTTCCTGCCGGCCGAGTCCGGGCTGCCGGTCCTGGACTACGCGTCGCTGGCAGAGCTGACCGGACGCTCGCCCGAGCTGGCCCCCGAGGCGCTGAACTGCGCCGCGCCGGACACCGGGAACATGGAAGTCCTGCACATGTTCGGCACCGAAGAGCAGAAGAAGCGGTGGCTGGAGCCGCTACTCGCCGGGGAGATCCGTTCGGGGTTCGCCATGACCGAGCCGGACGTCGCCTCCTCGGACGCGACGAACATCTCGACGTCGATCACGCGGGACGGCGACTCGTACGTCATCAACGGCCGCAAGTGGTGGACCAGCGGCGCCGCCGACGCGCGATGCAAGATCTTCATCGTGATGGGCAGGACCGACCCGGACGCGCCCGCCCACCGCCGGCAGTCACAGATCCTCGTGCCCCGCGACACGCCCGGCGTCGAGATCGTACGGCACCTGCCCGTCTTCGGCTACCAGGAGCAGCACGGCCACTCGGAGGTCCTCTTCCACGACGTACGGGTGCCCGCCTCGAACCTCATCGCCGGCGAGGGCGACGGCTTCATGATCGCGCAGGCCCGGCTCGGCCCCGGCCGGATCCACCACTGCATGCGCGCCATCGGCATGGCCGAGCGGGCCCTGGAGCTGATGTGCCGGCGGGCGGTCTCCCGCGTCGCCTTCGGAAAGCCGCTCGCCGAGCAGGGCGTCGTCCAGCAGCAGATCGCCGAGTCCCGGATGGCGATCGAGCAGGTGCGGCTCATGGTGTTGAAGACCGCGTGGCTGATCGACAACAAGGGCGTGCAGGAGGCCCGGACCGAGATCGCCGCGATCAAGGTGCTCGCGCCGCGGGTGGCGTTCGAGGTCATCGACCGCGCGATCCAGGTGCACGGCGGCATGGGCGTCTCCGACGACGTGCCACTGGCCATGATGTGGACCCAGGCCCGCGCCATGCGCATCTTCGACGGCCCCGACGAGGTACACGTCCGCTCAGTCGCCCGCGGTGAGTTGAAGGACTACCCGCTGTGAGGGTGCCGCTCAGCAGGCCAGCGGCGGATGAGGGGCACCCTCACAAACAGCCCGGCTCACTTCGACATGCCGGCGGTCAGGCCGGCCACGATCTGCTTCGTCGCCAGCAGGAACAGCAGTACGAGCGGAATCGTCGTGATGACGAGCCCGGCGTACAGCTCGGCGTACGACGACTCGAACTCGGCGACGAAGCGGGTCAGGCCGACCGGCAGCGTGTAGTTGTGGTCCTCCACCAGCACCAGCGGGAAGAAGAAGTCGTTCCACAGCGGGATGAACTGGAACAGTGCCACCGTCGTCAGCGCCGGCCGCACCATCGGCACCATGATCTGGGCGAAGATCCGCATCTCCCCCGCGCCGTCGATGCGCGCCGCCTCCTCCAGCTCCATCGGGAGCTGGCGGAAGAACGCGGTCAGGACGAAGATCGAGAAGGGCACGCCGCTGGCCGCGTACACGCAGATCAGGCCGATCTTGGAGTCGATCAGCCCGATCGAGTTGAGCAGGTAGAAGACCGGCACGATGCCGAGCCGGATCGGCAGCATCAGGCCCGCCAGGAAGTACGCCGTGAGCAGGCCGCGCCCGCGGAAGCGGTAACGGGCCAGCGGGTACGCCGCCAGCACCGAGACGCCGGCCCCGAGCACCACCGAGCCGACCGTGACCACGATGGAGTTGACGAAGTAGGAGCTGAAGCCGCCCTCCGACCACGCCTTGGCGTAGTTCTCGAAGGCGGGGTGCAGCGGCAGGCCGATGGGCTTGTCGGCGAGGTCCTGCTCGGTGCGCAGAGAGCCCAGCGCCATCAGCACGAGCGGGGCCAGCGCCACCGCCGCGTACCCCCACAGCAGGATCACCGACGCGATAGCCCCCGCCCTGCCACGCCGCCGGGGAGGACGGCTCACCCGGCTGACGGCCGGTGCCTCGTCGACCGTGAGAGTGCTCATCTGAGGCGGTCCTCCATCCGGCGGAAGAAGCGGTTGGCCGCGATCGACACTCCGAAGATCAGCACGAACATGCACACGGCCAGCGCCGACGACTGGCCGATCGCGTTCGCGTCCGGGTTGTCGAAGGCGGTCCGGTAGAACAGCAGCCCGAGCACGTCGGTCGAGAACGTGGGGTTGCCCTGCGAGCCCTGCAGCGCGTAGATCAGGTCGAGCACGTTGAAGTTGCCGATGAAGGTCAGCACGCTGACGATGCCCAGGACCGGCGTGAGCAGCGGGAACGTCACCCGGCGGAACACCTGCCAGGACGACGCGCCGTCACAGCGGGCAGCCTGCTCGTACTCCTCCGGGATGCCGGCCAGTGCCGCCGCGAACAGCAGCATCGGGAAGCCGATCCACTGCCACGCGTTCACCACGATCGCCACCGGCAGCGCCAGGTGCGGATCGCCGCGCCACGGCTGCGCGAGGGAGCCGAGCCCGACTCCGCGGAGGGCGGCGTTGACCGCGCCGAACTGCGGGTTGAGCATCAGCGACCAGAGGTAGCCGACGACGATCGGGCTGACCAGATGAGGCAGGGTGAACGCGGTCTGCAGGAACCGCTTGCCGCGCCTGGATTTGTGCAGCAGCACCGCGAAGGTCAGCCCCGCGATGGTCTGGATGAGCATCGTGCCGACGAAGAACAGGCAGTTGTGGCCGAGCGCGCGCCAGACCTGCTCGCTCAGCGGGTACTTGGTCAACAGGTCGTGGAAGTTCGACAGACCCGCGAAGCCGCCCCGCCTGGTGCCCGTCCAGGAGTAGAAGCTGTACTCCAGGGCGGAGATCAGCGGATAGACGATGAACACCGAGTACAGCGCCAACGCCGGGATCAGGAATATCAGCAACGACCGGCGGCGGGCGTGCCCGCCGCCGGTCGCTCGGGGCTTCAGCCGCCGTTGGGCTTGAACCACGCCGAGATGCCCTTCTGGACGAACCTGCCCGCGTCCGCGGCCGAGCCGCCCGCCAGCATCTTCTGCAGGGCCTGCCCCTCCTGGTCACGGCCGAGCGGGTTTCCGTAGCCGAAGTCGACGACCATCATGTAGGTCGCACCATGGTCCTTGTAGTTCTGGTAAGCCTGGGCGAGCAGCGGGTCACCGGGGGTGGTGCCGGGCACCAGCGAGATCTGCTTGAGCGTGCTGGCGTACAGCTGCCCGAACTCCGGCGTGGCCATCCACTTCACCAGATCGGTGGCCTCCGCCCTGTGGTCGGAGTGCGCGTTGACTCCGTACGAGCCGTCGACGTATCCCGAGGTCAGCGGGTGGTTCACCGTGGCGCCCGGCGCGGGCGGGGCGTCGAAGAAACCGATCTGCAGGTCCGGGGTGGACTTGGTGAACGGGCCGACCTCGTAGGACCCGCCGGGGTACATCGCGGCCTTGCCGCTGGTGAACAGCGTCTGCGCGTCGGGATAGTCGACCGCGGTGACCTTGTCCGGGAAGTACTGCCGCAGCTTGGCGGTGGTGTCGAGCGACGCCGTGTAGTCCGGGTCGGTGAAGTTCTTCTTGCCCGTCAGAACGGCCTTCTCGAAGTCGTCGCCGCCGTAGCGGGTCGCGCCGAAGATCTGGTGGTCGATGGCGAGGACCCACGGCTGCAGGCCGCTCGTCGCCATCGGCGTGATGCCGGCCTTCTTGAGCTTGTCGCAGGCGGCAGTGAACTCGGCCCACGTCGTCGGCGGCTGGAGGTTCTGCTGGGCGAAGATCTTCTTGTTGTAGAGCACCTGCAGGGTCTGCAGCGCGTACGGGACGCCGTACAGCTTGCCGTCCTGCTTGCCCTTGGCCGCCTGGAGGACGTTGGCGGGCCAGTTGCTCACGTCCACCTTGCCGTCGAGCGGCTCCAGGTCGCCGGAGGTGACGTAGGACTGCAGCGGGCCGTACGGCTTCAGCTGCACGACATCGGGACCGCCCTGGGACTTCTTCAGCTCGGTCGGCAGCACGGTGAGATACTCGGTGCTCTTGATCGGCTTGAAGTCGATCGTGACCTTGGGATGGCTCTTCTCGTACGGGGCGAAGATCTTCTTGTAGCCGGCGGTGTCCTCGGGACGCCAGGAGAGCACGGTGAGGTGGACCTTGCCACCGCTGCTCTGGGCGCTCGGAGCGCACGCCGGGAGGGCGAGAGCAAGACTGAGAGCCGCGACAAGCGTGCAGTACTTGCGCATAGGGAGGTTGACCCTTTCTGTGTACCCCCGGACTAGTTGTCTCCGCCGATCGTGCGGATCGCCTCGCGGACGGAGCCGCCGGAGCCTTCCAGCGCTTCGGCGGCGCGGTCCGGAGCGACCTCGCACAACAGGGAGACGAGGGCGGTGCGCGTCTCGCCACCGGCATCGGCCAATGCGGCCGCGCACGTCTCGGCGTCCATACCGGTCGCCTCGACCAGAATCTTGACCACGCGGCCACGAAGCTTCGCGTTCAGCGCGTTCATGCTGACCATGAGGTTGGAGTAGGTGCGGCCGAGCCGCACCATGACCGCCGTGGACATCGCGTTGAGCACCAGCTTCGCCGCGGTACCCGCCTTCATGCGCGTCGAGCCTGACACGGCCTCCGGCCCGGTGTCTATGGCGATGTGCACGTCGACGTCCGCGCCGGCCGCCGCCGCGGGGTTGGAGCTGATCAGCACCGTGCGCGCCCCGGCCGCCGCCGCGGCGCGCAACGCCGCCACGACGTAGGGCGTGCGCCCGCTCGCGGTGACACCGACCGCCAGTTCTCCAGCGCGCACGTCGGCCGCCTCGCGGGCGCCGAGCTCGACGTCGTCCTCGACGTCCTCGGCCGCCTGGGAGATCGCGCCGAACCCGCCCGCGTGGTGGGCGACGACCAGGCCGGGCTCGACGCCGAACGTCGGCGGCAGCTCGGCCGCGTCGAGGACGGCGAGCCGCCCGGACGTGCCGGCGCCGAAGTAGTGCACCCGGCCGCCGCCGCGCAACGCCTCGACCGCGAGGTCGACCGCCTTGGCGACCTGCGGCAGCGCCTCCGCCACCGCGCCGGGCACCCGGGCGTCCTCGGCGTTGATGAGGCGCAGCACCTCCAACGTCGGCAGGACATCGATGTCCACGGTGCGAGGGTTGCGAACCTCGGTCGGAACACCTTTCAGCACCGCCAGCGGGATGCTGTCACTCACCGGCGCCTCCGCTCGGGACGTACGCGCCGGACCCGGACCGCATCGAGGGTGGCCGCCAGATGCTCTCGGGTCGGTTCGTACGTGCGCTGCGCGACTCCCACGAACACGCAGTCGATGACGGTCAGCTGAGCCAGCCGGCTGGCCGTCGCTCCGGAGCGGAACGTGGTCTCCCTCGCCGCCGTCGTCAGCATGAGATCGGCGACGTCGGCGATCGGAGACCGGGGGAAGTTGGTCAGCGCGACCGTGGTCGCGCCACGGCGCTTGGCGACGCTCAGGGCGTCGATCGTCTCCACCGTCGCCCCTGTGTGGGAGATGCCGACGGCGACGTCTGCGGGTTCGAGGACCGCCGCGCTGGTGAGCATGATGTGGGCGTCGGACCACGCGTAGGAGGCCCGCCCTATCCGGTGCATCTTCTGCTGGAAGTCGAACGCCACGAAGGCACTGGCACCCACGCCGTAGATGTCGACCCGGCGGGCGTTCACGATCGCCGAGACGACCTCGTCGAGGGCCTGGATGTCGAGTTGGTTGGCGGTCTCCTCCACCGCTCGCGCATCGGCGAAAGCGATCTTCTCGACCACCTGTTCCAGCGTATCGTCCGCGCTGATGTCGCTGCCGACGACCCTTCCGCCGGTGACTCCCTGGGCCCGTCCCGCCTCGGTGGCCAGGGTGAGCCTGAGCTCGGGGTAACCCGAGAAGCCGATGGCCCGGCAGAACCGGATGACCGTGGTCTCCGACGTGCCGCATGCCTGCGCGAGCTCGGTGATCGTGGAGTTGGCGACGGCCTCGGGATCATCGATGACCCGCTGCGCCACGCGCGCCTCGGCCGGCGGCAGAGACGGCAGCAGGGAACGAACGCGTACGACCGTGCTGAGCGGAGATGCTCCGGCGTCGGCCCCTGGCCCGGACTCGGGCCCGACCTTCCTCATGGAGGAAAGTTTCTTACGAAAAGAATGCGATGTCAACGCCGAATGTTCTACCGTCACTGTGTGTGCTCTAACCCGATCGGTCCCTATGTCGTGGGCGTCGACGCCGGCGGCACCCACACGCGTGCGGCGATCATCACGCTCGACGGCACAGTCGCAGGTTACGGCAGCGGCCCCGGGGCCAATCCCAACTCCGGCGGCGACACGGCGAGCGCGCTGACCACCGCGCTGACCACCGCGCTCGGCGACATCGACCCGGCACTCGTCGTAGGCGGCGTTTTCGGCATCGCGGGCGCGGGCGCCGCCGGGCGGCCGCAGGCGGTCGCGGCCGCGA
>JAOPYL010000204.1 GCA_025964625.1 Actinoallomurus sp. | reverse complement strand
GCAAGGCGGCGATCGTACGTCCGTCACCGCTTCGCCCCGCCACCGGGCCCGCCTTACGGCACCACCGGCTCGTCGTCGGTCCAGCGGTCGTGGACCTCGCTGAGCGAGGCGGGCCAGTCGTCCAGATACCACGACACCGGGATTTCGAGGATGCGCGACTCGGGCCCGAACTCGCTCGCCGACTCCCAGTTCACCTTCACCGGGCGGGATGGTAGGGCTCGAACTCACGGCCCATCAGCGAGCTGTCCCACTCGTACCCGAACTCCTCAAGCAGGCCCAGTGTGGCCTCGGAGAAGTCCCAGGCCGGCGAGCGGAAGCCGCGCGGCCGGACAGCGCCCAGTTGTTGCTGCGCCTCGGTCGGGCGTACCGGACCGCCGCCGGGCACGATCGGCGGCGAGGTCGCGAGCCGGTAGACCTTCAGGACGTCCTCCGGGACGGCGGACGGATCCAGCCCGTCCGGTACCCGCACGGCACGTTCGGGCTCACGCCGGCGGCGCAGGTCCTCGACGTCCTGGCCATGACGCGCGATCGTCCGTGCGCGGGCGACCTCCTGCTCGACGTTGTGATAGAGCCCGTGACTGCGGATCCGCGCCACGTCCTCAGGAGCCCACTTCGCCGGGGCTTAGCCGAGCACCCGGAACTCCTCCGGCATCGTCTCCCGGCCGTCCAGGCACGCGTCGACGTAGGAGTTGATGCCGGCCACGAACGACTTCGCGGCGTCCTCGGTGCCTTGGCCGTAGGCGCGCCATTCGAGGTCCATGTCCCCGCGGTAGAGGAACAGCCGGGTGGCGCGGTCCTGCTCCAGGCACTCGGCGCCGAAGACCTCATCTGACGCCACGGTGGCGCGACCTCCTCATTGGACCGTTCCCACCGCCGCCCGCGGGAGCGCTGTCATGTTCGCCGCCTGCGGCATGGCGGCCTGGGACAGCCGGTCAGCCGGTGACGACCTGCCGGGACACCGTGAGGCTCGCGATCCGTTCCTCGTCGACCTCCACGCCGAGCCCCGGGCCCGTGGGCACGGACATCTCACCGTCGGCGGCGACGAACGGCTCGGTGATGTCCTCGCGGTAGTACCGGGCCGAACCGGAGATGTCGCCGGGCAGCGTGAAACCGGGAAGCGACGCCAGCGCCAGGTTGGCCGCGCGGCCGATGCCCGTCTCGAGCATCCCGCCGCACCAGACCGGCACGTCCAGGGCCCCGGCGACATCGTGCACCCGGCGGGCCTCCAGGTAACCGCCCACGCGGCCAGCCTTGATGTTGACGATCTCGCAGGCGCCGGCGCGGATCGCTGTCGCCGTGGTCTTCGCCGAGGTGATCGACTCGTCGAGGCAGACAGGGGTCCGCATCCGCCGGGCGAGCTCGGCGTGCAGCGCGATGTCGTCGTGGTCGAACGGCTGCTCGACCAGCAGGAGGTCGAACGCGTCGAGCTCGGTCAGCAGGCCGAGCGCACCGGCGCGGTAGGCGGTGTTGGCGTCGACCTGCAGCATCACGTCCGGCCCGAACGCCTCGCGGACCGCGGCCACCGGCTCGAGGTCGAAGCCCGGCTGGATCTTCAGCTTGATGCGGTGGTAGCCCTCGTCCAGATGCCCGCGCACGACGTCGACCAGCTGCTCGACCGTCGGGGTGATCCCCACCGAGACGCCGACCTGGACACTGGTACGCACCCCGCCCAGGTAGTCGGCGAGGTTCATGCCGGCCGTCCGCAGCTCGGCGTCGAGCACAGCCATCTCGACCGCGGCCTTCGCCATCCGCTGACCGACGAACTTCTCGGTCAGGAGGGCGACGTCCGCGGCGGTGACGTCGCCACCGGCCAGGACGGCGGGCGCGAGGTATGACGCGATCACCCGCTCGGCCGCGTCGACGTACTCCTCGCTGTACACCGGGTCGGCGAGCGCCACACACTCCCCGTATCCCGTCACGCCGTCGGTGGTGTGCGCGAACACCAGCAGCACGTCGCGCACGGTCTGCAGCCCGAATGACGTACGGAACGGAGCAACCAGCGGCATCCGCAGCCGCCGGAGCTCGACACTCTCGATCTTCATGCTCTTCCCTTCCGATGTGTACCGGCGAGATCGCCGTCTGAGTCGCCGCCCCGTCCTCGATGGAGCACCTCAGTCACCCGGCTGTCCAGTCGTCAGGACGTAGCCGTGACCGTCCACCTGGCCGATGCGCAGCCCGGAGGCGTAGGCGGCCGTCAGCACCCGCCGGACCGCGAGCCGCCAGGCCCGGGCACATTCCGGCGCCCGCTGTCGCAGTCGCGGGAAGTGCGCGGGAATGGCGACATGATGGCCCGCCGATGGTGGCAGGCCGGTCTCCTCGGGCCAGCCGTCCGAGGAGACGAGCGCGGCCGGCCGGGTCCACCCGGTCTCCCCTACCGGATCCGCGGCTGGGAGCGGGGCGGCGAGCCGCCAGACCGCCTCCATCCGGTCGGACAGGTCGTTGCTGTTCACCGAGTCGCTCATCTCCCCGTAGAAGTCGGGCAGGAACCGCGCCGCCTCGGCGCCGAGGCGGCGCAGGTTGAACGATGTGTTGCGCAGAACGAGAGGGTCGAACGTCCAGCGGACCTCCTGGATGCCGCGGCGCAGGCAGATCGCGCGCTGTGCGAGCTTGAGCGCGTATCCGACGCCGCCACCGCGCCGGCCCGGCACCACACCGGTCTGGTGCGAATGGAGGTGCAACCCGCCGTTCCAGCCGAGAAAACCGACCAGGAAGCCGACGGGTCCGCTCCGCTCATCCGCCGGATCACAGGCACCGAGCACCACGCCACCCGCGAAGGCGAGCGCCCGCAGCTCGCTCGTCGCAAAGGTCCCGTTCGGTCCCCACACCGCATCGCCGACGGCGATGAGCGCCCGCAGATCCGGTACGGACTCCGCCGTCCGGATGGTCACGCCCGCCGCCTGCGCGGCGTGTTCGGCATCGGCCGCCGCCTCCACGGCGACCTCGTCGAGGACGTCGTCGCCGGCTGGTGAGCGCACCACTGTTCTCCTTGCTGCAGCCGCGCCGCCCATGGACGGGCGACCCGGCTGCGTCCCTCGCGCCGACGGTCAGCTGTGGAAATCGGCATTGCCGGCCTGCATCGCGGGCAGCACCTGCGAAATTACAAGTCCCGCTCTTCGGCATGGATGTACGAGCGGCCAAATGCACAGGCCGCGACTGAGACCATGCGACAACTCACCGGTTCGAAAGGGGCCTGACGCCGAGGTGGAGCGGTCAGTCGCGAGCGGCGACGGTCGGTCCGTCGAGGTCACGGACGTTGGAGGGGAGCCTGCGCCGGAACGCCTCCGCGGTCTGCGGGACGGTTGCGGCCGCCAGGACGGCGAGCGCACAGCCGACCAGCAGGAAGCTGAACGCCGCCGCGAACGAGTACGCGTCGGCGAGCCACCCCATGATGAAGGGCGTGATGGCGCCGGCGAGCTGGCCGCCGAAGTTCACCAGGGCGCCTCCGATACCGGCGACAGGTGCCGGCAGCAGCCGCAGCGGCAGGCCGAAGATCGGCATGAACGACACCCACATCGCCGCCATGCCCAGTGACTCGTAGAGGACGAACCCGTCCGCGCTGCGCGCCCGGATCATGAAGCCGAGGAACACCGCTGTGACCAGCATGGACGGGACGATCAGACGGCGAGCCCGGTCGTGGAAGAACCGATCGAACGCAATCCCGCCGACCACGGTCACGCCGGCCGCGACGAACCACGGGATCGACGAAAGGACGCCGACTTTGCTCAGGGAGATACCCCGCTCGTCGAGCAGGTAGCTGGGAGCCCAGCTGATGAGTCCCCACGAGACGATGTCGAAGCCGCAGAAGAGAAGCGCGAAGTGCCAAAGCGTCCTGCAGCGGATCAGCTCACCGGGGCGCACCCGGCGGGCCGCGGCGGCGTCGCCGGCCGCTTGCGTCGTAGCCGCCGGCAGCGGCTTCGGCAGACCCACGGCGAGCACGACGGCCATCAGGACGCCGGCGCCGGCGACAATGAAGAACGCCGCCCTCCATCCGACCGCGAGCATGGCAGGCGCTGCGACCAGGGGTGCGATGGCCGAGCCGAGCGGATTGGAGGCCAGCATGGCCCCATTGGCGGTCATGCGGTCCTCCGGCAGGGTGCGCTCACTGATGGCCTTCATCGAGGCGGGAGGGAAGACGCCCTCAGTGATGCCGAACAGGGCACGAATGACGAGCAGGACCGCGAAGTTCATCGCGATCCCTGTCAGGCCGGTGAACACCGACCATGCGACAAGAGCGACCAGCATGGTCGCCTTGGAGCCGAACCGGTCGGCGAGCATGCCGCCCGGCACCTGGAAAGCGGCGTAGGTGAGGAAGAATGCTGTGAGCACCAGTCCCTGCTCGGTCTTGTCCAGGCCGAACTGGTGACCGATCGAAGGTAGAGCCAGCGTGATGACGAGCCGGTCGATGTAGTCGATGACCCACGCGAGGAACAGCAGGACGACGCTGGTGCGGGCGATCCGGATGACGGTCCGGCCGGCCGGTGCGGCCGGAATATCCTGCGGGATGACGCTCACAGGCCTCCCCTTCCGTCGAGGTTGTGCGGGACGGTACGGCTACCTGGGCGCTTCCGCGTCGTACTACCGGACGAAATGGGACCGCGAGCTTTGTCGGCCCGAACGAGCCGCTGGATGGGGCACGGCTCGTACGCAGATCATCCCGTGGTGAACATCTGCACCGACTTCGCCACATTGGTCGGCACCTGGCGCGGCGTACCCGCCGATCAACTGCGACGCGATGTCCTCGCCGCCACCGCGCGGCGTGCCAACAGCCTGTGAACCGCAGAACGACCGAAGGAGCGCCCATGACGCAGGAGCTGGCATACCAGAGCGCGACGGAGTTGGCGGCCGCCGTCCGGAGCCGCGAGGTGTCACCCGTTGAGGTCGTCGACTATTTCCTCGACCGCATCGCGGAGCGCAATCCCAGCCTCAACGCCTTCGTCTTCCTCGCTGCCGATGAGGCCCGGAAAGCTGCCCGGCGTGCGGAGAAGGCCGTTAGTGACGGCGACGAACTCGGGCCGCTCCATGGCGTACCCACCGCGTTGAAGGACCTGTTCGACTTCAATCCCGGCTGGCCCTCGACCTACGGCGGCATTCCCGCCCTGCGCGACAACGTGACCCAGCTGCACTGCACCTATGCGAGGCGGATGAAGGAGGCCGGTGCGATCCTGCTGGGGAAGACCAACTCGCCGGTCATGGGTTTCCGTGGGACGTGCGACAACCCGCTCTTCGGTCCCACGCGCAATCCGTTCGACCCGAGCCGTAACTCCGGCGGATCCTCCGGAGGTTCGGCCGCCGCTGTGGCCGACGGCCTGTTGCCGCTCGCCGAGGGCACCGACGGCGGTGGATCGGTGCGTATCCCCGCCTCGTGGTGTGGCGTGGTGGGCTACAAGGCGTCGTTCGGGCGGGTCCCGTTCGTCACGCGGCCCAACGCGTTCGGGGGATCAGTCCGTTCCTGTTCGAAGGCGTGCTCGCGCGTACTGTCGCGGACGCCGCGCTCGGCGCCTCAGTGCTCACCGGGTACGACTCGCGGGACCCGTTCGCCCTCGACGAGGCCGTCGACTATCTCGGCGCCTGCGGAAGGTCACTCGACGGAGTACGTATCGCCTACAGCGCCGACTTCGGCATGTACCCGGTGGATCCGCAGGTCGCCGCGGTGACGGCACAGGCCGCCGCCGTCTTCCGCGACGCGGGCGCCACCGTGGACGACGTCGACATCACGATGCCGTACGACCAGAGTGAACTGGCCGAACTCTGGTGCCGCATGATGTCCGGCGTCGAAGTCTTCGAGATCTTCAAGTCGCAGGGCATCGACCTGCTCCGCGACCACGCCGACGAACTGCCCGCGGAGTACCGCGCCCACGTCGAGGCGTCGTACCGGCGCAGCGCGGTGGAAACCCTACGGGACCAGCAGATGCGCTCGGAGGTGTACGACGCCATCCAGGACGTCTTCGGGGACTACGACCTGATCGTCACGCCGACCCTCGCCTGCCTGCCGGTGCACAACGCCGCCGACGGCAACACCGCCGGTCCCAGCCAGATCAACGGTGTGGAGGTGAATCCCCTGATCGGGTGGTGCATGACGTACCCGACCAACTACAGCGGGCATCCGGCGATCTCGGTACCCGCCGGTCTCGCGGAGGGCAACCTGCCTGTGGGGCTGCAGATCATCGGACGCCGGCACGACGATCCGGGTGTGATCGCCGCAGCCTCGGCCCTGGAGCGGTTGCGGCCGTGGCGGCAGGACTACGCCCACTGCGCGACGCGGGCGCTCTGAACCGTCGACACGTATTACCTCCCATCCCCTCGACTGATCGCCGGAGAGCGCGTCGCGCACCATCGAGACCTCGATGGTGCGCGACGCGGATTCGCTAGGAGGAACGGGCCGTTCGGTCCACGCGGACGGTGGCCCGCAGCGGCAGGTCCCGCGACGAGTCGCCGACCGAAACCTGATACTGGCCGCGCACCGTGGTCCAGGCGTGGACGGCAGGATCCCAGACCGAGAACGCGCGCTGGTCGAGGGTGAAGGTCACGTGCCGGGTCTGACCGGGCCGGAGGTAGACCTTCTGGAAGCCCTTGAGCTGCCGGGGCGGTTCACCCGCGGACGCCGGAGCGCTGAGGTACACCTGCGCCACGTCGGCGCCGGCCCTGCTCCCGGTGTTGGTGACGTCCACGCCGACCCTGACGTGACCACCGGGCGCGAGTGCCCGGCTGACGCTCAGGTCGCCGTACCGGAAGGTCGTGTAGGACAGGCCGTACCCGAACGGGAACAGCGGCGTGATGTCCTGCCCGTCGTACCAGCGGTAGCCGATCTGCAATCCCTCCGAATAGGTGACCGTGCCATTGACGCCCGGCCACCGGTCGGGGGTGTGCGCCGGCGTGTCGCCCTCGGCGCGCGGGAAGGTGACCGGCAGCTTGCCGGACGGGTTGACGTCCCCGAACAGCACGGCGCTGACGGCGTTGCCGTCCTCCTCGCCGGGGTACCACGCCTCAATGACGGCGGGCACCTTGTCGAGCCACGGCATCAGCACCGGCGCACCGCTCTTCACCACGACGACGGTGTGCGGGTTGGCCTCGGCCACCGCCGCCACGAGCTGGTCCTGGTCGCCGGACAGCGAGAGGTTCGGCCGGTCCTTGCCCTCGGTCTCCTGGTCGCCGACCATGACGAGCGCGACGTCGGCCGACTTGGCGAGCGCGGCGGCGGCGGTGACGTCGGAGCCGTCGGCATAAGAGACGGTCGAGCCGGAGGGCAGCCTCTTCTTGACGCCGGTCACCGGGTCCACCGTGTACAGCGGGACCACGTGGGAGCTGCCGCCGCCGCCGGTGTGCGCGGCGCCGGCGTAGGGGCCGATCACCGCGACCGAGTGCGTCTTCGCGGGATCGAGCGGGAGCTGCGCGTTCGCGTTCTTCAGCAGTACGGTGCCCTGTTCGGCTACTTGCCGGGCGATGGCGCCGTCGCGCTCGACGGGGATGGGCGAGGGGGTGAGCGGCCGGTCGAACAGGCCGAACCGGATCATCACGGCATACCGCCGGGTGATCATCTGGTCGATCACGGACTCCTTGATCTGCCCGGAGTCGACGGCTTGGCGCATGGCGGTGTCGAAGTACTTGCCGGTCGGCATCTCGAGGTCCTCACCGGCCACCGCGGACGCCACCGTGCTGTGGGTGGCGCCGAAGTCGGACTGCACGAACCCGTCGAAGCCCCACTGACCGCGCAGTACGGTGTCGAGCAGGTACGGGTTCTCGCAGGCGAAGGTGGAGTTCACCTTCGGGTACGCGCACATGACCGTTCCGACGTGGCCGGCCTTCACCGAGGCTTCGAAGGCGGGCAGGTAGATCTCCTGGAGGGCCCGCTCGTCGACCTTCTCGTCGACGTTGAACCGGTTGGTCTCCTGGTTGTTGGCGGCGTAGTGCTTGACCTCCGCGATGATCCCCTGCCCCTGGATGCCGCGGATGTTCGCAGCCGACAACCGGCCGGCGAGATACGGGTCCTCGCCGTAGGTCTCGAACGTGCGGCCGTTCTGCGGAACCCGGGTCATGTTGATGTCGGGCGCCTCGAGCACGCTGTGCGCGAGGTCGCGGGTCTCGCTTCCCTCGACCATGCCGTACACGCCGGCGAGCCCGGTGTCGAAGGTCGCCGCGAGGCCGATCGGCGCGGGCAACGCGGTCGCCGGCTTCTGCTGCCGATCGTCGCTCGGGCCGACCCCGGCCGGACCGTTCGTGACCCGCAGCGGCGGGATGCCGAGCCGGGGAACGCCGGGGACGTACCGCTGGTGATCGGCGTCCTGGATGCCGTGCAACTGCGTGATCTTCTCGTCCAGTGTCAGCTGGGAGACGAGTTGTGCGGCCCGTTGCTCCGGAGTCCGCGCGGGGCGGGTCCCGGCCGCCCCGACATCGGGCGCCGCGACCAGCGACGCAACGAGCACCGAGAGAGCGGCCAGGCCTTTGACCGCATGAGTCCGAAGTACCACTGTTCCACCCATCGCCGTACGGAGGTGATCTGAGCGTGCAAAGGTTTTCCTGACGTGTCAAGGGAGGCGATCGGATCTCGTTGACGCGGATTCAGGACCTGGACCGGTTACGTGGTGGGCCCACGGTGTCGTACCGCGGGCCCACCGGTCGAAGCAACCGCGCGCTCAGGTCACTTGATGGGCGTGGCACCCGACTTCGACGTGATGACGAGCGGGCCGGACACGGGCAGGTTCGCCGACGAGTCGCCGATCATCACGTGGTAGGTACCGCTGTTGAGTTTCCAGGTGTGCGCGGTGGTGTCCCAAGAGGAGAACGCCCGGGCGTCGAGCTGGAACGTCACACGGCTGGTCTGGCCCGGTGCCAGCTCGATCTTGCGGAATCCTTTGAGCTGACGGGCCGGCTCACCGGTACTGGCCGGGTCGCCGACGTAGACCTGAACGACCTCCGCACCCGCACGTTCACCGGTGTTCGTCACGCTGGCGCCCACGGTGACATGCCCCGACGGGGTGAGCCTGTTCGGCGCCACGACCAGATGGCTGAACGCGAAGTCGGTGTACGACAGGCCGTAGCCGAACGGAAAGAGCGGCACGATGTGTTTCGTGTCATACCAGCGGTAGCCGACGAGTAGGTCCTCGGAATACTGGACCTTGCCGCCGACGCCGGGCCACTGGGCCGGGGTGGAGGCCGGAACGTCGTTCAGACTCTTCGGGAATGTCACCGGCAGCTTGCCGGAGGGGTTGGTGTCTCCGAAGAGCACCGAGGCGATCGCGTTACCGTCCTCCTGACCCGGATACCACGCCTCGAGCACGCCCTTGACGGAGTCGACCCATGGCATTGTGACCGCGCTGCCGGTGTTGAGCACCACGATGGTCTTCGGGTTCGCCGCCGCGACGGCGGAGATGAGCGTGTTCTGGTCGTCCGAGAGGTTGATGTCGGCCAGATCGCCGCCCTCGCTCTCGAATTTGCTGGCGAAGACGACCGCCACGTCGGCGGACTTGGCCGCGGCGACCGCCTGGTCGAGCAGTGAACCGCTGTTCGGCGGCTGCCAGCCCAGTGTCACCGAACTGCCACCACCATTCTGGTAGTAGTCGACCTCGATCTTCACCGGCTGGCCGGCGGTGAGGTCGACCGTGCCGGTCTCGGTGGTCGGCGCCTGGTCACGCCAGTTGTCGATGACCTTCTGACCGTTCAGGAACAGCCGGCTGCCGTCGTCGCTGGTGAGCGAGAAGGTGTAGCGGCCGGTCGTGGGCGCGGTCAGTGTTCCGGTCCACTTGACAGACCATCCCGTGGCGTTCACCCCCGGTCCGGGCGAGTTCCCGCCGAAGTCGCTGTCGATGTTCGCGTCGGCGCGGGTCAGCACCGGCGTACCGGACAGGTTCATGTTGTTGAAGTATTGGCCGGTCAGACCGTTCCCAGTGCCCTGTGACGGGGTGAGGTACTGCGACGGTACCGCCGGGAGGGTGCCACTGGAATTGCCCTGGGCGTAGGTCACCTTGACGCCGGATCCGGCCCGTTTGGCGATGCCCTGGTACGGCGTCACGACGTGGGGAGCCTGGACGCTGGCACTGCCGCCGCCCGCGCTCATCGCGCCCTTGCCGGCGTCGTCGCCGATGACTGCGATCGAATGGGCCTTGCCGGTGAACGGCAGGATCCCACCGGAATTCTTCAACAGCACGGTGCCCTGCTCGGCGATGTCGCGCGCGACCGCCGCATGGTGCGAGGTGGTCACGACGGCACCGGGCGAGCCGACCGGCGCGTGGTCGAACAGCCCGAAGCGGAACTCCTCGGTCAGGATCCGGCTGACCATGTCATTCAACCGGGCTGCGGGCACCTGGCCGGCCTGCACGGCCAGCTTCAGCGGGGCGCCGAAGTAGCTGTCGTCCGGCATCTGCATGTCAAGGCCGTTGTTCGCCGAGTCGGCGGTGGAGTGCGTGGCGCCCCAGTCCGAGGTCACGAACCCGGGGAAGTTCCAGTCCTTCTTCAACACGTCGCCCAGCAGGTAGGCGTTCTCGCACGCGTAGTGGCCGTTCACCGTGCTGTAGGAGCACATGACCGAGGAGGCGTGCGCCTGCTTGATCGCCGGCTCGAAGGCGGGCATGTAGATCTCATGCATCGCTCGGTCGCTGATGTTGGCGTCGTCGGCCGGAGTGTTGCGGTAGGTCTCCTGGTTGTAGACGTCCCAGTGCTTGACCTGAGCCATGACGCCTTGCCGCTGGATGCCCTCGATGTCAGAGGCACCGACCTGGCCGGCCAGATACGGGTCCTCGCCCAACGACTCGAATGAACGTCCCCAGCGGGGGTCGCGCACTATATTGACCGTGGGACCCAGGTCGACATTGGCGCCCTTCCCCCGTTCCTCCGACCCGATCACCGAACCATAGGTCTTCATGAGCGCCGGGTCCCAGCTGGCAGCACCCGCCACCGGGGCCGGCAACTGGGTGACGCCCGTCATCCCGTCAGCGACGCCGGCCGGACCGTCCTCCAGCTTGAGGGCGGGTATGCACAGTCCCGGATTGGGCGGGACATAGCCGACGTAGGCTGACCCACCCGCGCCGTGCACCATCGCGATCTTGTCATCGAGCGTCATCTTCGCCATGACCGCGGCGACCCGCTGACCCACCGGTGCCGTCGAGCCCACCCAGGGGCACTGGGGGTTCGCAGCACTTGCGGTCGCCTGCTGCGCGGAAGCCGTGCCGACCAGGCTCGTCACCAGCGCGAGACATGTCACCACCGTGAGGGCCGGGACCCGCAAAGCCCCTCGTGTCGCCCGATTTTTCCTTCTCACTCACTGGCCTCCTTTGGACCGCCGGGGTCAAGGTGGTGCGTCACGACCGGACGGGCGGAGTGGCCGCCTCGACCGGGCGCCCGCCTCGACCTCGGCATGTCTCGGACGCCCGACGAGACCTTCCTCCGGTCGCGACCGCACCGTCAAGACATTCAGCAATGAATCGTCCACTTTCGGACAAGGCTTCTTGCGCATATCAGTGGCCCGTTTCAGGGGGTCGCGGGTTCGTGCCGCGTGAGTTTCCGCACGCGCCAAGGCGGGGGCGACAGGGCATGACCAAGGCACGGGACCACCCGCCCGAAGGCGTACGCCGAACGCCCTCTACGGGGCGCCGAAGCCCCATCCTCACGGCGACGGCTCCTTGGGTTCGCTCAGGCGTCCAGGGGGCGCGGCCGATTTTTGCGCACCCAGGCGAGGTAGGCCACGACCTGCCGGCGCCGGTCCTCTTCGCCCAGGCCGAGAATCTTCCCGAGGCGGTCGGCGATCGGCTCGATGGCGTGCGCGCCGCCGTCAGGCGTCCAGAAGAAGGTTCCGGTGCGCCGGGCGAGCAGGTCGGTGACGGTACGGGCCATCTCCTCGCGCACCGCGTAGTCGATCTCGGCCGTGGTGAGCCCGGTCGAGCCGAGCGGGGCCGCCCCGTCAGGGCGTTCCCGGGCGAGTTCGGCCAGGTCCGCGGCGTTCCCGCCATACCTCGTCAGCCAGCGCCGGGCCACCGTCTCGTCCAGGTCCCCGCCGGCCAGAAGGCGCCGGGCGCGGAAGAGCTGGGCCCGGTCGCCGCCGGACAGCGGGTGCTCGGCGCTGCGCGATTCCGGCACGCCGCGGATGCCGTGCTCGTCCGCGAGGACGCGCGCGGCCGCGTCGATGAACTGCCGGGCCATGACGCGGGCGGTGGTGAGCTTGCCGCCGGCGATGGTCAGCATGCCGTCCGGACCCATGGTGATCTGGTGTTCGCGGGGCACCGAGCTGGCCGAGACATTCGAGGAAGGAGCGATCAGCGGGCGCAGCCCGGCCCAGGAACCCACCACATGGCCGTAGTCCAGTTTCGCGTCGGGGACCGCGTGGTTGGCGACCTCGAGCAGGTAGTCGATGTCCTCGGCGTCGGCGACGACCTCGTCGGGGGGACCGTCGTAGTCGGTGTCGGTGGTACCGACGTAGACATAGTCCTCATCGAGCGCCGGGATCGGCCAGACGACCCGGCCGTCGCGGGGAGACCGCAGGAACAGGGCGTGTCGGAGCGGGAGGTCGGACTTGCGCAGGACCAGGTGCACGCCCTTGGTGGGCCGCAGCGAGTCCGCCGCGGCGGGCGCCTCCAGCCGGCGTACCCGGTCCGCCCAGGGGCCGGCGGTGTTGAGCACCACACGGGCGCGGATCCGCAGGTGCTCCCCGGTGAGCCGGTCGGTGACCTCGGCCCCGCGGACGCGGCCGCGCTCGCGGATAAGGCCGGTTACCTCACGGTGGTTGGCCACCAGCGCACCGGCCTGGGCCGCCGCCTTCAGGGTGTCGATGACGACGCGGGCGTCGTCGGTGAGGGCGTCGTGGAACAGCCCGCCACCGCGCAGCCCGGCCCGGTTGAGATGGGGTTCGCGCCGGATCACGGCCTCGCGGCCGAGCATCCGGTGCCAGCGCCGCAGCGGCGCATGCGAGAACGCGTCGTAGAACGTCAGGCCGAGGTTGAGCAGCGCACGCCCCTCGGGATAGCCGTCGTAGACGAGGTAGATGAACGGGCGCAGCGAGGTGAGGTGCGGGGCGAGCCGGAGCATGAGTTCCCGCTCCCGCACCGACTCGTGCACCATGCGGAACTGGTAGGTCTGCAGGTAGCGCAGGCCGCCGTGGATGAGCTTCGAGGACCGGCTGGAGGTCCCGGCCGCGAAGTCGTCGCGTTCGACCAGGACCACCGACAGGCCGCGCAGCGCGGCGTCGCGGGCGGTGGCCGCCCCGGTGATCCCGCCGCCGATCACGAGCAGGTCGGCGGTGGCGGGCAGGTCGGCCTCGGTGAAGCGTCTCACTGCGCCGCCCATCCCCGACTGCGGTCCACGGCGCGCTTCCACCCGGCGTACAGGCGATCGCGCTCGTCCTCGCCCATGCGGGGACGGAAGGTGGTGTCGCCATGGGACGGCGGGAAGCAGTCCTCGGGGTCGGACCACACCCCGACCGCCAGACCGGCGAGGTAGGCGGCGCCGAGGCTGGTCGCCTCGGTGTTGGCCGGCCGCACCACGTCGCTGTTCAGGATGTCGGCCTGGAACTGCAGCACGAAGTCGTTGGCGGCGCCGCCGCCGTCGGCCCGGATCGTGGCGATGGGCTGCCCGCTGTCGGTGGCCATCGTGTCGATGAAGTCGCGGATCGAGTAGACGATGCCCTCCAGCGTCGCCCGTACGAGGTGTTCGCGGGTGGTGCCGGGAGAGATGCCGATGATGGTGCCGCGCGCGTAGGAGTCCCAGTAGGGCGCGGACAGGCCGGTGAGCGCGGGGACGAAGTAGACCCCGCCGTTGTCGGGCACCGCGCGGGCCAGCGCCTCGGTCTCGGCGGAGTGGCCGATCAGCCGCGCCTTGTCCCGCAGCCACTGCACGGCGGCGCCGGTGACCGCCGCGTACCCTTCCAGCCCGTAGGTGGTGACGCCGTCGCGCCGCCAGGCGATGATGCTGTTCAGCCCGTTCTTGGAGATCACCGGTTCCGTCCCGACGTTCATGTCCAGGAAGGTGCCGGTGCCGTGGGTGGACTTGACCTCGCCCGGCCGCAGGCAGTGCTGCGCGAACAGCGCCGCCGACTGGTCGGCCAGCGCGGAGGCGATGGGGATCTCCGCGCCGAAGACCTTCGGGTCCGTGTGGCCGAGGACGCCGGAGTCGTCGGCGATCTTGGGAAAGAGGGCGGCGGGTACGCCGAGGGCGTCCAGCCACTCGGTGTACCACGTATCGGTGTGCAGGTCGTAGGAGCCGGTGACCGCCGCGTTCGAGGCGCTGATGACGTGCGTACGGCCGCCGCTGAGCCGGTGGATCAGCCACGAGTCGATCGTGCCGAAGGCCAGTTCGCCGGCTTCGGCGCGCCGGCGCAGGTCCGCGTCGTGCTCCAGGATCCAGCGCAGGGACAGCGAGGAGTACACCGGCGCCAGTGCCCACCCGGTGCGACGGTAGACCTTCTCGCCCCAGGTCTCGCGGAGCTCGTCGACGTAACCGCTGGTGCGGGTGTCCTGCCAGACGATGGCCGGCGCGACGGCGTCCCCGGTGTGCCGGTCCCACAGCACCGTGGTGGCGCGCTGGTTGGTGATGCCGACCGCGGCGAGCCGGTCCGGCTCGGTGCCGGCCTCGGCCAGCGCGGCCCGGATCATCCGCCGGGTGGCCTGCCAGATCTCCTCCGGGTCGTGTTCGACGCGGTCCGGCTCGGGGTGGTACTGGCCGAACTCGGTGTAGGACTGGCCGAGCACCCGGCTGTCCCGGTCGAAGACCACGGCCCGCGTTCCGGTGGTCCCCTCGTCGATGACGAGGATCTGCTGCTGAGTCATCGGTGTCCCTCTTCAGTCGCCGAGCCCGAGCTTGCCGGGGTTGAGCACGGTGTTCGGGTCCAGTGCGGACTTGACGCGATCAAGGACGAGCGCTGAGTCGCCGAGCGCGGCCCGCACGTACGGCAGGCGCGCGATGCCGACCCCGTGGTGATGGGACAGCGCGGCGCCGTGCGCGAGGGTGACCTCCATCGCGGTCGCCCAGATCCGTTCGATCCGCTGTTCGGCCTCGGCGTCGTCGGCGGCCCGGCCGAGCAGGATCAAGTAGAGCGAGGTCCCCTGGGGATAGACGTGGGAGAAGTGCCCGAGGACCTCGTCGGCGAGCGGTTCCAGGGCCTTCTTGGCCGCCGCGTGCACGTCGCCGATGCCGCTCCAGTAGTGCGCGATCTCGATCGTTTCGGCGTAACCGCCGGGCTCCTCGATCAGTCGCTCGATGGTGGAGAAGTCATAGCGCCGCGCCATCCACGCCTCGACGGGCGCCGGCCCGAGCTCGGTCCCGCCGTTCGCCGCCGCGATGCGCAGCGCCTCGGCCTGCTCGGCCTGGGCCACCGCGCGGGGGCCTTCGCTGCCGAGGAACAGCACGGTTCCCTCGAAGCCGGAGTCCACCATCGCGTGCCGGGCCTCGTCGTGGTCGTAGAAGCGCACGATCGACAGACGCAGGCCGACGCGGGTGAGCTCCCGCATCGTGGCCAGGCCGGCCTCGACCGCGTCGAAGCGTACGGCCTGGAGCACGCGGTGCTCGGGGACGGGGAACACCTTGAGCTTCACCGCCGTGATGACGCCCAGCGTGCCCTCCGAGCCGATGAACAGGTGCCGCAGGTCCGGGCCGATCGCCGCACGCGGGTGGTCGGCGGTGTGCACGACGGTGCCGTCGGCGAGTACGACGGTGAACGCGACTACCAGGTCCTCGATGCCGCCGTATTTGGAGGAGAACTGGCCGGTGGCCCGGGTCGCCAGCCAGCCGGCCGCGGTGGACCGGTCCAGGGACTGGGGAGAGTGACCGAGGGTGTACCCGCGTTCGGTCAGCCATCCTTCGAGCCGGTCACCCCGGGCCCCGGCGGCCACGGTGACCGTCAGGTCCGTCTCGTCCAGTTCCGGCTCGGCGAGCAGTTCCGACAGGTCCAGGACCACGCCGCCGTGCAGCGGCAGCGGCGCGCCGGTGACCGAGGACCCCAGGCCCCACGGGGTGACGGGCACGCCGTGCGTGTTCGCCCAGGACAGCACCTGCGCGACCTCATCGGTGTCGCGGGCCCGCACCACGGCCTCCGGCGCGTGCGGGTGTTTGCCCTGCATGGCCTGCTTGGTGCTCAGCGGCCATACGTCGTGGGAGTGGGCGGCCAGGTCCGGCGACGCCGTCGAGACGCGGTCCGGGCCGAACCGGGCGATGAGGCCCGTGAGAAGGTGCTGGTCGGTCATGAGATTCCTTTCGTGTCGGCGGACCGGCTCGGTGAAGGCACGGGGACCACGGTGACCTCCGTACCGGCCTCGCGAAGTTCCCGTACGACGGCGGCCGGGGCGGCCTCGTCCACGTAGACCTCGTCGAAGTCGCCGATCGCGGCCACCCGGTGCAGCGCCCGGTGGCCGAGCTTGGTGTGGTCGAGCAGGAGGGCACTGCGGGCGGCGGCGGCGAGCATGGCCCGCTTGACGTCCGCGATCTGCGGATCGGGATGGAACGCGGTCAGCCCGTCGACCGCCGTCGTGGACGTGATGTACAGGTCGGGGCGCAGCGCGCTCACCATGTCCCGGCACAGCGGCCCGGTATACGTGGCGAAGCGCGGGTCGTAGTCGCCGCCGAGGCCGACCAGGCGGACGTCGTCGGCGTCGGCGAGCTCGTTCAGCAGCAGGCGGAAGTTGGACAGCACCGTGACCGAGCCGATTCCCGGCAGCATCCGGGCCAGCGGCAGCACGGTGGTGGACTCGTCCAGCAGCACCGCGTCGCCCGGCCGTACGAGTCGCGCGGCCGCCGCGGACAGCGCCTCCTTCTCGGCGCCGCGCTGCTGGAGCCGGTAGCGCACGTCGCTTTCGAACCGGGTGGACGGCTGCGCGGAGGCGCCGCCGCGCACTTTCCGGAGTACGCCGCGCCGCTCCAGCTCGTCCAGGTCGCGGTGGACGGTCATCCGTGACACGCCGAACTCGGCGACGACCTCGTCGATGCCTACCGAGCCACGGGCCAGGACGCGTCCCCCGATCCACGAGCGGCGGTCGGCGGTGGTCCGCCACTGGCCGCCGAGGGCGTCCGTGTCCGGCATCGCACTCACCCGATCCTGTGACAAATTATGTGACGATCGCACATTCTACTGTGACATGGGGGACGGCGGGAAACCGGCGTGCATGACCCGGCGCGGAGACGCCCAAGACGGCGAGACGCCCCGGCCGGGTCGGCCGGGGCGTCTCGTTCCGTTGATGCGGGTCACCGGTGACCCGCGCTGTACTCACCCGGTGCGGGGACGGACCGGAGTCCGGGATCGCCCGCCGGGTCGGTAGGGGTCACAGGTCGGGATTCATGCCGCTCCGGATCCCTGGCGTCGGTAGACATGACCGGCCCGCGCCGCCTGGTAACGGCCGCTGTCGACAACGGGCACGCCGTTCACAAGCACGTACTCGATTCCGCGGGGTGCACCAGCCGGGTCGAAGTATGTGCTCGTGTCGCCGACCTGGTCGAAGTCCAGGACCACGATGTCGGCGGCGGCACCCGCGCGCAGACGGCCCACCGAGGACAGATCGATGCGGTCGGCGGCCAGTCCGGTCATCTGGTGGACGGCCTGCTCCAACGACAGCAAACGCTCCTCGCGCACGAAATGACCCAGCATGCGGGGATAGGCACCGAGCGCACCGCGGTTGGGCGTTCCGTTCCCGGTGATGATGGCGTCCGTCTCGAGCGCGGTGTACGGCAGGCGCAGGATGTCCCGCAACGGCGCGTCGGACCTCATGCTGCCCGCCGACCCGACCACCAGCATCATGGTCTGACCGCTGTCGGCGACGATCAGGTCCATCGTCGCGTCGAACGCTCCGCGGCCGGTGCGCTCGCCCATCTCGGCGAGCGACATGCCTTCGTAGGCCTTGTACTCCGACGCGCCGATGGTGAGCAACCAGATGTTGTCGTAACCCAGCGAGCCGATCATGTTGTCCGTCCAGCCCCCTGGCGGGACGGGCCAGGTGGGGCCGGTGTCCTCGATCGAGCGGCGGACGCGTTTCCGCCCCGCCGGGTCGGCCAGCAGCTCGGCCGCGGCCCGCATGCCGCCTTCCAGCGCCCACGGTGGCAGGAGAGCGGCCAGTGTCGTGTTGCCGGCGATGTAGGCCTGGCAGTCCGTCGCCACATCGATACCGCGCTTGCGGGCGTTGTCGAGTAGTTCGATCGCCGTACCGATGCGCGGCCAGTTCGCCTCGCCGAGTGCGCACAGGTGGGAGAACTGCGCGCGGACGTCGCCGTACGCCGAGATGTCGATGACCTCCGCGACCGCGTCGACCAGCGTCTCGGACAATCCCCGGCTGTGGCAGGTGAACAGACCGTCCTGCGCGCCGACGACTTTGGCGAGTTCGGTTACTTCGTCGGTCTCGGCGTACATGCCGGGCGCGTAGGCCAGACCCGCGGACATGCCGAAACATCCCGCATCGAGGGACTCGGCGAGCAAGTCGCGCATCCGCCGGCGCTCGGTGGCGTCCGGCGACCGTCGCGCGAAGCCCATCACCGCGATGCGCAGCGCACCGTGTGCGGCGAGCGGAACGACGTTCAGCGCGACGCCGCCCGCCTCGAGTTCGTCGAGGTACTTCCCCATCGTCGGCCAATGCGGCCGAGTCCCCGCCGAGCGCAGGAACGAGGTGTAGGAGTGCATCTCGGCAGCGAACTCCGGAGCGACCGGGGCAGGGGCGAATCCGCAGTTGCCCGTCACGAGGGTGGTGATGCCCTGGCGCAGGAAACAGCCCAGGATGTCGTCGTGCTCGGGATCGGCGAGCACGAAGTCGGAGTGACTGTGGATGTCAATGAACCCCGGGCAGACGATCTTCCCCGCCGCGTCGATCTCGCGGGACGCGGCGAGGTCCTCCGGCAAGGAACCGATGTAGGTGATTCGGCCGCCCGTGACCCCGACGTCGGCCACGAAGCGCGGCGCTCCGGTTCCGTCGACGATCGTGCCATCGCGGATGATCAGGTCCAGTTGCATCATTGTCTCCGTCTCGACGTCGCCTCGAGTTCCAGCTGACCGAAGTCGTGCTGGATCGCGCTGAAGAATCCGGCGCCGCTCATCGCCAGGTAGACCGCGCCGGCCACCGGGGGCGCGCCCGCCTCGTGCCAGCGCAGCGGCCGGTCCCCGCGCCCGGCCCGGCGGCGTACGGCGGCTCGGAAGAACGGATCGCGGGCCACCCCGCCAACGAGCGCGAACAGCGGTTCCTCCGCCTCGCCGAGGCCCACGGCCGAAGCCGCACCCGCGGTGATCTCGATCAGCGACGCGGCCGCCGCGTCGACCAGCTCCTCTGCGACCGGATCTCCCTCCGCCGCACAGCCCAGCACGACCGGCGCCAGGGCGGCGACATCGGCGGGAGCCATGTGGAAGTGCAGGTGATCGATGATGGCCTCGGGGCGGTCGAGTCCGAGCCGCCCGAGGACAGCGCCCCGCAGCGACGTGGCGGGGCCGATGCGGTCGTGGGCACGCAGAACGGCGATGAGCCCGCGTCGGCCGAGGTCGTACCCGCTGCCTTCGTCACCCAGCATCGCGCCCCAGCCGCCGGCGCGTGCCTCCCACTCGCCATTGCGGGCGTACGCGGCCGAACCCGTGCCCGCTATGGCGATGACCCCCGAGCGCTCCGTGCCGAACGCGCCGTACCAGGCGGCCAGCGCGTCGTTCGCGGACTGCCAGCGGATCGACGAATCGATCGCGCGCAGTGCCGTATCCAGTCGCTCACGTGACGCGTCGGTGTCGAGGCCGGCCACGCACACGGCGGCGTGGACCTCGCGCTGGTGGTCCCCCGCACGGGCCAGCGCCTCGTGTACCAAGCCCGCGACGCTGCGTGCGGTGTTGTCGATGCCGTACTGGTGCAGGTTCGCGCCCGGCCCGGTCACGTGCGCACGGACGGCTCCATGCGCGTCGGTCACGAGACACCGCGAGTTCGTGCCGCCGGCGTCGACGCCGATACAGATCATGTGAGCAACCGCCGGATCTTGAGCGTGAGCCGCTGTTGTACGGCGACCGCGGCACCTTGCAACGTGCCTTCCGCGCCAAGCTGGGACGCGATGACCTGAGGTGGATGAGGCAGCGACTCGGCAAGGCGCCGGGCGATCTCTCCCGGAAGATCGGCGCGCTGCTGGACGACCTCGTCGCTCAAGACGATCGCGGCCACGTCGAGCACGGCGGCGATGGCCACACACGCGAAGGCGAGCAGATCAACGACTTCGCCCTCCCCGGCGCCCAATACGCCCGTTCCGTCCGACGTGGTCTCGGCTTGCCGCGCGGAAGCGTGGCGGCCGGATCCGTGCTTACCAAGGCGGGCCAAGACGGTGGTCTCCAGCTCGCCGAAGTCACGGCTGCCGCGCACACTGGAGTGCACGGGCAGGTAACCGATCTCCCCCGCCGCGAAGTGCACGCCGCGGTGAAGGGAGCCCCCGAGCATGACGCCGGCGCCGAGCCCTCCACGCAGGCCGATCATGACCAGATCCTGCGCTTTTTCCGGCGCGTAGGCGTACTCGCCCAGCGTCGCGAGGTTGAGGTCGTTGTCGATGGCGACGATGACCTCGGGTACGGCTGTTTCGAGGGCCGCGCGCAGGGGGACGTGACGCCACCCGAGGCTCGGCGCCCAGTCGATGACACCGGCGACCGGATCGGTGACTCCCGGTACCGCGACACCGATGCCGATGACGCCGGCCGCCTCGCGCACCCGGCGCTGGACCCACGTCACCAGCTCATCGGGTCCGGACAGCCCCGACCCGGGCACGGTGACGCGCGAGCCGTCCACGATGGAACCACTGAGATCGACCAGCGCCGCGCATGGCGGATCGGCACTGAGGTCGAGGGCGAAGACCAGCCGCGCGTCGGGCCGGAACTCGATCAGGTCGCCACGCCGGCCGCCGGTGGACGGACCGACGCCCGCGCTCGCGACGATGCCGGCTTCGGTGAGGGCCGCGACGACCGCGGACACGGTGGGGGCGCTCAGGCCTGTCTCGCGGGCGATCTGGGCCCGGGTGGTGGCGCCGACCGCGCGCAGCACCTCCAAGACGGCGCGCAGGTTGATGTCCCGCACGTCACCGCGGTCTGCGGTGCGGACCTCAGGCATACAACTCGATCCGGTTGCCGGCCTGGTCGAACACCCCGTGCAGCCGTGGTTCGGTCTCGCAGTCACTGACCACGGCGATGTTCGCCCGCGTCACGAACGACTGGACCCGGAAGCCCATGACCACAGTCGCGCCGATTCGGACCGCGTCGCCGGCACGGTCGATGAACCCGTAGTAGTCGATGCCGCCGAAGCCGCCGGTCGTTCCCGACCCTGCCCCGCGGAATGGCACGCGGTGCTCCATCAGCTCCTCGGTCGTACGCCCGACGAGCGCGTAGCGCTGGAAGTCGGGGTCCAGCCACATCGGGTCGTCGACGAAGAAGCCGCCTCCGTAGACGTACGCGCGGTCACCGACCTCGTGCGCGACCTCGGTGACGTAGCACGCGGCCGGCACCTCGGGCAGCTCGTGGCGCAGGTGGAAGGGTGTCGTCCCGAGGAAACCGTGGCCCGGCTCGACGTGCGTGGCGCCCATCTTCGCCTGGAGTCCGAGCGTGAACACCGAGGTGTTGCCGGGCGCGTTGAGCTGGCGTACGGCGATGCCGAGCTCTTCGAGGACATCGCGGGCGCGGAGCAGCGTCTCGAAGTTGGGCGTCGGCTTCGCCTCCCCCACCTCGGTGTAGGCGAGCGCGGGGAACGTGGTCACGCCGTCGATGCGGACCCCGGACAGGGCCGCGATCTCCCGCGCCGCCGTCCTCAGGTCCGACAGCTCGATGCCGCCCTCCATGCCCCCGAGGTAGACGTCGCGCTCGCGGTCCGACACGCGCAGGAGAAGCCCCTGGGTGATGCCCTGCCGCTGGGCCTCCTCGGCGATCTGGCGCGCCTTGTCGACCGAGAAGACGGTGATGACCTCGGGCCGGAGTCCGACGATGCGGGGGATGTCGATCAGCGGCGTCTGCACGAGGTTGCCGACGTGCCCGAGCTTGAAGCCGTGCCCGCTCAGGGCGTTCGCGCAGGCGATGTCGACGGCCACCGTCTCCGGCCGGCCCTCCTCGACGAGGGCGGCCGTGACCAGCGGATTGCGGCCGATCTGCTTGGTCATGAAGTACAGCTTGAGGCCGAGCCGGTCCGCCTCTTCGCGAATGACCGACCCGTTGGCGCGGATCGCGTCGAGGTCGAGCACGTAGGAGTTGGGCGGGATGCGGCGCTGGATCGCCAGGTCGGCGGCCGCCTGCAGCAGCGCCGGGTTACGACGGCGCAGAAGGTCAAGAAACACCTGCGGTTCCCTTCGCCAGGTTCACGTCGAGACGCTCGCCTGTGGTCGAGTCGAACGCGATCGCGTGCCGCCAGTCGACGGCCACGTCGACCGGAGTGTCGATGTCCAGCACGTCGTCGCTGCCACGGATGGCGACGATCTCCGTGCCCTGGTCGGTACGCAATGTGTACTTCATCTGGCCGGAGACCACCTCCCGCGTGTAGACGCGCAGTGGTGAGGCCGAGCCGCTGGCAATGATCTTGATGTGCTCCGGCCGGACACCGAGGTCCAGCACATCCGGGAATGCGCGGCCCTCGGGCTTGAGGGTCAGCTCGCCGTCAGCGGTCTGCAACGTGTCGCCGGACGGCGAACGTCGCACCGGCAGCACATTGATCGGCTGCACGCCGACGAAGTCGGCCAGCCACGCGTTCACCGGCGACCGGTAGAGCTCGAGGGGCTCGTCCACCTGCACCAGGCGCCCATTGCGCATCACCGCGACGCGGTCGGAGATGGCCATCGCCTCCTCCTGGTCATGCGTGACGAAGACGGTCGTCGTGCCGAACTCCCGGTGCAACTTGACCAGTTCACTCCTCAGCTGGCGGCGCAATTGCGCGTCGACGGCGGAGAAGGGCTCGTCCATGAGCAGCAGGGCGGGCCGGGAGACCAGCGCTTTCGCGATGGCCGCGCGCTGCCGCTCGCCGCCGGAGACCTCATGGGGACGGCGGTCCAGCAGATGAGCGATGTGCAGCCACCCCGTGATATCGGCGATGCGCTGCTCGATCTCGGCATCGGGCACCTTGTTCAGGCGAGGCGCGAAGGCGATGCTCTTGCGCAGCGACATGTGCGGGTAGAGCATCGACGACTGGAAGACCACGGCCACACTGCGCCGCTCCGCCGGGATGTCGGTCACGTCCTGGTCGCCAAAGAGCATGCGCCCGTCGTCGGCCGATTCCAGTCCGGAGAGCACGTTCAGCAACGTGGTCTTGCCGCTCCCCGAGGGACCGAGCAGGGCCAGCAGCTCGCCCGGGCGGATGTCCAGCGTCACGCCGTCCAGGGCCGGCTGTTTCGCCGACTTGTAGCGCTTGCTCACTGCGTCGATAGCGACGCCTACATTGCTCGTCTTCATAGCCTGCTTGTCCTCATAGCTTTGTCCACGAGAGATCACCGGATCTAGAGACCGACAAGGTTGACCTTGCGGATGTAACGCTGGAAAAGGGTCGCGATGACCAGCGGGGGCAGGAGGCCGAGCACCGTCGCGCTCGCCACCTCGGTGGGCACCGACACCTGGAAGAACATGCTCGACAGTGCGGGCGGGAAGGTCTGGGCCGACGTTCCGGTGTTGAAGATCAGTGCGAAGGTGAACTCGTCCCACGAGGTCAGAAACGCGATCACCGCCATGGCCGTCATCGCGTGCCGCGACGCGGGCACGACCACCCGGGTGAACGCCCGCCACCGAGAGCACCCGTCGACCCGCGCCATGCGCTCCAACCCGGGCGGCAGTCCGCCGAAGAAGCTGGTTCCCATCCACACCAGCAGCGGAACCGTCATCGTCAGGTGCGCGATGACCAGACCCAGGCGAGTGCCGGACAGGCCCAGGGTCTGGTAGAGCACGAAAAAGGGGATGGTCGTGGCGACGGGCGGCAGGGCGCGGGTCGCCACGATGGTGAGCAGGCCGGCCTGCCGGAACCGCATGTCCACGCGCGCCAGCGCATAGGCGGCCGGAACCGCGAAGACCATGCTGAGCACGGTTACCGCGACCGCTACCTCCGCGCTGTTGACCAGCCCGCTGCGGATCAGCGGCCCATAGGCGTTGGGCGGTTGGATCGTCCCGTTCCAGTCCGCCGCACTGCGGCCGAACAGCCGCACGTAGTTGGCGAGCGTCGGCTGGTGCGGCAACAGATGAATGGTCGACGACGCGAACTCGTGGTGGTAGGTCAGCGAGATCAGCAGGATCCAGGCCAGCGGGGCGATGGTCCACACCAGCGCCAGCAGAGCGAGCAGATGCAGGACGACCCGGCGACGCGTACTCATGACGATGCCTTTCGGGTCCGCCGCGACGACGACATCGCCACCGCGTAGTAGCCCACCGTGACGACGGTCACAAGGACGAGCAGCAACCACGATGTGGCCGAGCCGCCGCCGAAGTCCTGGTCCTGGAAGGTCTGCTGGTAGGCGTCATAGGTGAGCGTCTGCGACGCGTCACCGGGACCACCCGACGTCAGGAAGTAGATCAGGTCGAAGGCCGTCGCCGCCTGCCCGCCGATCAACACCAGGAAGATGGCGAGCGGCATACGGATCTGCGGCAACGTGATGTTGCGGAACCGCTTCGCCATCCCCATACCGTCGACCTTGGCAAGCTTGTACAGGTCGTCGGGGATGACCTGCAGGCTGGCCAGGAGGAAGTACGTCCCCAACGGCGCGAACTGCCAGGCATGGACGATCGCCAGCGAGGGGATGACCGCCTGCTTCGACAGGAAGTCGAAGGGATGCAGCCCGAGGTGCTGTGCGATTCCCGCGAGGAGGCCGTACTGCGGACTGTAGACGTAGCGCCACACCACGCCTGCCGCGTACGTGGACAGCGACCACGGCAACACGATCACCGCCATGAGAACGGGCCGGCCGACGAAACGCTCCCGCAGCAGCAGGGCCATGCCCAGCGCCACGCCGGTTCCGATCACGGTCACGCAGATGACGTAGTAGAGGGTGAGCCCGGCCGCATGCCAGAAGTCGCCGCTGGTGAGCGCTGCCCGGAAGTTGGCGATACCGACCAGATGCTGCGAGCCGGTGATGGGGTTGGTCGCCATGACGCTCAGGTAGAGCGAGTACCCGATGGGATAGGCGACGATCGCGAGCAGCAGCAGCACCACCGGGGCGACCAAGAGCATGCCGAACCCCGTCGGGGTCCGCCGCGAGCTGAATGGCACCCTGGGGGGTGCGACGCCGCCCACCGCGGTCGTCACGGCCCTAGTGTCCGAAGTCATTGAACAGGCTTTCGGCCTTGGTGCGGAGATTCCGCACAACCGTCTTGGGGTCCTCGCTGCCGTCTACAGCCTTGGGCAGCTCGTGTGAGGCATAATTCATCCACATCGGTCCCCACGAGGTGTGGAACAGCTCGGTGGCGACCTGCGGGTTCGCCAAATAATCCTTCAGGACCGGCCAGTTCTTCTCAGGGTCGGGGAGCCACGTGGCAACGGCTGCGGCCACCTCCGGGCTCTCGTTGACGGCGGCGTAGCCCTGCGTCAGGTAGTAGTTGCTCGCCCATGCGGTCGGCACCTCGAACTTGTTGGTCCTGCGGTTCCGGTAGCCGAAGTGCTGCGCGAGGTTGTAGGCCTGCGCGAGCTGGGCGTCGCTCTGTCCGTAATTGCCGATGAGATAGGCGCCGATATGCAACATCCCCCACTTCTGGCCCTGCTGGGGCACCGGGACAATCTTGCCGACCACCTGCGAGCTGCCGGGAGTCGCGAAGGTCTTGATGTCGTACTGAAGCTGAGGTGAGTAGGCGATGCCACCCTTGGCGAACGCCTCGGTCCAGTCCGATTCCTGGAACGTCAGCACGCCCTGTGGTACGAGCCTTTCCCGATACAGAGCACGCCACTGTCGCAGCATGTCGACGACCTGAGATTTCTCGTCGAACAGCGGCTCGCCACCGTTGCCGAACAGAGGGATGTTTCTGTTCAGCGCTTCCTGGATGAAACCAAAGGGAATCCCGAACCACGGCGCGGACCAGAACGATGGCAGGTAGGGCGTGTCGCTCGCCCCGCGCTTCTTGATGAGCCTTACCTGATCGTAGAGCTCGTCGTAGGTCTTGGGATACTGCCCCTCAAGGTTCGCCTTCCTGAGCACGTCGGTATTCGCGAACAACGCGCCATTGACGAAAGCGAAGTACGGGAGTCCGATCAGGCGCCCGTTGATGGTGAGGGCCTTGCGCACGGCCGGCAACATCTCCCGCTCCGCGTCCTCCTTGGCCCAGAAGCGCTCGTAGTCGTGGATCCACCCGGCTTCGGAGTAGGCCTGCGGCATGTGCCAGAGGCTGTACGCCATGTCGATGTGGGTGTCCTGGCGGAGCAGGTTGGTGAGCAGCGAGGGGTAGTCGCCCGCGATGACGCCCAGGTCGACGTGGTCGCCGTACGCCTGCTCGTACCCCGCGACCTGCTTGGTCACGAAGTCGGGATAAGCACCCCAGATCCGCATGCTCAGCTGGGCGTGGCCGGCGGTAGGGGGCGTCAGCGGCTTGCCGCCCCGCACCACACGTCGACCGGGACCGCAGGCCGAAAGGAGCGGAGGCGCCCCCATGACCAGGCCCGCGAGCCCGGCCTGTTTGAGGAACTGCCTACGCGAGGTGAGCTGCATGGAATCTTCCTTAGGAAAGTTTCGTAAGGTTTATCCCACGCGATTCGCGCCTGTCAAGAGATCCGAGGGCTGCGGGTGCCGAAATCCCATCCATGCCTGTGACCTGCAGGTCCTCGAGAGCGGCTGACGATCCCCGCACAGGCGCGCCACGATGATCCAGCGTGCTGCTGCGCCTGCCCGGTCTGGCGCTCACGAGCGTGTTCGCCTCATACGGCTGCTACCGGTGATCGGCACCCACAGGATCCTGCACCAGGCCGGCGTTGATTCCGCGCCACGGCGAGCCGATGCCTCCTGGAACCGAGGCGAAGGCGCTGGTCACAACATCAAATCTGGAATTTCGAGCCCCACAGGGCGTCACGCCCCTCGCCGAGGCGAGATGCTGACCCAGCCGTCCTCGACAGGCGTTTCACGCCAGTTCGGAGGCCAGATCCGGGGGGCTTGGGCGGCGATGCGGGCGTGGCCGAATGATGGCTCGCGCTCCATGTGCTGCGGCTCGAAGGTGATCCCGTCGGCGAACTCCGACCGCTCAAAGCCGGTGTAGCCGCCGAAGCGGGCGTTCTCGAAGGATCCGGCCCCCTTGAACGACGTCCGGCGGAACATCGCCATGTCGGCGAAGGAAACATCTTTGAAGGACGTCTCGCCACCGAACGTCGCGTGCTCGAACGACACGTTGCCGTCAAAGGCGGCGCCGCGAAACGACACCTTCCCGGAGAAGGTCACCCGGTCGAAGACGCTGCTATCCGCGAACCGCGCGCCGCGGAAGGCGGTCTCGCCCAGGAAGCGCGCTTCGCCGCCGAATGACACGCGCCGCTCGAAGGTCGCCTCGTTGAATATCGACGCTCCACGAAAGGTCACACCTTGCAAGTCGGCGGCCGTCCGCCATCGCGTCCGGAGTAGAGAGGAATCGCCGTCGAACGTGGCATCGGTGAACACCGCCGAGTCTGCGAACACGGCATCGTCGAAGCGGGTTCCTCCAGTGAAGACCGCGCGGGTGAAATCCACTTTCGCGAACATACAAGAGGTGGCATCCAGGTCGATGAGAATGGCGCCGAACAGGTCGATCCGGCTGCCGGCCGAGAGCCGGGGGAACAGCACACGCTGGGCGGCGATCCGGACATGCCGCTCGTCATCGGTTGTGCCTGGGTCCGGCATCCGGAGGTAGGCGCAGATCACGTCAACGATGGTCTGCCGATACTCCTCGTTGTTATGCGCCAGCCGCTCCAGACCGTACAGACCACCCAGGCGGACCGCCGCCTTGTCGTTGCCGAGATGGTCCACTGCCTTCGCGAACAACTCCGTGACCCGTCGCTCTGTAGCGTCGTACTCAGTGATGCGGGACAGCCGGTCCTGATGTTGCTGTGTGGCGGCGGTGCTCTGCTCCTGAGATGCCTGCGTCCGCGCGTCCACCCGCTCCTGGTGCCGCTGCGCCCGTTCGCTCAGCCACTGCCGGCGAGCGGCGAGAAGCAGTGCGACCGCTCCACCGGTGCCGGCCACCACCGTGAGCCCGGTGCGAATGGCGTCGATCCGCAGTTGCGCTCGCGTCGTGCCCTGGTCCGCTTCCTTCAACAGCCACGCGACCACGACCCATCCGAGCAGAATCGCGACGACGAATCCCCCCAGGACGAGCCACCACGGCATCACCCGAAGCGGCCGGTCGTCATCCCGATCGGCGGGCGGCAGGTCTCCATTGCTCATGCCACCGATCATCGCTCGCACGGCCGAGCCCGACACCCTGTTCTGACCGGCATCTCGGAGCGCGGAGCGGGTTCCGGGCTCCTCGCCGTGGTCACCGACGCCGGAAATACGTCGGTAAAGGTCGGTGACGAGGAGGCTGCGGCGAATTCGGCGCCCTCGGCGCCTGACCGGATCGAGACCTCCAGCGGATGACACCGCCGGCTTGACTTGCTTAACTATGGGCGATCTTGTCGTAGTCGCCGTACCTCCCAGGTCGGCAACGAGGTCATCGGAGGTGGCAATGCGGGCCGGACCGTCGCTGGTCGTCGTCTGGCTGATCATCGGGGGACTCGCCGCGGAGCAGCGCCATTACTACTCCCACTTCGACGCCAGCTGCGCCAAGTCCGCCACGATCGGCGTGACGATAATCTCCGGTCCGCTCAACTACGTGGGCCTCGACCCGAGCGTCTCCTGCAGGGTTCCACAGCCCAGCAGATGACGCCTGGGTTCCGTCCGCGAAGGGCCACGAACTCGGCTCCCTCCATGGCCTCTCCGGGGCGCTGCGGGCCTGTTGCCGCGCGCCCGCGCTGGTGGCCGCGTCGGCCGGCGCGGAGGGCTCTGGCTCCCCAATGGGCTGTCGCAGAGGTTGTTTCAGCGCGTCGATCTTGTGCTTCGTCCGCGGAGAAGCGAGGAAAAGCGAGAACGCCTGCCAGCGCTCGACCCCGGATGGGGGCGTGATCGGGGAACGTCGTGCACGGCGGGCAGCGGCCGGTCAGGAACGAGCCGCTTGCCGCGGTGAGTGTGTAGCCGGGCTCGCGCGTGGCGCCGGGTGACGGGGAGGCGGTTGAAGTGGATGGGCCGGTCGGATGACCATGGTGCCGGCGGTGCCATGCAAAGTGAGGCGAACCGCAGCAGGGGGCCTTCGTAGGTGACGCGCCAACCGGCGAAGTCGTGCCACGCCTGGTCACGGTCGGCCTTGAGCGTGGCGCCGGCGTCGGCGAGGCGCTGGCATGCCTCGTCGAACTCCTCTCGGGTGATGGCGATGGGGAGGTCGGGGGTTGGGTCGGGGTCGTACGGCATGAGGAAGTAGTCGCCGATGCGGCGGAGCGCGAGATAACCGGAGCGGATGCAGAGTTCGGCGTCCGGCTGCGGCTTGTCCACGTCCAGGACGGAGACGGCGAGTGCCGCGGAGTCCAGGACGGCGCCGGCCGCGGTCACCCATGATCGTTCGGGTGCGGGAGAGCGGAAGTACACCAGGATCGGTGTTGTGGAGTGGGTCTCCTCAATGTCGTTGAACCAGTGCCTCCAGGCCGACCAGTACGTGTGGAGGAGTGGCAGTCCTTTGATCTGAAGCAGCAGTACGAGCAGGTTCGGCGCGAACGGTGGCGATCCGGCCTCCACCTCAAGCGCGGTGACGCGTTGTTCGCGCCGGGAGTAGCAGTTGTAGATCGACGGCAGGTAACTGATCAGCAGTGCCAGGAGGCCCAGTCCGAAACCCGCTTCGATGATCGACAGCACACCGGTCCACAGGTTGTCCGGGGCGTGGAAGCCGAGCGTCAGCAACCCGGAGCCGCTGGCGAGGAGCGAGTCCTTCCATGAGCCGCTCCCAAAGGCCCAGTAGAGGGGCACGAAACCGATGAGGAGGAGGGTCATCCAGGCGACCGGCAGCGTCATCAGCCCGGTCGGGGCGAACATGGCCATGACGCGGTCGCGGGTGGAGTAGTCCCGCAAGTGGCGCATGGACAGTATGAAGACGGCGCGGACGGCCAGCAGCACCCACCGTGTGAGGAGCAGCGGCGTGCCACGGGGCACCACGAACGTCTGCAGAGCGGACGCGGTCGTGAGCGCGATGATCGTCACACCGATGAGGCCGGCGATCACTGCGAGGGTGGTGTGCATGGTGTTGCCCAATGCCGGTGAATACGTGGACTGACCACGGACCCTTGACTCCACGCTATGCCGACAGTGCGCTTGGCGCAGGGCCGCCGCAGGAGAACCAGGTTGACCGGATAGATCACACCGGAATGGGTAGGGGCCCGGTAGTGCAGACGGCAAACCAGCGGATCTGAGTTCTGGCTCGGTGGCGTCCGGTGGACGTCCCTCCAGCGGGATGCCGAGGTGCTGGTGTGGAGTCGGCGACCTGCGAGAAGCTTGCCTCAGGCGGGCGTCCGGTGACCAGTGCCGTGATCGGGGCTATCCATACAGCCGCTATCCAGCGCCCCGAGTTTCCAGGTAAGCCAGATCCGCCGAAAATTCCGCCGTTCCTGCCGGGCCGCGGGTAGTCGACCGGGGCCAAGGCCCGTAGAAACGTCAGGAGGCGAAGGACGTGGCACTCAACAACCCCACGGACCTGTTCCTATACGAACTGTCCGCCACCCACGACGCGGATAGCAAGATCACCCGGATGAGGGGCGAGATCGCCGGCATGGTTCGCGACGAGAGCCTGTCGCAGCAGCTACGCAACGAGCAGGCGAAGGGCGAGCAGAAGATCCAGAACCTGGACGCCTGCTTCCAGGCCCTGGGAGCCTCGCGGCAGGACGTTCCGTGCCTGGCCGTCGACGGCATGGCCGCGGAGTTCCAGCAGTTCATGAGGCAGGAGCCGTCGCCGGAGGTGATCGACATGTTCACCGTCGGGTCGGAGTTGAAGATCTCAAGCTTCCAGAGCGCGACCTACAAGGGCCTGGTCGACAAGGCCACGCTCATGGGTCAGACACAATGCGCGCAGTTCCTGCAGACCAACCTGGTTCAGGTGGACGAGGCGGCGGGCTGCTTCGAGCGGCTCGGGCACGACATAAGCCAGCGGTCGCTCGCCCCGGCGTGATGACCATCACGACATTCCCTGGACCGCGTTGCTGTCGCGGACGATGCTGAGCACCAGGACACGGCCGGTTTTACCGGCCGCTCCGGCTGGTAGATGCCGTCGACGTGCGCTCATGGGCACCTCGCGTGCTCTCGACGGAAGATGGAGGTCTGGATAGTCCATACCCTTCAGGTCTTCAAGGCCGACCGCCGTCACCCGTAGGTCAAGGCCAGGGACCCGATCGTGTGCCCGCCGGGACCCGGTGAACCCGGAGCAGCCGCGACCATGTGACCGGGCGGTTGCGATCGCCGGGTGCGTCCAGGATTCCCGGATGCTCAACCGGATCGATGACGAGCACGCGGCCAAGGTGGCCGGGCACTGGCCGGCCGGTCACCTGGCGGCCGTCGATGAGCTGCTCGGCCTGGCCGTGGCCGGCACGTCCGCTCGTGACACCCTCGGTCTCACGATCTGAGGACGCCGGAGCCGTGGCCGGTGTCCCGGGCCGCCTTGTTGAATGCGCAGGTCAGATGCATGATGAGTGGAGGGCTATCACTATCGGGGCGATCGGATGTCATATCCACTGGATCCGGTTCTTGACTGTCCTGTGGACCAGGTCCCGGATCCCGAAGAGTTGATCGAAGCGGCGATACAGTGGCACTTCGACCCGCGGACCGGTTCACGGTTCTGGTTGGAGCGGGCCAGGACCCTCGACTTCGACCCTCGCCGGGACGTGCGCACCTTCGCCGACCTCCGCCTGTTCCCCAACGTGGCCAACGAGTTGCGCGACATACGCGTCGAGGACCTCATCCCCACGGGCTACGGACCGAAGGCCGACGTGGTCGGTGTCTTTGAAAGCGGCGGCACGACCGGAGCCCCCAAGCGCGTGGTCCTCCTCGCCGACTGGATGAACTGCTTGATGACCCACCAGATGCAGGTCATGGACGAGCGCGGCGACCCACGAGATGTGGATTGGCTGTCACTGGGGCCGAGCGGGCCGCATCTGTTCGGCGAGATCGCCACGTGGCAGGCGCGGCTGCGCGGAGGTATGAAGTTCAGCATCGACATGGACCCCCGGTGGGTCAAGAAGTGCCTACGTGATGGCCGCACCGAGGAGGCCGACCGTTACGCCGAGCACCTGATCGACCAGGGCGTCTTCGTGCTGGAGACCCAGGACATCGGGATCATGATGACGACGCCGCCGCTGCTGGAACGCATCGCGCGAAGGGACGAACTCGTCTCACTGATCAACGAGAAGCTCCAGCTGATCATATGGGGCGGGGCACAGATGGACGCCGATACCCGCGACCTGTTCCGCACAGAGATCTTCCCGGAGGTGAGACTATGCGGTACATACGGCAGCACCATGATCTTGGGCACCGCGACTGAGCGTACGGGGCTTACCGAGAACGATCCGATGATCTTCGACCCGTTCTCCCCTTACATCTCCTTTTCCGTGGTCGATCCTGTAACCGGAGAGGACGTCGCGTACGGGGAGCGAGGCCAGGTCGTGATGAACCACATCAGTAAGAGCATGCTGCTCCCCAACAATCTCGAGCGTGATGTGGCGACCCGTATCCAGCCCCTGCCCCGGCAGCTCGGCGACTCGGTCGCCGATGTCACCCCGGTCGCGGTGTTCGAGAACGAGGCCGTCATCGAGGGGGTCTACTGATGAGCGAGCTGCTCCAGCTCGAGGCCCTTGGGTCGAGCGGTCCCTACCGCACCCGTAACCGGCTCACCATCTCCGACCTGACCGGTACGCCGGTCGCCGAGTTGAGCCTGGTGCCGCGACTGTTCGTGCAGCGCAGCCTGGCCGCGCTGCACCTGGCGCATACCGTGCCGGCCGACGAGAGAGCCCGTGTGATCGCCCAGGCGGGTCAGGCGTTCGCCACCGGGATCATCGGTGGACTGAGCATCGAGGAATATCAGCACATCGTGAGCCGGGTGTCGGGGATGCCCATCTCCGTGGTGCGCACCGCCACCGAGGCCATCACTCACAGTGCGGCCGAGGCCTACCGGTCGGCGGTCCGCGCGCGGCCTCACGGCTCGGTCCACGATTGGCGGGATCCCTTGACCCGCCGTGGTGACGCGGTGTGGACACGGCGTGCTCGGGTCCTCGCCGTACACGCCCCCGGGAATGAGCCCGCGGTCCACACGCAGTGGCTGGAAGCCCTGGCCCTTGGTTACCGGGTCGCCGTCCGTCCCTCTCAGCGGGAGCCGTTCACCCCACATCGCCTGATCACCGCATTGCGCGAGGCCGGCTTCGGCACCGGCCATGTGGTGCTCCTGCCCACCGACCACTCTGTGGCCGACGACATCATCCGCGCCGCCGACCGGGCGATGGTGTACGGCGGCCAACAGGTGGTGAACAAGTACGGCAATGACAACACCGTGCTGTCGCAGGGCCCGGGACGCTCGAAGATCCTGCTGACCGACGACGACTGGCAGCCGCATCTGGACACGATCGTCGACTCGGTCAGCGCGCTGGGCGGGATGGCCTGCATCAACGCCACCGCGGTATTCGTCGAGGGCGATCCGACCCCGGTGGCCGAGGCCATCGCCGAACGACTGGCCGCCATCCCGAGCCTGCCACCCGACGACGACAAGGCCGTACTACCCACCCAGCCTCTGGCCGTCGCGAAGGCCACGGAAAGGTACCTGCTCGACCACGCCGGCAACGCCACGGCCCACCTCGGCGGTGACGGAATCGTGGACGACCTCGGCGACGGCAGCGCGGTTATGCGGCCGGCCGTATTCCAGGTGGATCGTTCAGACGCACCCCAGACCGGCATCGAACTGGCCTTTCCCTGTGTCTGGGTGGCCCCGTGGTCTCGGGCCGAGGACATCCAGCCGCTGAAGAACACACTCGTGCTGACCGTGATCAACGGTGACGAGGCGCTGATCGACCGACTGGTCGACGAACCGACCATCAGCAACGTCTACATCGGCGACCACCCCACCCACTGGATGAGACCAGGAATCCCGCATGACGGTTACCTCGCGGAATTCCTCATGCGCACAAAGGCCATGATCCGCGACTAGATCGCGCGCGGGATGTCCCGCGACCGGCGGCCTGAGCGGAGCGCTCACACCGTGGAGCGGCAACTCGGCATCCCTTATTTCCGGCGTTCAGGGGGTATGTCGGGCTGGGTCGGCTCGGTCACGTCTCGCCTGCGCCGTGCCGACGATCAGCGTGTCCCAGGTGACGATGGGGAACCACTTCGTCGCGAACACGCTGCTTCAACACCGTAATATCGGGAAAGCCGCCGTCTGCCGAGCGGTCCCAGATGACCGTCCGCCCGGCGGTGATCCGGAAGACCCCACCCGTCCCCGGCACGAGCGCCACCTCAGCAAGATCGGTGGAAAAGGTACTCAGCAGTTCCTGTGCCATCCACGCCGCACGCAGCAGCCACCGGCACTGGGTGCAGTACGTGATCTCGACACGTGACGCGAGCCGATCCTCGTTCATCCCCCCAGCGTGCCAGGTACCAGCACCGATGCGACCGCCGGCCGGTAGAGGCGGCTGGAGCGGATTCGTGGGTCAGCGGTGAACCCGGGCGGCAGGCCGGTGAGACCAACTGCTGGCGGAACCTTCAACGGGTGCTGGTGGTGACCTCCGGCTCGGCGACATAACGTCCGGGGTATGCCGGACAAACTCTTCGCCCGCCGGGTCGACATCGGTGTAGGCCGCATGGATATCTCGACTAAGGACCTTGTGATCGACGCCCCGGTGGTCGTGCACCAGGTCACCGCGGCGGATGAGAACGGGCAGGAGCGGGAATTCATCCTGCTTTACGATCCCGATCGGGTGCCGCCGATGGCCGACGCGCTGCGCGAGGCCGCCGAGCGGGCCAAGCAGATGCCATAACAGGCCGGTCGCCAAGAGCTCGCGGGCTAGGCAGATGTACCTCGGCGGCCATGGCGGCCCATCCATCAGGAGCGCTTGACCGGTCGGTCAATCAGGGAATCCCTAAGATGGACAAGTACCTCCAAACCGGAACCCCCTGGAGGTGGCGGATGGGTAACTTCTCCTGGCAGGGCGGCGTTGCGTTCGTGGCCGGTCTTGCCGCGCTTCTCGCGCCCGGGCTGTGGGCGGACAACGCGGGTAAGCAGCCTCTGATGGTGCTGGGCGCCCTGCTCGCCCTGGCGGGCCTGTACGCGCTCCTGTCGGCCGTCGGGCCGTCGACATGGACCGCCACGGCCTTCGCGGTGCTGATCTTCATCTCACCATGGGCCTTCGGGTTCACCGGCGAGAACGCCGCGGCCTGGACGGCATGGATCGCGGGCGGCGTCGCGGCTATCGTCGGCGTGTGGGGTGCGACCCAGGCACGGGGCAGCTCGACGGCGACATGACCAAGGCCCCGAGACGGCCCCTGGCGCGCAGGTGTTCAGGGGCCGTACGCCTTCTCGGGGACGTTTCCGCGCGGGAGCCCTCCACAGACGACGCGGAGGGCTCATGAAAAGGCCACCGACGAGGCCGGCCGACACCCGGACCCGGATCCTCGACGCGGCCGAAGAGCTGTTCGCGGAGGCCGGCTACAACGGCTCCTCCACCGCCGGGATCGCCAAGCGGGCCAAGGTCCCCAAAGGGCTGGTCTTCCATTACTTCCCGCAGAAGATAGATGTGCTGACCGCGCTCATCGACGAGCGCACCTTCGTCGAGGTGCTGCCCGAGGACGACGTCGAGGCCGTGCCCGGCGACCCGGCCGACACGCTGTCACGGCTCGCGCGACGATTCCCGCTGAGGGCCTCGCCGGCGATGCGGCGGATTCTGTTCCGCGAGGCCGACACGCACGGCTCGGCCCGCGAGCGGCTCAGGCGGGCCAACACCGAGGTCGTACGACGGGCTCGCCGCGCGCTGGAGGTGGCTCTGCCCGGCGCGCGCGGCGACGGGGTCCGGCTGGAGGTGGCCGCGGCCACCTTCGCGACGGTGCTGCTCTACCAGGAGAACCTCCACCAGCTCACCGGCCAGCGCGTCGACCCGGACGCGGTCGCCAAGCTCATCGCCCACGCGCTCGGCTCCTGAGCCTCGCGCGGTCCGGGCCACCCGCTGACAGCCATCCCCACCGAGGAGATCCATACCAATGCAGGTCGCGGGACGGATGAGATTCTCGGTACCCATAGCGCGTCATACTCCGGCGGGCAGCGTTTCCAGATCGCCGCGGCGGGCGGCCTCCAGGTGCAGCGGCCGGATCGGCGTGGTCCGGTGGAACCAGCACAGCGCGTCGTAACGGTCGCCGAGCCGGGTGGGCACGTAATTGCGCTGGTGGTCGTGGTCCGGGTCGTACACCACCCCGATGGCGCGATGTCCGCGCTCGGTCCGCAGCCAGTCGGCGTCCGGCTGGTCGGAGAAAATGAACAGGGCCCGGTCCAGCTCGGTCTCGCCGAGCAGCGCCTCCACTGAGTCGGATCGCGGCGCCGGTACGGTCATGATCTCCATGGGGGCGCCCCAGCGGGGGGCTGCGATCACCTCGCCGTGCCCGCCGGCGAAGCCGACCAGGACGACCTGGTCGCGGCCATGCCGCTCCCTCACCAACTGGCCGAGGTTGGTGAGCCCGTAGCGCGCCATGTTGGTGGCACGAGCATCCCCGACATGGGAGTTGTGCGCCCAGACGACCGCCCGTGCGTCCGCGCCATGGAAATCCAGCAACCGGTCGAGGGTGTCGGCCATGTGGATGTCGCGGCCGTTCCACGATTCTGGGCCACCGCGGACCATGGCGCGGTAGTACTGTTCGGCGCCCGCCGTGACCTCGGCGTTCTGCCTCACGTTCAGCAGCTCCGCCGGATCGTCGGTGTGGGCCGGCGCCGCCGCGTCGCGCAACTGGGTCAGCAGGTTCAGCACCTCAGCAGAACAGCCTTCAGGGATGAGACGTGTGCCCTGGGCGTACGCCTGCGGATCCTCACTGTACGGTTCGAAGCAGCGATAGGCGTCCAGCGCCGTCTCCACATACTCGGGCCTGTGCTCGACCAGGTAGAGGATGATGGCACGCAGTGACTCCCACAGGCTGTAGACGTCCAGGCCGTAGAAGCCGGCGCGCCGTTCGGGCGACACGGCGGCGTTGTGGCCGCGCAGCCACTGGCAGAAGTTGACCACCTCGATGTTGGCCCACATCCAGGTCGGCCAACGCCGGAAGCGGACCAGGACGTCGCGCGGATCCTCCGGGGCGCCGTCCGCCAGCGTCACGCAGCGGTTGACCTCCCAGCAGTCCGGCCAGTCGCCCTCCACCCCCACGAATGAGAAACCGCGCTCTGTGATGAGCCGACGGGTCAGCGCCGCTCGCCAGGCGTAGTACTCATGCGTGCCGTGGCTCGCCTCGCCCACCAGCACGCAGCGTGCGTCCCCGATGCGATTGATCAGCGGGTCCAGATCGGTGCCGTACTCGAGCTGAAGGGCCATCCCCCGGATCTCGTCGATGTGGTTCATGGCGATCCGCCGGTCAGGCCCCGGCGTGCTCCACTCCTACCTCGCGAGCGCACCCGACGCGGCAGAAGGTATGACCATCCGCGTTACAAATCATGCGCCACCTCCTCGCCTGTGTCCGTATTCAGTCCCGTTCCCGTGCGCGGAGATCGATGCCTGTGGGAGGCATCGACCTCGTGTCGGCCCCGTACTCAACCTCTGTGGTCATTACAGCTAGACCGCGAAGGGGTAGGTCTCGGGGGCTTCGCCTCGTTCCCATCGGGCGGTTCGTTCGAGTGGTTCGAGGGCTCGTGTCTCGTCGATGTGGATGACGGCGTCGAACTGGTCGGCCACGCGGGCGTGGAAGTAGTGGCTTTGCCGTTCGGTTTCGGGCCGGTAGATCACGCCGATGGCGCGTTCGAGCCGGGCCGCCCGCAACACCTCGGCGGCGGGTGGGACCAGGTCGAACCAGAGGAGGAATTCCTTGCTGCCCACCTGATGGAACAGCTCTTCGACGCTGTCGGGCAGGGCCGGCCGGATGACCTTGCGGTCGGCGGGGGCGTCCCAGTCATCGGCTGCGGTGACCGTGCCGGTGTAGGTGGTGAACCCGATCAGGCGGCAGTCCCCGGGGTGGCGTTCACGCACGAGTTGCCCGACGTTCAGCTCGCCTCGAGAGCCCAACTCGGTGGCGCGCGCGTCGCCGAGATGGGAGTTGTGCGCCCACACCACGATCTTGGCCGGTTCGCCCCGCACCCGGCCCAGATGCTCCGCCAGTGCCTCCAACGTCTGGACCATGTGCTGGTCCCGCAGGTTCCACGAGGCGACCTGCCCGCCGAACATCTCCCGGTAATACTTCTCCGCGGCCTGCACGGTCACCGCGTTGCGTTCCGCGTAGAACGCCTCATCCTCGGCGAGCAACCCGTCGCGTTTCGCATACTCGGCGGCGTGCCGCTGCAACTCGACCAGTTGTGCGACCACCTCCTGCTGGCACGACTGCCCCGCACCGAACGCGGCCGCGAACCCATAGGACTGACCGTCATCGCCACTGACATGGTCGAAACAGGAGTAACGCTCTTTGGCGCGTGCCGCGGCCTCAGGATCGACCCGCTCCAGGTAGGAGATGACCTCTTCCATGGACCGGCGCAGGCTGTACAGGTCCAGCCCGTAAAAACCCGCCTTCCGCGGCTCCTCACCGACCCGGTCGTTACGCTCACGCAGCCACCCCACGAAATCCAGCACGGCGGTGTTGCGCCACATCCAGGTCGGGAAGCGCTCGAAACCCCGCAGCGCCTCCTCCGCGGTCACATCGTCGCTTCGGCCGCGCACGAAGCGGTTCACCCGGTAGGCGTCCGGCCAGTCCGCCTCCACCGCCACCCCGCAAAAACCCCGCTGCTCGATCAACCGGCGCGTCATCTGCGCCCGCGCCGCATAAAAATCATGACTGCCATGGGAGGCCTCACCTATCAACACCAGCCGCGCATCCCCGACCAGCCCGAAAAGGACCTCGTCCGAAGGCACCCCCTCCTCCACCACCGCGGCCGACATCCGGATGACCGCCACCTCCGATGGCGGCCCACCCCCAGCCGCTACCGCGGCCGGTCCTCGCGCCGCCGCACGCAGCAGATCACGCACCTCCTCATCGGTGGTCTGGGTGAAGTCCCAATACGACCGGCCAACAGCGAAGAACGGCGACGGAGTCGTAGCGGACACCACCTCATCGACCTCCAGCCGCAGCTGCTCACACGTCGAACTCGGCGCCGCCGGCACCGCCACCACGATCCGCGCCGGCTCCAACCGCCGCAACGCCAAAATCGCCGCCCGCATGCTCGACCCCGTCGCCAGACCATCATCAACCAAAACCACCGTCTTAGCCGACAACTCCGGCATAGGCCGGCCCTCGCGATAGGCCTGCTCCCGCCGCAACAACTCACGGCCCTCTCGCTCGGCCACCTCCCGGACCACCTCCGAAGAGATACCGAACCCGGCCACGACATCCTCATTCAGCACGACCACCCCACCACTGGCGATCGCCCCCATCGCAAGCTCCTCATGCCCAGGAAGCCCCAGCTTGCGCACCACGAACACATCCAACGGAGCATCCAAAGCGGTAGCGACCTCATACGCCACCGGCACCCCACCCCGCGGCAACCCCAGAACCACCACATCACCACGACCGCGATAATGCTCGAGCAGACCGGCCAACACACGACCCGCATCCCGACGATCACGGAAAACACGCTCAGACATAATCGCCACCGCCCCCCAGGCGGAACCCCGACCACGAGACCACTAGACCCATCCCACCAACAACCCCGTGACCTCGCCCTAACCATCGACCCTACGCCCCACCCCACAACACCCCGCCCGCGGCGGCCAACACCAGGTGCCCCACGCACTGGGCCGCGACGTGGCTGCTGTAACCGTCCGGCAGGACCTCCCCCGGACGATGCGGGGGCTGGATGTCGTCGTCAGGCGTGGTCTCCCGTCAACTCCCCCGTTACTCCACTCATGAGACCCTTCCTCTAGGGCAGCATGGCCGCCAGATCTTTGGGCATCTCGGCTTTGACGTCCTCCCACTCCCCCTCGGTGATATAGAGCCTGAGCGCCTGCGCCACCGCATGCACCAGCCCCTCCATACCGCCCTTCACCTCATACGGCGGCATCTCTCTGCGTACCTGATCCAAGAAGTCCTCCCGGTGCATCTTCTTCGGCACCCGGCTCGGATCCCACCCGTCGTAATACAGCCCACGCACCAGCATCGGCAACTGCGCGGCGAGATGAGCGGCCTCCTCAACCGTCAGCCGATCACGCAACGCATGCAACACCGCACGCAAAGCGGCATACGATTGATTCCGACGCTCCTTCGGCCAACCATAAGACTCCTCGATCCGTTTCAAAATACGATTCGTCTTATCTACCGTCGTGTCAAAAGACCGATACCCTGTCTTAGTCATTGCGGCGCCCCGTTATTTTTGACCCCGTTATTCTTGACCCCGTTTTCTTGACGGCGTTTTCTTGACTACGTGCCGCGACGGCGAATCACCACCACACGCCCGATCCCACCGACACCCCCCGGAAGCGACGAGCGCACCCACACACGACCAGCCCGCCGCGGACTACGTGCACGACCACATGCCCACCCACGACGGCCATCGACCTTCCCCTGCCCCGGCCCACACGAGATAACCACGCCCCCCTATCCCTTTTATCCGAATCTTCGGGCCCGCGATGGAATACCGGCTGAGCCGGGTCTGCTGCCGCGACCAGGCCGAGAAGAATGGTGGGTAGAGACAGGCCACGAGTGCACGTCTGCCCTGACCACCCCCAGTCGCACCAGTTGACGGTGCGACGGCGCCCTCGCAACGCCGATCACCGCCTTGGCCACAGGTGCCCCACGGGGCGCACCCGTAACCGGCCATGGCCATGAGGATGACGAAGGACAGCCACGGAGAAGCGATCACGGTGGCTATGCCAGCCAACGATCTACCTTTGTCCAGGTATAACAGGAGATAGGCGGCCTGCGGGGGATCAGGGTCCGGGACGGCGCGGAGGCATGAACGCTCCCGAGCGAGTGGGGGTGCTTGTTGATTGTCGTCGTTTCTTCGATCGTCGCCGCCGCCGACCGCCGTGGCCGTGGTGTTCTGCGGGGAGGGGCGCGGGCGGGCGCCTGGCTGCGCGGCTGGACCGCTGGAGCGGCCGCGCCGCGGGGCGATGCGGCTGCCGATCCCAGCGGCAGCGGAGAAGGTCTTGCCGCGGCGGGATCGACGTCCTTCGTGGAAGGCCGGCTGACGGGTCTGGGCCCTGTGAGGGTGGCGTATCAGCGGCGAGGGGCCGGGGAGCCGGTGGTCCTGCTGCACGGCCTCGGGCTTGATCAGCGGGCATGGGACACGGTGGTCCCGCTCCTGGCCGGCGAACGCGAAGTCATCACCATCGATCTGCCCGGATTCGGTCAGTCGCCGGATTTTCCGGCATGCCTGCCACATGATCTACCGACCATGGTCGCGGCGTTGAGAGCAGTGTTCACCGCACTGGAGCTTGAGCGGCCACACGTGGTCGGCCATTCACTCGGCGGACTGATCGCGCTCCGCCTGGCCCAAGCCGGCCTCACACGCACCGTGACCGCGCTCGCCCCGCCAGGCTTCTGGAACCACACCGAACGCCGGTACGCGTTCGCCGTACTGACCGCGGCCCGACGCATCGCCCGGCTCCCCCAACCCGCCCTGGCCCGGCTTTCCGCCACTCTGATCGGACGGGCGGTCTTGACCGGCACCCTGTACGGACGCCCCGACCTTTGCCGGCCGGATGCCGTCCTCGCATGCCTGCGGACGCTGCGGGAGGCGGTCGGATTCGAGGCCACGTTGCACGCCGGCCGGGCACCTGACCTGTTCACCGGCGACATCCCCGACGTACCGGTGACCATCGCCTGGGGCACCCGCGACCGAGTCCTGCCCCCGCGCCAAGCGACACGAGCCACAACCATGATCA
>JAOPYL010000132.1 GCA_025964625.1 Actinoallomurus sp. | reverse complement strand
GGTGCTCGGCGACAGCGTCCTGTTCGAGGTGCTCTACGACGCTGACGGCACCCCGTACGGTGCCCGCCGGATCCACGATGCGAAGGTGATCGCGGAGACGGGTAAGGAGATCGCCGGTCTCCACGATCGTGGTGAGCCACTGCTGGACTATTTCCAGCGCGAGATCGCGCCACTGCCACCGCCGACCGTCTGACCGGCGGAGATGCGGCGCGGACGGTCCGGTGTCTCCCCCCGCGAACGCTTCCGCGGGAGGAGACGCCCGGCCGACACGGTTCAGCTCAGCTGTAGCTGATGGTCGTGGCGGCTCTCACCGATCGCGTCGGGACCGTGACCGTCAACGCGCGCCGGTTCGCATCGAACTTCCAGTTCGCCGTCGGCGCTGTGGCCCCGTTGATCCGCACCGCCGTCGGCGCGGTGGCGCCCGTGAAGACGACGGTCCACTGCCGACCGGTGACCTGGCCCGAGAACGTTCCTCGCGCCGGGTCGATGTGCAGCACGTGGTCGCGGCGGTTCTCCGTGTAACGCACCGCGGTCGTCGCCGACTGGTTCGGTGCGGTCGACTGGCCGTCGTCCTCGTACAGCGAATACGTACCGCCGGCGCCTTCCGTGACGTTCAGCGTGACCTTGGTCAGTGGGTTCTGCACGTCGTTGGTCACATTGTCCGTGCGTGTCGGCACGATCCCGCCGGCCTTGATGAACACCGGCATCGAATTCCAGTCCGTGCTGATGTTCTGCGTGGACGGGCCGGTGTAGGTCCTGCCGGTGAAGTAGTCGGTCCACTGACCCGGCGGGAACCACACCGAGGTCGTGGCGGTGCCCCCTGGCGAGGTGGCCGGGGCCACCAGCACGTCGGAGCCGTAGAAATACTCATTCGACGCCGAGTCGTAGGCGCCCTGCTGGTCGGGATACTCCAGATAGGTGGCCCGCACGGCCGGCACGCCGGTGTCCGCGGCGTCCTTGGCCAGCGTGTAGGTGTACGGCACCAGGTCCTCACGGAGGTTGAGGAACTTCTCCGCCGCCACTCGTGCCGGATCGCTGTATTGCCACGGCAGCCGGTCACTGTGGTTGCCGTGCAAACGCATGATCGGCTGGAATGCCCCCAGCTGCACCCACCGCACGTAGAGGTCGTCACTGAGCTTCGACGGGCCGTTGAACCCTCCGATGTCGTGGCTGACGGGCGACAAGCCGGTCGAGGCCGATTCGCCTGGCGTGTAGCCGGCCTCGAACTGCAGCGTCTGCCAACTCGAGGTGGTATCAGCGGTGAAGTGCACTGTGGTGCGCTTGTCCGCCCAGGGACCGGTCGGCACCCCGGCCTGGCCGCTGTAGCCACCGGCCTGCAGAGATCCGAAGGCCCGGGAGAAGGCGAACCCTCGACCGACGTTCTTGGCGGTGTCGGTGGCGTACTGCTGGTTGATCCACGCGTCAGGGGTGACGCCGGGCATCGATGACTGAGAGCTCTCGCAGCACCAGTCCAGCCACCAGAAGTCCGCGCCCTGCTTCTCCATCGTCTGGTGCAGGTCCAGGTAGGCCTTCAGTTGGTTCGGGTCGCTCCAGTCGAAGGTGTAGCAGGTGAGCCCGGCACCGGCCGAACAGCCCCCCTTGTTCAGCTTGCCCTTGGCCGTGGCCTGCGCCTGCGTGAACTGCGGGTCGTTGTCGACGATGCTCGGGTGGATGTTCAGCGTGTTGTGCAGTCCCTGCGACGTCGACCAGTCGAAGAACGCCTTGGGATCGGGGAACTTGCTCGGATCGATCTCCCAACCGTCCCAGGTACTGGGTGACTTGTAGTCCGTGTCGGTGACCAGGACGTCCAGCGGGACACCGTCAGCGCGGAACTTCGGCAGAACGGTGTTCTCGTAGTCCGCGGCGGTGTAGTTGTAGTACTCCGAGTACCACACGCCGTAGGCCCATCGGGGCAGCAGCTTCGACGGCCCGGTGAGGGTCTTCAGGTCGGCCAGCCCCTGCTTGTAGTCCTGGCCGTAGCCGAAGAGATAGCCGTCCTGGTAGGACTTTCCGTTCTGGCCCGGCCGCTGGTGGACTGCCCGCGTGGCCGTGTCGAAGATCGCCGATGTGGTGTCGTCGAGCAGGTACCACCCGTCGCGGTAAAGAAGGCCGGGCGTGGTGACGGCACTGCCGTTCACGCCGTCGAGGCTGCGCCGGTACCCGCCGAGTGGGCTGTGCGGCAGCAACACCGGCGATTTGGTCGAGGTGACGGCGGCGGTGTCGAGGTTGACGTGGCAGCTGTCCGCTGCCGGGCAGCCGATCGCGACGGTGTCGGAGCCCTTGGTGAGGGTCACCGGGACCGTGGCAGTCGACCAGGTGTCCCAGTTGGCCGTCGCCGGCAGGCTCGTGGGTGTGGCCGTCCCGCCGTTGACCGCTGTCGAGATCGTCCGCGTTATCGCAGGTGAACTGCCGTTGCCGTACCGGATCTGCAGTGCGTACCGACCATCGGCGGGGACGTTCCGCAACGAGACGGTGTCGGTCGCACCGGCTTGTTCCAGACCGGCGACGAAGCCCTCGCCGGAGTAACCGTTGTGGTCGGTGTTGAGCGCGGCGCCTCCGGTGAGCGCGCCGTTCTCGGCCTCGCACACGGTGCCGTACTCGCACGGAGTCGTCGAGGCTGCGGGCGATGGGTAGGGCGCGCCGGGTGTCGTGAGGGCGAGGCTGTCGATGTTCACGTTGCCCGAGTCGTTCGCAGCACGCGAGATCACCAGCGTGTGCCGGCCGGCCGACAACCGCACGGCCGGCACGGTGGCAAAGGCCCAGGTGTTCCAGTCCGCGGTGGGCGGCATCGTGAGCGTCGACGCGGTGCCACCGTCGACAGCCGCGCTGAGCGTACGGGTCGTGTTCTCTCCGTCGCCACCCAAGCTGTTGGCGTAGCGCAGCCGGAGCTCATAGGTCCCGGCCGTCGGCACGTCGAGCTGATAGGTGAGCGAGCCGCCGACGCTCTGAAAGCCGGCGGCGAACCCGGAGCCGGTGTAGCCGGTGTGGTCCGAGGCGACGCTCACGCCACCGCCGAGCGCGGCCTTCTCCGCCTCGCACAACGTCCCGACGGCGCAGGTGGCCGACCCGGGCCAGGTCGGATGCGCGGTCACCATCTGGTTCCCGGTCCGCAGAGGCACCGACACGTTCTGCGCGGTGAACGGCCCGGAACCGACCTTGTACTTCAACGTCAGCCGATCGGTGTCGATCGTCAGCCACCCGCCCGCCACCTTCTCGGTGAACGGCGTCCGCCCGAAGCTGTCACGTCCGATCGCGTTGAACGTCGCGGCGTCGGTGAACGTCCCGTTGCCGGCGTACTCCATCCGGATCAACGTCGGGGAGAGCACCTCGAAGCGGGCATCGCCCGAGCGGACCGCGTGCCGGTCCGCCCGCGTACCGGCCGCCGATGCGCTGGCCGGTGGCGAGATGGCCGTGACCAGGCCGACCATGCTGGCCAGCACGGCACCCACTCCGACCAGTTTTATCCGCATTTGTCCATGTAGTCGCACGTCACTCCTCGCTGTCAACGAGCTGTCGTGTGGGCAACCCGGCCGGGGCCGAGCCGTCCGTGAACCGGGTCGAGCAGGAGGTCGCCGAGACCGACATCGTTCCGCCGTTGACCCATTACCGCGCGATCGGACAGAAGGCGCCTGCGAGCTGCCTCCACACACGCCTCCGGTGTTTGAAAATGTTGGATCAACTTCGCAACATGGGTCTAATCATTCCGACTAACGGCAAAATGACACTTGATTCGACTTTAAGCAAGAGAACCGCACGCCACCGCAGCGGCCGGAGCCGGACATCGGGACGCGCGGGCCTGGGTGGCCGAGCCGGCCAAGCATCACGTCGGCGTGGTGTCCTGCGACTGCTACGGGCCTCATGAGCCAGGCCCACCGGTTGCCAAGGGGCTCGGCGGCCTCCATTCTGAGGCGGTAGCACGGAACCGCCTCCTGGAGGTGCCACGGTGGGTGACGCTTCGCCCCCGACGCTGATCGGCTCGGTGCGGCGCGCGCTCCATCTGCTCGACGCGGTCTGTGCCAGTGAGCGGCCGGCGACGGCGAAGCATCTCGCTCGTACACTCCGGCTGCCGTTGCCGACCGTCTACCACCTGCTGCGGACGCTCGTGTACGAGGGATATCTCCGCAGGCTCGACGGCGGATACGTGCTGGGCGGCCGCGCGGACGGGCTGCGGCAGGGGAACACGAAGCAGGCCACGGTGGGCCGTGCCCGGCCGGTGCTGTCGAATCTGCGGGACGAGATGCGCGCGGCGGCCTACCTGTCGTCGTACGAGGACGGGGAGATCGTCCTCATGGACGTCGCCGACGGCCCCGGTATGGAGTGCGTCGACCTGTGGGTCGGCATGCACGACGCGGCCCACGCGACCGCGTTCGGCAAATGCATTCTGTCCTGCCTGGACAAGCCTGGCCGTGACGACTACCTGTCGCGGCACGAACTCGCCGACCTGACCCCGCGTACGGTCACCGACCGCCGGGTCCTCGAGCGGACGCTGAGCATGCGCCCGGCGTACGTCGTCGATCGTGAGGAGTATCTCCTCGGCACCGCGTGTGTCGCGGCGCCGGTGCGCGCCCCCGGCTTCCTCGGCGCGATCGCCATCTCGCTACCGGCCCGGCGGTTCGCCTCCTCTGTGGCCGACGCGGACCGGCTCGGCCGGATCGCGAGCCGCGTCGCCCGGGCAGTCGCCACCTGCGGCTGACGGCGCCCCCGGGCGGCTGACCGCGCCCCCCTGCGGGCGGGCGACCGCGCTATCACCATCTGAAATCGGCGGCGTTGCCGGGATCCGGCAGGTGACGGAAAGTTGCCCCGAGACGCCAGGGAGGTCCCATGGATTCGCAGCTCACGCTGGATCTCTACCGGACGATGGTGCTGATCCGTACATTCGAGGAGGCGATCCTCCGGGAGTACCACGCGGACAAGAAGCCGGTGTTCGACATCGGTGCGGGCCAGATTCCCGGTGAGATGCATCTGGCCGCCGGCCAGGAACCCGTCGCGGCCGGCGTGTGCGCCCATCTCACCACTGACGACGCGGTGACCGCGACGCACCGGCCGCACCATTTCGCCATCGCCCACGGCGTGGACCTGCGCAGGATGGCGGCGGAGATCTTCGGCCGGGTCGACGGCCTCGGACGGGGCCGGGGCGGGCATATGCACCTGTTCGACCCCGGCACCCACTTCTCCTGCTCCGGGATCATCGCCGAGGGCTATCCGCCGGCCCTGGGGCAGGCGCTCGCCTTCCGGCGCCGGGGCACCGACCGGATCGCGGTCGCCGTCACCGGTGAAGGCGCCGCGAACCAGGGCGCCTTCCACGAGTCGCTCAACCTCGCGGCGCTGTGGAAACTGCCGGTCGTGTTCATCGTCGAGGACAACGACTGGGGCATCTCCGTCCCCCGCAGCGTGTCGACGTGCGTGACGTCCAACGCCGATCGTGCCGCCGGTTACGACATGCCGGGCGAGCGGGTGGAGGACAACTCGGTCGAGGCGGTCTACGAGGCCGCCGGCCGGGCCGTCGAGCGGGCCCGCGCCGGGCTGGGGCCCAGCCTCATCGAGGTGCACACCCTGCGGCTGTGGGGTCACTTCGAGGGCGACGCGCAGGGCTACCGGTCGGACCTGGAAGGCGTCCCGGGACGCGACCCCATCCCGACGTACGAGGCGGCGCTGCGCCGCGGCGGCGTACTCGACGACATCGGGGTGAAGAACGCGCAGGAGGCGGCCAGGCAGCGTGTCGAGGACGCGATCGCCTTCGCCAGGCAGAGCGCCGAGCCCGACCCGGCATCCGCCCTCGACCACGTTTTCGCCTGAGTCCCCGGTAAGGAGATTCCATGACGCTCACCGACGCGACGACGCCGACACGCCCATCACGACGCAGACTCAGCACCTCGAAGGCGATGGTCGAGGGGATCGCCCAGGAGATGGAGCGCGACCCGGACGTCTTCGTCCTCGGTGAGGACGTCGGCGCCTACGGCGGAATCTTCAGCTCCACGACCGGTCTGCTCGACCGGTTCGGCCCCGAACGCGTGCTGGACACACCCATCTCGGAGACCGCGTTCATCGGGATGGCCGTCGGTGCCGCGGTCGAGGGCATGCGGCCGATCGTCGAGCTGATGTTCGCCGACTTCTTCGGCGTCTGCATGGACCAGATCTACAACCACATGGCCAAGATCCACTTCGAGTCCGGCGGCAACGTCAGGGTGCCGATGGTGCTGACCACCGCGGTCGGCGGAGGCTACTCCGACGGCGCCCAGCACTCGCAGTGCCTCTGGGGCACCTTCGCCCACCTGCCCGGCATGAAGGTCGTCGTGCCCAGCACCCCGGCGGACGCCAAGGGGCTGATGATCTCCGCGATCCGCGACGACAACCCCGTGGTCTACATGTTCCACAAGGGGATCATGGGCCTGCCGTGGATGGCGAAGAACCCGCGTTCGGTCGAGCCGGTGCCCGAGGAGAGCTACGAGGTGCCGATCGGCAAGGCCAACGTCGTACGGCCCGGTTCGGACGTGACGATCGTGACGCTGTCCCTGTCGGTCCACCACGCGCTCGACGTGGCGGACGAGCTGGCCGGCGACGGTGTCGACTGCGAGGTGATCGACCTGCGCAGCATCGTTCCGCTGGACACCGGCACGATCCTGGAATCGGTCGGCCGCACCGGCCGGCTGGTCGTGGTCGATGAGGATTACCTGTCGTTCGGCCTGTCCGGCGAGGTCATCGCACGCGTCGCCGAATCGGACCCTGCGATGCTGCGGGCGCCCGCGGCGCGGGTCGCGGTGCCGGACCTCCCGATCCCGTACGCCCGATCGCTGGAGTACGCGGTCCTGCCGACGGCGGACCGAATCCGGCGGGCGGTTCTGCGGACGGTCGGCACATGACGGAGGTGCTCTTCCCTCCCGTCTCCGCCGACGCCGGCGCCGAAGGCGTCCTGGCCACCTGGTTCGTCAGCGACGGCGAACAGGTGAGTGAAGGCGACCTGCTCGCGGAGGTCGCCGTGGACAAGGTCGACATGGAGATTCTCGCGCCGGCCTCGGGTGTGATCCGCCTCCTCGCGAAGGAAAGCGACGTCGCCACGCAGGGCACGGTGATAGCCCGCATCGAGTAGCACCACGCACACGCAGGCCGGGGCCTCTTCGAGGAGGTTCTATCGGCATCCGAGGATGAACGCGCGTCGTTCCACGAAGACGAACCTGTCTTCGGGATGGTTGTGTTCGAGCTCCTGGATCCCGGCTTTGAGTTCGTCGTCACCGAACGATGACAGAACCGAAAGCCATCGGTTCCGCATGAGCCGCAGGTAGTGTTCTCTGCTGCAGCTGACCGGGAATTGATCGTACTGCACTGTCACGTGCAGCCCGGCATTTTTCATACATCGGGCGATGTAAGCCGGTTCTGGCTGTTTCTCGGCAAAGCGCCGGAAGGCGGACGGGAAAACGGGATAATCCAGGTATGGCTGCAGTGTGACAACCAAGAATCGGCCTCCGGGCGACAACAGGGCCCCAAGACCCTCAACGATATCCTGCATGTTCAGAACGTGATGGATCGCCTCTTTGCTCACTATGGCATCGAAGTGATCGTAAGGCAGGGCTGCGCTTCCATCGCAGACGCCGTCGAAATCCCCGGGCACCTTGATGATGCGAGCATCGGGCTTGATCCGCGAGAGCATGCTCTGAGACGGATCCACGCATACCATCGGCATCGCAGGAGAGACATGACCGACGACTTCCTTGATGAACATGCCGGTACCCGCGCCGACGTCCATCACGCGTTCCTGCTCCCTGATTCCAAGGCGTCGGGCGATTTGATGGTTCATCCATGGCACATATTCAGACCACGGATAGTCGGTCCAGATGTCGTCGTAAGTTTCTGATAGACCTTCGTAGTGGTTGTCGACAACGGACATCAGCATTCACACCCCCTTGGCCGAAATGTGGTAGCCGCGCGCGATCTCAACCGGTGGAAGCAAGTGAGTCTTCGGTGTCCTCGGAAAGACCATCGAGGAGGAGTCCTGCGAACGCTTCAACTGGCGTTCTTAATACAAGTATAGCGCGCGGTCCGCCGATCATGCGGTCGTAGGCCTGCAGTGCCCGAGTGTGGACCTGCTCGGCTATACCCAACGGTTCTCCCCGCAATTCGTCACCCCATAACCTATCTCTCGGAAGATTTTTCATTAGGAATTGTGGACGTCTCGTTGAAGATCTTTATCCGCGCGATGCTCCAGCCCGGTACCCGGCACGGTGAGGCGCGGCACGAAAAAGCAGTGGCGTCTCCGCGGCCCGTACCGGGATCCACGGTGCCGGAGGGCTTCCGGCATCCGGTGAACGGCTACGTCGGGCTGCACATGATGCATCGGGCCCTGTGACGCCCGGCTCGACACGCCGGTGGAGCTCGGCGGGTGAATTTCGGGGCGGCTCACCTGGCTGCGATAACAATGACTGTGCACAACCAGTCAACGTCAGGTATGGCACTTTGTGGACTTGCCCGGATCGGTCGAACGTGTACGCGGTGACGCCGTCGATGACTGTGGTCAACAATCGATGCCAATCATTCATCTAGGGACACTTCCCTCCAATGAGCGCGCCGGTTTAATCTCCCGAGGCGGGAATCAAATGTGGATTCACCGCGTGCTTCGGGAGGCTTGATGCTGCTCAACGGGATTCGCCGCCGCATTCGCCGGAGTGTCGCGGCCGCCTCGGCCGTTGCGCTGGCAATGCTGGCCTGGTCGGTGGTCTCGGTCCAGCCGGCCGGCGCGGACACCGCGTCCGCGCCCCTGGCGAGGTCGACCGTGGTGGGCGTCCACAACGCGTACAACCCGAGTGACTACACCTATCTGGCACAGGCCCTGGACGCCGGCGCGTCCATGGTCGAGCTGGACGCCTGGGACGACATCTTCACCCGCCAATGGAAGGTCAGCCACGACAAGCCGACGAGTAACGTCAACAACTGCGTCAATGCCTCCAGCCCGGCCGACCTCTACACCGGCGGGGCCAACAAGGACCTCGGCTCCTGCCTGGATGACATCAAGTACTGGCTGGCCGCGCACCCCGGGAAAGGCCCGATCTACGTCAAGACCGAGCTGAAGGCCGGCTTCCAGAACAACTACGGCATGGGGCCGAGCGGATTCGACTCCTACGTGAACTCCCACATCGGCAGCGTCCTGTACCGGCCGGCCAACCTGCTCGGCGGCGGTTACTCGACTCTGGACGCCGCCGCCAAGGCGAACGCCTGGCCGAGCCGCTCGGCGCTGGCCGGCAAGATCATCATGTACGTCATCCCCGGCACGGTCGAACTCGGCAACCCGACCGACAAGCTGCACACCGACGTCGAGTACTCCACCTACCTGAAGAACCTCTACGCGGCGGGCGATGTGGCCACCGCCACCACCTTTCCGGCCGTGCTCGGCGCGGCCGGCGGTGACCCGCGCACGCAGTACTCCGACACCAGCATCCGGCCCTGGTTCGTGTTCTTCGACGGCGACGCCAGCACCTACGTCACCAGCGTCGACACCTCCTGGTACGACACCGATCACTACATCCTGACCATGACCGACGCGCAGAACGTGTCGCCCGCTCTCAACGACACGAACCCCCCGGTGCCCGACGCGCAGGCCCGGGTGGCGCAGCTGGCCAAGGATCACGCCGGCGTCGTGTCCTGCGACTGGTACGGCCTGCCCGCCGTGCTCTCCGAAGTGCTGCCCCGCGGCTGACTCGCTGCCGCACCGAACGACGCCGGAAGCTCTCCGATGTCACCGTCGGTAGTGTCGAGGACCATGCGAGTTCTTGTTCTCGGTGGTACGTCTTTCGTGGGCCGCGCCATCGTAGAGGACGCCCTGCGCATCGGGGCCGAGGTGACCCTGTTCGGCCGGGGCAGGACCGGGGCCGACCTGTTCCCCGAGCTGATCCGGCTCAGCGGCGGACGGGTGGCGCTGCCCGCCGACCCCGCGCAGCCGGTGCAGATCATCGACTCGCGTGACCTGACCCGCCTCGTGGTGCGGCTGCTCGTTGACGACCGCCCCGGCGTGTTCCACGCGGTGGGACCAGCCGAGCCGATCACGCTCGGTGGGCTCATCGAGACCTGTGCGCGTGTGGCGGCATCCCAGGTCGAGATCGTGC
>JAOPYL010000217.1 GCA_025964625.1 Actinoallomurus sp. | reverse complement strand
GGCGTGCTCGCCGAGGTCCGGCACGCGGCGGACGCGGCACGCGGCCGGCTCGAGCAGCGCCGGCCGTGGACCGGCCATCCGCGCGAGCCCGCCGACATGCCCGATGACGACGACCCCGGGTGGGCCGCGGACTCCGAGCCCCGGGTGAGCTGACCCGGCACGGCGGTGCCACCGTCCGGCGCACCGGAGGGCGGCACCGCAGCCCTCACTCCCCGCTCGGCCACGACCACTCGTCCCCGGCTCCACACTTGTGGATCTCCAACTGCTTGTCCTTGGCGTAGGAGCGCCCGGTCGGCCCCAGGCACAGGCCGTGGCTCGAGTAGTTGCGGATGCGGTACCGCTGACCGCGGGTGTGCGATCGGTACCACAGCTGGTTGTCGGCCTTGGGACGGCAGTAGTACTCGCTCACCTTGGTGCCCGCCCCCACACCGCCGTAGCCGGGCAGGTCCATGCAGTAGTCGTCCTTGGTGTTGCGGATCGTGAAGAGGGCGGTGCCGCCCGGGCCCTTCAGGTCGCGCATCACGCCGAGCGACCACACCTGATTGTCGGCGTCACCGAGCGCGCAGTAGTACTGGGCGACCGGGCCGTCGGTCGACCCTTTCCCGTAGCCCGGAACGTCGGCGCACAGCCCGCTCGCGGCGTTCTTCAACAGCACGTTCGCGGCGCCCGCCCACACGGCCTTCTTCCTGCCGGCGACGACCTTCTTCCCGGCCTTCTCGGCCTTCCCGGCCTTCCCGGTCTTCTTGGGCTTGGCCTTCTTCGCCGAGGCGGACGGTGACGGGGTGACCGTCGGCGACGCGGAGGCGAACGCGCCCGCCGGCGGCTGCCCGTCACCGGGCAGGACCGTCGCTGCCGCGGGGACGGCCGGGTGCTTCTTGTCGTGATGCGAGCCGGTCCCGATCAGCAGGATCGGAATCGCCAGGACCACGGCCCCGCCGATCGCCACGGCGGCCAGGACGGGCTTGTTCGGCCGGTCCGGCGGCATCTCGTCGTGATCTCCGTCGACGTCGACCGGGGGCGGCGTCACGGCGATCTCACGTGCCACCGCCGTGTCCTGCCCCTTACCGGCCTGCGAGACGGTCTCCGTCGCCGGCGGGTTCGCCTCGGCGGTCTCCACCCGGGTCTCCTGGTCGCCGGAGGCGGCGTGACCGCTGTCCGGCTTGGTGTGCGAATCGGCCGGCGCCAGGTCGTCGGCCGCCTCGATGTCCGTCTCCGGCAACTCGACCGGCCGGCGGACGCCGAGCGAGTCCGTCCGATCGTCGGAACCCGACGTGAACGACACGTGTTTCTCCTTTGGCCGTAGAGGTCATCTCACGGTCGCCGCCGCCGGGACGGCGCCGCTCCGTGACCTGATGTCACCGGTTGGTTCCGGTCGCCCAGATCGGATGGCCGCCATGATCGATGATCACCATGTTGTAGTCGCCCTGCAGCACCAACGTCGAGTGCTCGTGACCGACGCATCCCGCCGCCCAGACGGCATGCCGGTCCCCGGAGTACAGGACCAGGTTGCCGTCGGTCTGGAACTCGGCGTAGGCCCCGCTACTATGGGTCCCGGTCGACCAGATGATCTTGTTGCTCCTGTCGCGCAGCACGAGATCGCCGCCGCTCTGCATGGTCAGCGCGATGCGGCTCGTCCGCACCGTCTGGCCCGGGTAGATGTCGCGCGGAGCGTGGAGTACGAGCGACCCGGGCGCGCCCGGCGACTGCCTTTCATTCGACCCGCTCTTGGTCTTCGCTTGGGCGCGGACCGAGGGCTTGGCGGAGGGCGTTGGCGTGGCCTTCCCCTTGGCCTTCGGCTTGTCCTTCTTGGTCGGGGAGGCCGAGGGCGTCGGAGTGGGCGAACTGGAGACGAACGCACCCGGCGGCGGCTGCTGACCAGCGCCTGGCAGGACCGTGTCGGCCGCGGCGGCGGTCGGGTGCTTCTTGGTGTGGTGCGAGCCGGTCCCGATCAACAGGATCGGGATGGCGAGCACCACGGCCCCGCCGATCGCCACCGCCGCCAGCACCGGCTTGTTCGGCCGGTCCGGCGGCGTCTCGTCACCCGCCATCCGGCCGTCACCAACGGCGGGCGGCACCGCGATGTCCTGTGCGGCGGTGGCCGCCTGTGCCGGGGTCTCCTTCTCCTCGGTGCCCGCGGCAGCCGTCGCGTCGGCCGAGGCGGCCTCGCCGCCCTCCGCATCCGGCTCGGGCCGCGGGTCGGAGTCGGCCGGCGCCAGCGCGCCGGCCGCGTCCATGTCCGCCTCCGGCAACTCGACCTGCCGACGAACGCCGAGCGAGTCGGCGCGGTCGCCGGACCCTGACGTATCAGACAAGATCATTCTCCTTTGACGTCCGAACGCGGATGGCGCCCTACGGGTCGCGGTATCACGACGTCCCTCCCCGTCGGCCCAGCGGGAGGGAGCATCGCGCCGGCCAGGTGGCCGGGGCCGCGCCGCCGTCCGTGGACGCCTGGCGGCGCAGCGCCTCGTCCAGCCGTTCGAGCGCGGCACGGTCGGCATCACTCAGCCCGCCGGGCCGGTCATCTGCCACGCCACCACCGACCACTTCGACCAGCAGCACGGTCGGCGCCGGACCGGCGGACCGTACGTCCAGCACACGGAAGACCGCCCCCGGCGGGAACACCACCTCGTCCGAGGTGGCTCCGGGCCCGGAGCCGAGCAGCGGGCGCACGCGCCGGCCCGTGGAGGACCAGATGACATAACCGCCCGCCGTGGCGGGCAGTCCCCCGGCGGCCCCGATGGGCAGCGCGCTCACCGGTCCGGAGTCGCGCAGCACCCCTCCGGGGACGAACCGCTCCAGGTCCCCGGCGGACAGCCCGCCGCGTACGGCGACCCCGCGGTAGGACGGCAACCGGCCGAGCCCCGAGCTGAGGCAGGCGTGGTACCCGGCGGGAACACCATCGCCCGGGTCGTGCGGGCCGAGCTCGTCCAGGCCGCCGGACAGATGGACGTGCACGGCGACGAGATCGGTCCGCGCGGCGTCCATCTGCGGACCGCGCAACGCCGGCATTCGTGTCATCGCCCGGTTGACCGCGGCACTGTGCCGCTCCCAGACCGCTTGGGCGAGCTTACGGAACTCGGTCCGCTGCGCCTCGGTGCTGCGTCGGATCGGCTTGGCCACGGCACGGGGCCGCGGCACGGGCGCGGCAGCCGTCCCCGCGGCGAGGGAGCCGGTGGACGCGGACGGCGACGGGGAGGCCTCGACCTCAGGCACGGCGGCGTCCGATCGCGCGGCCGGCTCGGGCGAGGCGTCCGGGGGCGG
>JAOPYL010000103.1 GCA_025964625.1 Actinoallomurus sp. | reverse complement strand
CCCACGACGGGTCTGCACTTCGAGGACATCCACAAGCTCCTCGGGGTCCTCAACGGGCTGGTCGAGAAGGGCAACACTGTGATCGTCATCGAGCACAACCTGGACGTCATCAAGACCGCCGACTGGGTCATCGACATGGGTCCGGAGGGCGGCTGGCGCGGCGGCACCGTCGTCGCGACCGGCACGCCCGAGGCCGTGGCCGAGGTCGAGGAGAGCCACACCGGTCAGTTCCTCGCCAAGATCTTGAAGGCGTGATCCGGCCCGCCGCCGCCGCGCGACCGGGGGCAGTGCGCCGTTGCGCAAGTGGGCCACGTGACGGAAAGAGTTCGTCGCGAGATTGAACCGTACGGGCCGCTCCTCCGTGAAACCGGAGTAGGCCCAACGCTAGGAGGAACATATGCCGCTCGACCTGCCAAACCCGGAGTCCGCGTCCACGCGCCGGGGAGTGCTGCTCGGAGTCGGTCTCGTCGGGATCGCCGGCACGCTGACCGCCTGCGGCGGCTCGAACAAGGGCTCGGACACCGCGCCCGCGCAGGAGCCGGCCGGCAAAGCATCGGCGGCGAAGGGCGGCGGGAGCGCCCTGGCGAAGACCAGCGACATCCCGGTCGGCGGCGGAAAGATATTCAACGACGAGAAGGTCGTCGTCACGCAGCCAAAGCAGGGCGAGTTCAAGGCGTTCAGCGCCATCTGCACCCACCGGGGCTGCCCGGTCGGCTCGGTCACGGGCGGGAAGATCCATTGCCCCTGCCACGGCAGCGCCTTCAACATCGCCGACGGCTCCGTGGCGAACGGCCCCGCCGACAAGCCTCTGCCGCCCAAGACCGTCACGGTCCAGAACGGCGAGATCCAACTGGGCTGACGCGTCCCAGGCGTGACCACGGCGCCCGCTCGTGATCACGCCGGGGAACCAACGGTGCTGTCGAGGTCGGCGCGGAATCGCGGCAGGGCCGAGGGATGCTCGTCCCGGATGTAGGCGACCAGGCGTTCCCGGACGTCACAGCGGAGATCGAAGGCGCTGGCGGAGTCCGCCGCGCTCATCAGCGCCCGTAGCTGGATCATGCCGTTCGGCAGCACGTCGGTCACTTGCAGGACCCAGTCCTTCTGGTCCCACAGCGGATGCTCACGCAGGATCCCGTACAGCTCGGCGCGCAGCTCGTCCACGGGCACGCTCCAGTCGACGTGCAGCAGGACCGTGCCGATCACCCGTGTGCTGTGCCGGGTCCAATTCTCGAAGGAGTTGTGCACGAAGTAGGACACGGGCAGCACCAGCCGCCGTTCGTCCCACAGCCGCAGCACGACGTAGGTGAGCGTCAGTTCCTCGATACGGCCCCACTGCGCATCGACGACGACGACGTCGTCGATGCGCAGGGCGTCGCTGAAGGCCAGCTGCAGCCCGGCGAACACGTTGCTCAACGTCGACTGCGCGGCGATGCCCGCCACGATGCCCGCCACCCCCGCGGACGCGAACAGCCCGGTGCCGACCGCCCGTACGACGGGGAAGGTGACGAGCATCGACGCCGCCGCGATGACCACAATGATCACCGCCGACATCCGGCGCAGCAGCAACACCTGGGTGCCGATACGCCGGGCGCGGACATTCCGCTCGCCTTCGATCGTCATCAGATGGTGGATCGCGACGTCGGTCCCCGCGTACGTGGCCTGGACGAGCAGCCAGGTCACCGATCCGATCACTGTGAGCGACAGGATGTGCCGGATATCGGGTCCGGCGGTGTTCAGTATGTGCCGCGAGGGCAGGCCCGCCCGCACCCCCGCCACGAACGCCACGGCGAACGCCGGCTTGGCGCAGCGCCGCACGATCGGCGGGATCAGTGGCCAGCGGGACCCCAGCCGCCCGGTCAGGACGCTGCGCGTGGCCTCCACGAGTAGCAGTGCCACCGCCACCCACACGGCAAGAACGATCAAAGAGCTGACGGTCGGCACGATCCAGGTTCCCCCTTTTGCCAGGTACGGGCCATCCTCTGATCATTGCCAGAAGGCGTGCCGGCCAACGTTAGACACGTCACACGCCACGGTGATCGGACACCGGCGCAGGGGCGCCGACGGTGACCGCTCCGGCGGTCCAGGAACGTCACCCGGACGGACTAGGCTGACGGATGTGGCAGATCCGGCGACCTACCGGCCCGCCTCCGGCACCGTCCCCGAATCGCCCGGGGTCTACCGGTTCCGCGACACCAGCGGCAGGGTCATCTACGTGGGCAAGGCGAAGAACCTGCGTGCCCGGCTCAACTCCTACTTCGCCGACTTCGCCGGTCTGCATCCGCGTACGCAGACCATGTTGCAGACCGCGGCCGGCGTCGACTGGACCGTCGTCGGCACCGAGGTCGAGGCGCTGCAGCTCGAATACTCCTGGATCAAGGAGTACGACCCGCGGTTCAACGTCAAGTACCGCGACGACAAGTCCTATCCCTACCTCGCGGTGACGATGAACGACGACGTCCCCCGGGTGCAGGTCATGCGCGGTGCCAAGAAGAAGGGCGTGCGCTACTTCGGACCGTACTCCCACGCCTGGGCGATCCGGGAGACCGTGGACCTGCTGCTACGGGTCTTCCCGGTGCGCACCTGCTCGGCCGGCGTGTTCCGCCGTCAGCAGCAGATGGGCAGGCCGTGCCTGCTCGGTGACATCGGCAAGTGCTCGGCGCCCTGCGTCGGCCGGGTCACGGAGGACGAGCACCGCGAGATCGCCGAGGACTTCTGCGACTTCATGGCCGGCGACACAGCCCGGTTCATGAGGGCACTGGAAAAGGACATGCGTTCGGCGGCCGCCGACCAGGAGTACGAACGCGCCGCCCGGCTGCGTGACGACATCCGGGCGCTGCAGCGGGCTCTGGAGAAGCAGTCGGTGGTGCTCGGCGACACGACCGACTGCGACGTGATCGCGCTCGCCGACGATCAGCTCGAGGCCGCCGTCCAGGTGTTCTACGTGCGCGGAGGCCGGATCCGCGGCCAGCGTGGCTGGGTCGTCGACAAGGTCGAGGAGATCACGCCGGGGGAACTCGTCGAGCAGTTCGTGCTGCAGATGTACGGCGACGCGGCCTCCGACGCGGTGCCGCGCGAGATCCTGGTCCCCGCGCTGCCGCCCGAAACCGACGCGGTGGTGGAGCTGCTCGCCGAGCACCGCGGTGGCCGGGTGGACCTGCGGGTGCCCCGCCGCGGTGACAAGAAGACCCTGATGGAGACCGTCGAGCGCAACGCCAAGGAGGCGTTCAAGCAGCACAAGACGCGCCGGGCGGCCGACCTGATCAGCCGTAGCAAGGGCCTGCAGGAGATCCAGGATGCCCTGGAGCTCGAGCAGGCGCCGCTGCGCATCGAGTGCTATGACGTCTCGAACCTGCAGGGCACCCACGTCGTCGCGTCGATGGTGGTCTTCGAGGACGGCCTGCCTCGCAGGGGCGAATACCGGCGCTTCTCCATCAAGACCGTGCAAGGACAGGACGACGTCCGCTCCATCCACGAGGTCATCTCCCGGCGGTTCAGGCGCTACCTCGAGGAGACGGAGAAGACCGGCGAGCTGGACGTGCTCGGCGAGCGGGAGGCCGGCGGCCCGATCGACCCGGAGACGGGCCGTCCGCGCAGGTTCGCCTATCCGCCCAACCTCGTCGTGGTCGACGGCGGGCCGCCGCAGGTGGCGGCCGCCCAGCGGGCCCTCGACGAGCTGGGCATCGACGACATCAGCCTGTGCGGCATCGCGAAACGCCTGGAGGAGGTCTGGCTGCCCGGCGAGGAGGACCCGGTCATCCTGCCGCGCAACAGCGAGGGAATGTACCTCCTCCAGCGGGCGCGCGACGAGGCCCACGACTTCGCCATCAGGTACCACCGCACCAAGCGGTCGAAGGGCATGATCGTCAGTGAGCTCGACGCCGTGCCGGGGCTGGGGCCCAGCCGCAGGACGGCGCTGATCAAACACTTCGGATCGGTGAAGCTGCTCAAGGAGGCCGGACCCGACGAGATCGCCGAGGTTCCGGGCATCGGACAGCGCACCGCTGAGAGCATTGTCGCGGCGCTGCACGCGCAGGACGGGGGAAACAGGACGTGAGTGAGCTTGGGAGCGGACGATTCCGCATGGCGGCCCCGCGGCCGCGGCCCACGAGCAAAGGTAGGGCGGCGTGAACACCACGGGCGGCAACCTCGCCGTGGTCGCGCAGGTGCCCGACATAGTGATCATTACCGGGATGTCGGGGGCCGGGCGCAGCACGGCCGCCAAGTCCCTGGAGGACCTCGACTGGTTCGTGGTGGACAACCTGCCGCCGGGGCTGCTCGCCACCATGGCCGACCTCGCCGAGCGCGGTCAGGGTGCGGTGCCCCGCATCGCGGTCGTCGTCGACGTGCGCAGCCGCGCCTTCACCACCGACCTTCAGTCCGCCTTCGACGAGCTGGAGGCGCGCGGCGCGCACCCGCGGGTGGTGTTCCTGGAGGCCTCCGACGACGTGCTGGTCCGCCGGTTCGAGAGCGTGCGGCGTCCGCACCCCCTCCAGGCCGACGGCCGGATCGTCGACGGCATCGCCCGCGAACGCGAGCTGCTGCGAGAGGTGCGTGCCGAGGCCGACCTGGTCATAGACACCAGCTCGCTGAACGTCCACGAGCTGCGCGCCAAGATCGTCGGGTTCTTCGGCGGTGAGGGCAACGAGTCGAGTCTGCGGGCGACCGTGGTCTCCTTCGGCTACAAGTACGGTCTTCCGGTCGACGCCGACCTCGTCGTCGACTGCCGGTTCCTGCCCAACCCGCACTGGGTGCCGGAGCTGCGCCCGCACACCGGGCGGGACGCGCCGGTGCGCGACTACGTCCTGTCCCGGCCCGGCGCCAAGGAGTTCCTCGACGCGTACACCGAGGTGCTGCGGCTGCTCGTGGAGGGGTACGAGCGCGAGGGCAAGCACTACGTCACGCTCGCCGTCGGCTGCACCGGCGGCAAGCACCGCAGTGTCGCGATGGCCGAGCAGTTGGGGGGGCGGCTCCGCGACGAGGGGCTCGACCTCCAGGTGGTCCACCGGGATCTGGGACGGGAATAACACAACGTGGCTTCCCCCAAGGTCGTCGCCCTCGGCGGCGGACACGGGCTGTCCGCTTCGCTGTCCGCGCTGCGCCGCGTCACCGACCAGCTCACCGCCATCGTGACGGTCGCCGACGACGGAGGGTCCAGCGGGCGGCTGCGCCGTGAGCTCGCCGTACTGCCGCCGGGCGACCTGCGCATGGCCCTGGCCGCGCTGTGCGGCGACGACGAGTGGGGACGCATCTGGAGCCAGGTGGTCCAGCACAGGTTCCGCAGCCAGGGCGAGCTGCATGGGCACGCGGTCGGCAACCTGCTCATGGTGGCGCTCTGGGAGCTGCTCGACGATCCCGTCGCCGGGCTCGACTGGATGGGGCGGCTGCTGCGCGCCGAGGGGCGGGTACTCCCCATGGCGTCGATCCCCCTCGACATCGTCGCGGAGGTCAGGGGATCCGACTCGGCGGAGCCGCACGCGATCACTCATGTGCGCGGCCAGGCGGCCTGCGCGAAGACTCCGGGGCAGGTGCTCAGCGTCTCACTGGTCCCGGCGGACCCGCCGGCCTGCCCGGAGGCGCTGCGCGCCGTGGAAGAGGCCGACTGGATCGTGTTCGGGCCCGGCTCCTGGTTCACCAGCGTGCTGCCGCACCTGAAGGTGCCCGAGCTGGCCAGGGCCCTGCTGCGCACGCGGGCCCGGCGGCTCGTCGCGCTGAACCTCGCGCCGCAGCCGGGGGAGACCGACGACTTCTCGCCGCAGGCGCATCTCGAGGTGCTGCGCGCGCATGCCCCGGAGCTCCGAGTCGACGTGGTGCTCGCCGACCGCGACCTCGTCGGCGAGCCGGATGTTCTGGAGAAGGCGGTCCGTACCCTGGGAGGCAGGCTGGCCCTCGCCGATGTCGCTGCCGAAGATGGATCTCCACGGCATGATCCGGCACGGTTGGCCCAAGCGTTCGCACAGATCTTCGTCAGCGGCCACGTGACGCGACAAGATTCGGCGAGACTGCCCTGACGGATGATGACTACAGGGGGAGGATCACATCCATGGCGATGACGGGCGTGGTGAAGGACGAGCTGAGCAGGCTGTCCGTCATGAAGCCGTGCTGCCGCAAGGCCGAGGTGTCGACGCTGTTGCGTTTCGCCGGAGGCCTGCACATTGTGAGCGGGCGGATCGTGATAGAGGCGGAGCTCGATACCGGATCCGCGGCGCGACGCCTGCGCAAGGACCTCGCAGAGGTCTTCGGTCACACCTCCGACGTGGTGGTGCTCGCGCCGAGTGGACTGCGCAAGGGCAATCGCTATGTCGTCCGCGTGTTCCGCGATGGTGAGTCCCTTGCGCGCCAGACCGGCCTGATCGATAACAACGGCCGTCCGGTGCGCGGGCTGCCGCGGCATGTGGTCTCGGGGGCGTCCTGCGACGCCGAGTCCGCCTGGCGGGGTGCGTTCCTGGCGCATGGGTCGCTGACCGAGCCCGGGCGTTCGATGTCCCTGGAGGTCACCTGCCCGGGGCCTGAGGCGGCACTCGCCCTGGTCGGTTCGGCCCGGAGGCTGAGGATCCACGCGAAGGCGCGGGAGGTGCGCGGCGTGGACCGCGTCGTGGTCCGCGACGGCGACGCGATCTCGGCATTGCTCACCCGGCTCGGCGCGCACGACTCGGTGCTCGCCTGGGAGGAGCGCCGGATGCGCAGGGAGGTGCGCGCGACCGCCAACCGCCTGGCCAACTTCGACGACGCCAATCTGCGCCGCTCGGCGCGGGCCGCGGTGGCGGCCGGGGCCCGGGTGGCGCGCGCGCTGGAGATCCTTGCCGACGACGCCCCCGAGCACCTGGTCGCGGCCGGCCGGCTGCGGCTGGAGCACAAGCAGGCCTCGCTCGAAGAGCTCGGTCAGCTCGCCGACCCGCCCCTGACGAAGGACGCCATCGCGGGCCGGATAAGGCGCCTGCTGGCCATGGCGGACAAGCGGGCGGTGGATCAGGGCATCGACGGCACTGAGGCCAACGTCACCGCCGACATGCTCGCCCCCTGAGCCGGCCCCGCTACTGAAACGCCGCAGGGGTCCGCCACGTCGACGTGGCGGACCCCTGCGGCGTTCCGCCGGGCGCGCCGACGAACATCGCGAAGATCCTGATGCGATGGCCTTTCGCCGCCGCGGCCGGACTCCGCGCATTCTTCGGTGGGCGCGACCGGCACGTGGTTCCGGCGATTTGGTCTAGACCAACATGGTCTAGACCAATTAGGCTGCTCTCGGTTCGCCGCCCGCCATTCGGATGTTGGCTCCCGGCCGGGCGGCGGACCGATCGCTCCGGCGCTGCGATGGCAGGCTCCCAGGCCGGATTAGGTAAGGTCGGCTTTGTAAAACATCACACCCGCAGTTTTCCGGTAGACCGCCGGGGACGACGCATGAGGAGATTGGTGCCGTGACCATCCGGGTAGGCATTAACGGCTTCGGTCGTATCGGCCGCAACTTCTGGCGAGCGCTGAGCGCCGCCGGTGGCGACGTCGAGGTCGTGGCAGTCAACGACCTCACCGACAACGCCACTCTCGCTCACCTGCTCAAGTACGACAGCATCCTCGGCCGGCTGCCCGAGGACGTTAAGGCCGGCGCCGACGAGATCACGGTGGGCGGCAAGTCCATCAAGGTCTTCGAGGAGCGCGACCCGGCCAAGCTGCCCTGGGGAGACCTGGGCGTCGACATCGTCATCGAGTCGACCGGCCTGTTCACGGACGCGGTCAAGGCCAGGGCGCACGTCGACAACGGCGCGAAGAAGGTGATCATTTCCGCGCCGGCCAAGAACGAGGACGTCACGATCGTCATGGGCGTGAACGACGACGCCTACGACCCCGAGCTGCACACGATCATCTCGAACGCGTCCTGCACCACCAACTGCCTGGGCCCGATGGCGAAGGTCCTGCACGACGCCTTCGGCATCGAGCGCGGTCTGATGACCACGATCCATGCCTACACCCAGGACCAGAACCTCCAGGACGGGCCGCACAAGGACCTGCGCCGTGCCCGTGCCGCCGCGCTCAACGTCGTGCCCACCAGCACCGGCGCCGCGAAGGCCATCGGGCTCGTGCTGCCCCAGCTCAAGGGCAAGCTCGACGGGTACGCCCTGCGCGTCCCGGTGCCGACCGGCTCCGCCACCGACCTCACCGTCACGCTCGCCCGCGAGACCAGCGTCGAGGAGGTCAACGCCGTGGTCCGGGCGGCCGCCGAGGGCCCGCTGCGCGGCATCCTGAGCTACACCGAGGACCCGATCGTCTCGTCCGACATCGTCACCGACCCGGCATCCTGCATCTTCGACTCGGGTCTCACCAAGGTCATCGGCGACCAGGTGAAGGTCGTCGGCTGGTACGACAACGAGTGGGGCTACTCCAACCGCCTCGTCGACCTCGTCAAGCTGGTGGGTTCGCGGCTTTGAGTGCTACCACGAGCATGCGCACGATCGATGACCTAGGAGACGTACGCGGCAGGCGGGTGCTGGTCCGCTCGGACCTCAACGTCCCCATCCAGGACGGCGTCATCGGTGATGACGGCCGCATCCGCGCCAGCGTACCCACCATCGCCGAGCTCGCCGGGAAGGGCGCGCGCGTCGTCGTGTGCGCCCACCTGGGCCGTCCCAAAGGCAAACCCCAGCCGGAGTTCTCGCTCCGGCCGGTGGCCGCCCGGCTGGGCGAGCTGCTCGGCCACGAGGTGCGCTTCGCCTCCGACACCGTGGGCGAGTCCGCGCGGGAGACCGTCTCGGCGCTGGCGGACGGCGACGTCGCGCTGCTGGAGAACCTCCGCTTCAACACGGGCGAGACCAGCAAGGACGACGCGGAGCGCGGGGCGTTCGCCGACGCCCTGGCCGCCCTGGCCGATCTCTACGTCGGCGACGGGTTCGGCGCCGTGCACCGGAAGCACGCCAGCGTGTACGACGTGCCGAGCCGGCTTCCCCACGCGGCCGGCGGGCTGATCGCGGCCGAGGTCGGCGTGCTGAAGCAGCTGACCGAGGCCCCTCGCCGCCCGTACGTCGTCGCGCTCGGCGGGGCGAAGGTCTCCGACAAGCTCGGCGTCATCGCCAACCTCCTCGGCAAGGTCGACCGGCTGGTCATCGGCGGAGGTATGGCGTACACCTTCCTCAAGGCCCAGGGCCACGAGGTGGGCCGGTCCCTGCTCCAGGAGGACCAGCTGGACCAGGTCCGCGGCTTCATCGACGAGGCGGCCAAGCGTGACGTCGAGCTCGTCCTGCCGGTCGACGTGCTGGCCGCGACGGAGTTCGCGCCGGACGCACCGCATGAGGTCGTCGACGCGACCGCCATCCCGGCCGACCGGGAGGGCCTGGACATCGGCCCCCGCACCCGGGAGCTGTTCGCCGGCCGGCTCGCCGACGCGGCGACGGTCTTCTGGAACGGCCCGATGGGCGTGTTCGAGTTCGACGCCTTCGCCGGTGGCACACGTGCGGTCGCCGAGGCGCTGATCGCGTCGGAGGCGTTCACCGTGGTGGGCGGCGGGGACTCGGCGGCGGCCGTACGCAAGCTCGGTCTCCCCGAGGACGGTTTCTCGCATATCTCGACCGGCGGGGGCGCGAGCCTCGAATACCTCGAAGGCAAGACGCTGCCCGGCCTGGCCGCTCTGGAGGACTGATCGTGGCTCCGAAACGCAGTTCCTCCGACCACGGGGGGCGCAAGCCGCTCATCGCCGGCAACTGGAAGATGAACTTCACCCATCTCGAGGCGATCGCACACGTCCAGAAGATAGCGTTCGGGTTGAAGGACGCCGACTACGCCGCGACCGACATCACGGTCCTGCCGCCGTTCACCAGCATCCGCAGCGTGCAGACCCTGGTCGACGCCGACCGTCTGGAGCTGACGTACGGCGCCCAGGACGTCTCGGCGCACGAGAAGGGCGCCTACACCGGCGAGGTGTCGGCGCGGATGCTCGCCAAGCTCGGCTGCACCTATGTCCTCGCCGGGCACTCCGAGCGCCGCGCCTACCATCACGAGGACGACGCGCTCGTCAACGCGAAGGTCAAGGCGGCCTTCAAGGAGGAGCTGACGCCGATCCTGTGCGTCGGCGAGGGCCTGGAGGTCCGCAAGGCCGGCGAGCATCTCTCGCACACCCTCGGCCAGGTCGACGGGGGCCTGGAGAAGATCCCCGTCGAGCAGGCGCGGCAGGTCGTCATCGCGTACGAGCCGGTGTGGGCCATCGGTACCGGAGAGGTCGCCACCCCCGACGACGCGCAGGAGGTGTGCGGTGCGATCCGCACCCGCCTCGCCGAGCTGTACAGTGGGGATCTCGCCGACCAGGTGCGCGTCCTCTACGGTGGCTCCGTCAAGTCCGACAACATCGCCGGGATCATGGCTAAGGCGGACATCGACGGAGCCCTCGTCGGTGGTGCCAGCCTCGACGCCGGTGAGTTCGTCAAGATTTGCCGATTTCGTGAGCGACTCGCCTGATCTTCGCTACGAGACTGGGCGTTTCTGCTGAACCACGCCGAGGAACGTCGTACCCTCGGAGCGGATGACCTGAATACGCGAATATTCCCCGCAACCGGCGGGGTGAATCACGAAAGCGCTGACTGCTGTGATCATCGGAACTTCCATCGTGCTCATCATCACGAGCTCACTGATGGTGTTGCTCGTCCTCCTCCACAAGGGCAAGGGCGGTGGCCTGTCGGATCTGTTCGGCGGTGGTATCAGCTCGTCGCTCGGCGGGTCGTCCGTGGTCGAGCGCAACCTCGACCGCCTCACGATCGGCACGGGCGTCATCTGGTTCGCGTCGATCATCGTGCTCGGTCTTCTGTTCAGGCACGGCCACCACGGCTGACACGTAGCAGAGCAGACCGGCAGTGTTGACGGCCGCCGCCCCTCGCCGCGGCGGCAAGAAAAGCGAGGAGTAGTCCGTGGGTAGTGGCAACGCCATTCGGGGTAGCCGTGTCGGCGCTGGCCCCATGGGAGAGGCCGAGCGCGGTGAAGCGGCCCCGCGCGTGTGGGTGACGTTCTACTGCGCGAACCGTCATGAGTCCCGGCCGAGCTTCGCGACCGATGTCGCGGTCCCGGATCAGTGGGACTGTCCCCGGTGCGGGTTCCCGGCCGGCAAGGACCCCCAGAATCCGCCGGCGCCGCCGCGCAACGAGCCCTACAAGACGCACCTCGCCTACGTGAAGGAGCGGCGCAGCGACGCCGACGGCGAGGCCATCCTGGAGGAGGCCCTGGCCAAGCTCCGCGCCGAGCGGGCCGCCATCAAGGCCGCCATGCAGCGCGCCCGGAACTAGCTCGTCCTGTGCCCGGCCCGGTCTCCGCTTCGGCGGGCGCCGGGCCGTCGCCGTACCCCGGCCGGCCCGCCAGGGCGGAGCCGCGCCCCCGGCCGCCGGGCCGCTCGTCGCGACACGACGGGCTCCTGTCCTGCGTGGGCCGTTAGCATGGTGGCCTCGCGACTGGCGCATCGAGGTGGAGCTCACCACCGGGGAGCGAAGGAAGGTCTGGCACCGCGCGCCTGGGTGCTGGGAGCCGAGCCGTCTTGGAGGCCCCATGCACCAGCCGTCCATTCCCCATCTGTCCGCCACCGATCCCGATCTCGCCGCGCTGGTCGAGGCGGAGGCCACGCGCCAGCACGACAAGGTCCGGCTCATCGCCTCGGAGAACTACGTGTCTCCCGCCGTGCTGGAGGCAACCGGCTCGGTCCTCACCAACAAGTACTCCGAGGGTTACCCGGGCCGGCGTTACTACGAGGGCCAGCAGGTCGTGGACCCGATCGAGGAGCTCGCACAGGCACGCGCCCGGCAGCTGTTCGGCGTCGACCACGCCAACGTGCAGCCGTATTCCGGCTCGCCCGCCAACCTCGCCGTGCACCTGGCCTTCATGCGGCCGGGCGACACGTTCCTCTCGCTCGAACTCGCGCACGGCGGCCACCTCACGCACGGATCGCCGGTGTCGATCTCGGGCAAGTGGCTGCGCCCGGTGCACTACGGCGTCGGCCGTGAGACGGGGCGGGTCGACATGGACGAGGTGCGCGACCTCGCCCGCAAGGAACGCCCCAAGGTGATCTTCTGCGGTGGTACCGCGATCCCGCGGACGATCGACTTTCCGGCGTTCGCCGAGATCGCCCGTGAGACCGGCGCCGTGCTGGTCGCCGACATCGCGCACATCGCCGGCCTCGTAGCCGGCGGGGCGCACCCGTCACCGGCCGGGCACGCCGGGGTCATCACCACCACGACGCACAAGACGCTGCGTGGCCCGCGCGGCGCCATGATCATGACGACCGGCGAGCACGCCACGGCGATCGACAAGGCGATCTTCCCGGGTCTGCAGGGCGGCCCGCACAATCACACGACGGCCGCGATCGCGGTGGCGCTCAAGGAGGCCGCCCGCGAGGAGTTCCGGACCTATGCGCGGCAGATCGTCGCGAACGCCCAGGCCCTGGCGGGCGCACTGACCGAGCGGGGCTTCGACCTCATCTCCGGTGGCACCGACAACCATCTCATCCTCATCGACCTGACCAAAAAGGACATCGGCGGCAAGCCGGCGGCCAAGGCACTGGACCGGGCCGGCATCGAGCTCAACTTCAACACGGTGCCGTTCGACCCGCGCAAGCCGTGGAGCCCCTCCGGCATCCGTCTCGGCACCGCCGCCGTGACGACCCGTGGCCTCACCGAGGAGCACATGACGTCGATCGCGGTGTGGGTCGACCGGGCGGTGGCGGCCGCGGACGACGAGGCCGCCCTCGGGACGATCGCGGCGGAGATCCGCGACCTGCTGGGCGGATTCCCGATGCCCGGCTGGGGGCCGGCCCGCTGACCGGCGGCCGGTCCGCGGTGTCGGCGGGGCCGCACGTTCAGCCGGTCGTATGGCCGCCGGGCCACGACGGCGGGCTCTCTCCCTCCGGCACGCCGACGCGGAACACCCGCATCTGCAGCGCCAGCGCGGAGTAGTACCCGACGAGCGTCACGAGCTCCACCACCGCGGGCCGGCCGAGCGTCGCCGTCGCCTCGGTGAACACCGGGCCGGTCAGATCGCCGTCGACGGCGAGCGCCCGGGCGGCCTCGTAGACGATCCGTTCCCGTGCGTCGGGCAGGACCGGCTCCACGGCGGCCCGGAGCGCGGCCAGTTCGGCGTCGGTCAGGCCCGCCCGCCGGCCGACCCGTTCGTGCGCGTACCACTCGTAGTCCGCGCGGAGGTGCGCGGCGACGACAAGCGTCGCGATCTCCCGCTCGCGCTTGGTGAAGCTCGTGCGAAAGCGCAGCGCAGCGCCGAGGCCCTGCAGGGCGTCGCCGACGGCGGGGCTGTAGAGCATCGCGTTGAACGGGCCGAGCAGCCGTCCCTCGTCGTCGACGAAGGAGAACACGTGCCCGGGGCGCGGTCCGCCGACGATCGCGTCGTAGACGTCACGCTGCTCGTCGGTCAGGTCGTCCGGGCGCAAGGCGGGCAGGCGTGGCTCATCGATCATGGACAGCACGGTACCGAGCATGTCCGCGTACGTGTCACGGGCGCTCGGAATCCGCCCGTCCCCGGAGCGGCCCGGGCGGCGCACATCGCCCGGAGCGGGCCGGGTAACGTCGGGAGGGAACCCGTACCGAGGATCGCGACAATGGCCATGCCACCGTTTCCGCTGGAGTTCCCGGGGGAGCCGTCCCGGCAGGACCCCCGCGAGGCGTCACCGCACGACCGCGTCCAGCCCACCGCCGCCGACCTGCTGCTCGACCGCCGCATCGTGCTCGCGGCCGGTCAGCTGGACGGTGCACATGCGACGGAGCTCTGCGCCAGGCTCATGATGCTCGACGCGGCGGGGGAGGACCCGGTCGCCCTGCACCTGCGCACGCACGACGGTGAGCTCGAGGCGGCGTTCGCGGTCGCCGATACGATCGGCATCCTCAGCTGCCCGGTGCACGTCCTCGTATCCGGTCAGGTCGGGGGCGCGGTCCTCGCCGTGCTCGCTGCGGCCCTGCGGCGGCGGATGACGCCCCTCGCGACGCTGCGGCTGACCGAGCCGCGTGCGCGTTTCGGCGGCGAGGCGGACGAGGTCGCGGCCTTCGAGGCGGAGCACCGGCGGCGCGTGGACGCGTTGTACATCCAGCTGGCGGAGGTCAGCGGCCGCGAGGTGGACGAGATCCGGCACGACGCCCGCCAGGGCCTCCTGCTCACCGCGGAGCAGGCGCTCGACTACGGCCTGGTCCACGAGATCGTGAGTGCGGCCTCCCAGGTGCCGTAGTCGAGTGACCCCGCAGACCGGTCACAGGAGAGCGCAGTCGCCGCACTTGCCGCCGCCGGGCACGCGGTAGTACAGACAGCAGCTCCGCCTGCGGAAGCCGCACGGCCCGAGCACCCCCGTGCCGCGGAGCGGAGGCGTGCGCAGGAGGTCCTCGACGAGGCGGCGGCCGGTCGCCGAGTGCCGGGGGCGGGCTTCGGCCAGCACCGTCAGCGTGCCCACCAGAGCCGAGGCGGCGTTGCCCCAGAGCAGTCCTTCGGCGACCGGGGTGACCGAGCCGGCCGCCGCGACGAGCGGACGCAGAAACCGGTCGGCGACCACGCGGCGTACGGTGTCCGCGTCGGCGCGCAGCCCGCCCGCGCCGGGCGCCGACAGCAGGACCGGCCCCGGGGAGGCCGCCCGCCAGTACGTCCGTGCCGGGTCCAGGTCGGGCACCACTCCGTGCGCGACGGCCGTGGCCAGGACCGGAGACCACAGGCGTCCCGCGATGCCCTGGAACAGGATCGACGCGGCGACACGGGCCTCCGCGGTGCCCAGCCGGAGCTGCACGGCCTCGATCTGGCCGGCCAGCGCGTGCCCGTGCAGCTCGGTGAACGGCCGCCAGAGCGGATGACCGGCGACGTCCGGGTCGGTGCCCACCGAGAAGTACGGTCCCACCAGCGCCACATCGGCGAGCGCCTCATCCATCGGCATGTGCAAAGGTGACTCCAACCCATCGCCGCCGAGCCTGCCCGGCGCGGTGCGCCCGGTCAACTCTGCGACCATTGGATGGTGATCTATGACCACCCGTGGGCGTACGCACTGGCCTGTTCGTTCCGTGACGTGATCGCCGAAGTGGATGCTCTGCGCAGCTGGTCGGGGGAGGCGCGTACGGTCCTTGAACTGGCCGCGGGTCCGGCCGAGCACGCGCGCGAGTTCGCCCGCCGGGGGGTCCCGGCCACCGCCCTCGACCTCAGCCCGGCGATGTGCGCCTACGCGCGGAAGCAGGGGTGCGGGCTCCCGCTGGACGTGGTGCAGGCCGACATGACCGACTTCCGGCTCAGCAGCCGGTTCGACTTGGTCATCACGATGCTCGACTCGACCGCGCACCTGATGACGCTCGACGCCTTCGTCTCGTACCTCACGTGTGCCCGAGAGCACCTCGCCGACGGCGGCCTCGCGGTCATCGAGATGAGCCACCCGGCCGACCGGCTCAGCGATACGCCGCGGGTCTCGGCCGCCTGGAGCGTGCAGGAGAACGGCGTGAGCGCACGTGTGCGGTGGGGGGAGCCGTCGGACGCGCTCGACCCGATCACCCAGGTCGTAAGCGAGCATGTGACCATCGCGGTCGACGGCGGCGAGGTCATCCAGGGGGTCGTGCCGTACCGCTTCTGGACGGCCACCGAGCTGGACGCCGCGATCCGCCTCGCCGGTGGCCTCGAGATCGTGGCGCAGTACGGCGACTTCGACGCGGGCGTGCCACTCGATTCCTCCGAGGCCTGGCGCATGATCACTCTTCTGCGCCGAACCCGGTGAGCGGCGGCACGCCACGCGCTGCCGTCCCGCCGGTGCGGGCGGCCCCCCGCCGGAGGTGATCCACGTGTCCTCCTCAGGGATGCAGGACCACCTTCGTCCAGCCGTTGTCGCGGGCATCGAAGTGCCGGTAGCCCTCCGGTGCCTCGTCGAGGGGCAGCTCGTGGGACACCACGAAGGACGGCTTGGCCTTCTCGTCCGCGATGAGATCGCGCAGGTAACGGTTGTAGGACTTCACGTTGCACTGGCCGGTGCCCATTCCCTGGCCCCGGGTCCAGAACTCGCCGAAGTCGAAGACGATGTCGCCGTGCTTGGCGAGATCGTCGGGGGCCACCGGGTCCTCGGGCACGAAGACGCCGACGACGCCGAACGTGCCGGTGGGCCGGACCGAGCCGACGAGATTGTTCATCGTCATGTTCGGATGTTCGTTGCCTTCGGGATCGTGGGCCTGGTAGCCCACGCACTCACAGCCGCGGTCGGCGCCTTCGCCGTCAGTCAGGTCCATGACCTGGTCGATGGGCGGGGCCTTGGCATCATCGACGGGGATGGCACCGATCTCCTCGGCGAGCCGGAGCCGGTCGGGATGACGGTCGACCACCATGACCCGGTCCGCGCCCTTGATGATCGCGGAGTACGCTGCCATGAGCCCGACCGGCCCGGCGCCGTAGATGACGACCGACTCGCCGGGCCGCACGCCGGCGAGCTGGGTCGCGTGGTATCCCGTCGGGAAGATATCCGCGCACATCACGTAGTCGGTCTCCTTCAGTGCTCTCTCGTGCGGCAGCTCGAGGCACATGAAGTCACCGTGCGGGACCCGGAGATACTCTGCCTGCCCGCCGTTGTAGGGGCCCCAGCCCGCGAACCCGAAGGCGGCGCCCGCACCGTCCGGGTCCTTCATGGTGAGGCAGTACCCCGTGAGCCCGCGCTCACAGTTCTTGCAGTAGCCGCAGCTGACGTTGAAGGGGATGCAGACGCGGTCGCCGACCCGGACGTGCTCGACGGCACCGCCGACTTCGACCACCTCGCCGAGGTTCTCGTGGCCGAGCACCCGGCCAGGCTCCAGGTCGGTCCGGCCTTCGTACATGTGAAGGTCGGAACCGCAGATATTGGTAGTCGTGATCTTGACGAGTACGTCGCCCGGCGCTTCGATCCTCGGATCGGGTACCTGCTCGACCCTCACGTCGCGGGGTCCGTGATAGACGACCGCCCTCATGATGCCCTCCCTGGTGCACGTGCACGGCGCGGACAAGGGGCGGCTCAGCACGAGGTGGTCACCGTCGGATGAACGGTGACAGGGCGATGCCGATCAGGTATGGGTTTCGTCGCATCGGCACGGAAGCCGGTGAGGCGGCGACATCGCGATGTCGCGCGAGCTGAGCGGCCTGATGCCGTCAGGCCGTGCCTTATTCCGTTGACTTGCCGAAGAGCCGTCCGTGCCCTATCCGGCGAAACGGACGGCCACGTATCTCACTATGACACCGCGACCTCCGTCTCACCAGGTGGGGGGCGTGGCCGTCACACGTCAGGGGGAGGCGATCCGGCCGATCGTCGGCGGCAACTCACTCGCCGCGGCCCGGTCGAGAAGGAACAGCGTGCGCTGCCGGCCGCGCGCCCCCGCGGCGGGAACCTGCACCGGCCCCGCGTCGGACAGCGCGAGGCGTACCGCCTTGGCCTTCGACTCGCCCGCGGCGATGATCCAGACCTCACGCGCCGTCTGTATCGCCGGCAGAGTGAGGGTCAGTCGGATCGGCGGCGGCTTGGGTGCGCCGCGCACGGCCACCACCGGACGCTGTTCGTACAACGCCGGCATGCCGGGAAAGAGCGACGCGACATGCCCGTCCGGGCCCAGGCCGAGCATCAGCACGTCGAAGGAGGGGACCGGGCCGTGGTCATCCGGGCGGGTCGCGGCGCGGAGTTCGGCCGCGTAGCGTTCGGCCGCGTCCTCGGGGCTCTCGCCCTGGTCCGAGGAGGGCATCGGGTGCACCCGCTTCGGGTCGACGTCCACCCGGTCCAGGAGTGCCCTGCGGGCGGCCGTCTCGTTGCGCTCCTCGTGGCCCGACGGCAGGAAGCGCTCGTCGCCCCACCAGATGTCGAGGCTGCGCCAGTCGACGGCGTCGTGCGCCGGGGTGGCCGCCAGCTCTTCGAGCACGGCGATGCCGACGCCGCCGCCGGTCAGCACGAGATGAGCTCCGCCACGCGCGGTCTGGACGTCGACGAGACGGGTCACGAGCCGCGCCGCGACGGCCTTGGCGAGCACTTCCTGGTCACGATGGACCAGGACGCTGGGCACGGTCATGACTCTTCGACCTTCGTTTTCGTCTTCGCCTCTGCCTTCGCCTCTGCCTTCGCCTTCGCCTTCGCGTCGCGCTGCGGCGCCTTGACCGGCCCGTCCAGGCCCTTGGCGTACCGCTCGACGGCCTCGTGGTAGACCTCATCGGGGTCGAGGCGGCGCAGCTCCTCGGCGAGAAGCTCCGCGTTCGGCCGCCGGTGCAGCGCGACTTGGCGGTCCGGCTGGTCGGGCCGGGACAGGGTCGCCACCCGGCCGTCCGGCCGCGTCACCGCGATCTCGCCGGACTTGGTGGACAGGCGCACGGCGGTGATGCCCGGGCCGTACGACGCGGACACCTCGCAGGGTACGCCGAGACGGACCGCCAGCCAGCCGCCGAGCAGCGCCGCGCTCGGGTTGTTCGGCTCGGCCTCTACCTTGACCGCGGTGATGTCCGCGTGCGGCTGGTCGAGGGCGGCCGCGAGCAGCGAGCGCCACGGGGTGATGCGGGCCCAGGCGAAGTCGGTGTCGCCCGGGCTGTACGCCCCCGCCAGCTGCTTCAGCGTGTCGAGCGGTTCGGCCGCGCTTGTGGCGTCGGTGACCCTGCGCTGGGCCAGGGCGCCGAGCGGCTCGGCGGCGGGATGCCGGGGTGCCATGCCCGGCCACCACGTCACGACCGGCGTGTCGGGCACCAGCAGCGGCAGCACCACGGCGTCGGCGTGCTCGGCGAGGGGGCCGTACAACCGAAGCAGCACGGTCTCACCGGGACCGGTCTCGCCGACGCGCACCTCGGCGTCGAGCCGGGACTCCTCCGCGCCGCCGCGGGCGATGACCGCGAGGATCCGGCAGGGGTGTTCCCTGGCGGACTCCGCCGAGGCGCGCACGGCGTCGTACTGCGCCGCCTCCTCGGTCACGATGATCAGCGTGAGCACCTTGCCGGTGGCGGGCCCGCCCATCCTGTGCCGTGCCGCGGTCAGCGCGTCCTGGATCTTTCGGGTGTTGGTGTTCGTGAGATCGATGATCATGCTTAGAGTCGCCTCCACGCTCGGCCGTCGCGGGCCATCATCTCGTCCGCCGACTTCGGGCCCCAGGTACCCGCCGGGTACGGCTCAGGCTCCCCGCGCTTCGCCCAGTACTCCTCGACCGGATCGAGGATCTGCCAGGACAGCTCGACCTCCTCCTGGCGCGGGAACAGCGGTGGGTCGCCGATGAGTACGTCCAGCAGCAGCCGTTCGTAGGCCTCGGGCGAGGATTCGGTGAACGACTCGCCATAGTCGAAGTCCATGTTGACGTCGCGGACCTCCATCGAGGTGCCCGGCACCTTCGACCCGAACCGCAACGTCACGCCCTCGTCGGGCTGCACCCTGATCACCAGGGCGTTCTGCCCCAGTTCCTCGGTGTCGGTCTCGGCGAACGGCAGGTGCGGGGCCTTCTGGAACAGCAGCGCCACCTCGGTGACGCGGCGGGCCAGCCGTTTGCCGGTGCGGAGGTAGAACGGCACGCCGGCCCAGCGGCGTGTGTCGATGTCCAGTCTCATCGCCGCGTAGGTGTCGGTGCGGGAGTTGGGCGGAATGCCCTCCTCCTCGCGGTAGCCGGGCACCTTCATGCCGCCCTCCCAACCGGCGGTGTACTGGCCTCGCACGGTGTAGGTGTCCAGGTCGGGCGGTAGCCGCACGGCGGAGAGGATCTTCGCCTTCTCGGCACGCACGGAGTCGGCGTCGAACGAGACCGGCTCCTCCATCGCGGTCAGCGCGAGCAGCTGGAGCAGGTGGTTCTGGATCACGTCACGGGCGGCGCCGATACCGTCGAAGTAGCCCGCCCGGCCGCCGATACCGATGTCCTCGGCCATCGCGATCTGCACGTGGTCGACGTAGGACCGGTTCCAGATCGGCTCGTACAGCGTGTTGGCGAAGCGCAGCGCCAGGATGTTCTGCACCGTCTCCTTGCCGAGGTAGTGGTCGATCCGGAAGATCGACTCCTCGGGGAACACCTCGTGCAGGATGGCGTTCAGCTCGCGCGCGCTCGCCAGGTCGTGACCGAACGGCTTCTCGATGACGACGCGGCGCCAGGAGCCCTCCGACGGCTGCGACAGCCCGCTGCGCTGCAGCTGCTTGACGACCTCCTGGAAGAACTTCGGCGGGATCGACAGGTAGAACGCGTAGTTGCCACCCGTGCCGCGCTTCTCGTCGAGCTCCTTGACGGTCTTTGCCAGCGTCTCGAACGCCTCCGGGTCGTCGAACGTGCCCGGGACGAACACGATGCCCTCGGCGAGCTGGTTCCAGACGTCCTCCCGGAACGGCGTGCGCGCGTGCTCCTTGACCGCCTCATACGCGAGCTGCTGGAAGTCCTGGTGCTCCCAGTCACGGCGGGCGAAGCCGACGACCGCGAAGCCGGGCGGCAACAGGCCCCGGTTGGCCAGGTCGTAGATCGCGGGTAGCAGCTTCTTGCGGGCCAGGTCGCCGGTAACCCCGAACAGCACCAGCACACACGGCCCGGCCACGCGTGGCAGACGCTTGTCCCGGGGATCGCGGAGCTGGTTGTTGAGCACCTTCTCGGTCCCCTTCATTTGCTGTCTCCGTTCTGCGTCCCGACTGGTCCGGCGGGCCATCTCATGCCCAACATCCCCGTCCTCCCTGGGCAGTGGTGCGCCCGGCTGGCCGGGCGCCCTGGCCGCGGGCGGCGTCGCCCGGCGGTCGTACACGGACGGTCATCGGCGGACTGCCGTGCCGGTGACCATCTTCCGGAACCACGGCGTCGTGCACGATCTTCTTCCGTCGGCACGAGGTGCACGCCGCCGCGGACGTCGGTCTTCTGCATTGTTCCATTCTCCAGACCGCGTCTTATCACCCAAAATGACGTGGTTCTCCGATCGTTCCAGCAGATGCAGGTATTTGGCGCAGAACGCGGCCCAGGCCCGCTAAAAGGCGGTTAGGTGGGTCGGGGTGCATGCCGAATCACGTCAGCCGCCCAGCGCGGTCTCCAGTTGAGCCAGGCCTGCCGCCCGGTCCCGCAGGTGCAGGCGCACGGCCGGGCGGCCTCGCGAACGCAGCGCCCGCAGGTCGCCGAACGCCTGAGCGAGCTGCAGCGCCGCCAGGCCGTACGGCCTGCCCGGCACGTCAAGATCGCCGGTGACCCTCCCGGTGATCTGCAGGAACGCGCCGACCTGAGGACCGCCCTTGTGGAACTGCCCGGTCGAATGCAGGACCCGCGACCCCCAGCCGAAGGTGGCCGGGGCGTTCCGCGCCTCGGCGACCCGCTGGGCGAGCAGCGGCCGCAGCCCCGCGGCGGCCGCGTCCCCGATCCTGTCCAGGTAGGCCGTGGCGGCGAGGTAACCGCCGCCCGGGACCGCGCTGATCACCGCCTCCAACGCACCGGGGAGATTCTTGGCCCCCGTGAGCACGTCCTCGTCGCCGTGCACCTCGACGTGGCCGTCCACCAGGGCCGGTTCGCCGGCGATGACCGTCGGCGCGCAGCTCTCCTCCGAGCCCCGCAGCAGGACCGCCGCGTCCTCCGCGGACTCCTGCACGCATGGCCGGTCGAACGGATTCACGCCGATGATCCGGCAGGCCACGGCCGTGGCGTACTCCCACAGCAGGATCTGCGCGCCCAGCGGGCCGGACACCGCCAGCCCGACGTCCTCGGCGTGTTCGCCCAAGACCAGCCGCCGCACGTCGTCGGCGAAGCCGAACCCGGGCGTGGCCATGCCATCGAGGACGACCGGCAGGATGCCGTTGCCGTCCTTGCCGGTCGACTCGGCGATCAGCTGTTCGGCCCAGTCGGCGAAACCGGCGAGGCCCGAGCCGTTGTCGGTCACGAGGAGCTTGTCGTGGCCACGCGCCGCCGCCGTGCCCAGGGCCGCGCCGAGCACCAGCCCCGGGTTGTCGTACGGCAGGCCGAGCGCCGGCGCGAGCGCCGACGCCTCGTCGAGCAGCCGTCGGACGTCGACCCCGCACAGCGCGCTGGGCACCAGCCCGAAGGCGGTCAGTGCGCCGTAGCAGCCGGCCACGTCCGGGTCGGCGGATACCACCGCGTAGCCGGCCTCGGCCGCCGACGTCTCGAGCGGTGAACCGGGGTCGGTGACCACGACGATCCGCTCGGCCGGATCGATGCCCGCCGCGCGGAACGCCCGCTCGAAGATGCGCCGGTTGCTGTCGGTCTCGATCGTGCCGCAGCTCTTGCCGGATACGACGAAAACCGTCCGGTCGAGGCGGTCGGCGACCGCCCGCCGCACCTGATGCGGGTCGACCGTGTCGAGCACCGTCAGCTCCGCGCCATGGGTCCGAGTGATCACCTCGGCGGCCCGCGAGGACCCGTCCATGCCGGCGAGCACGACGTGGTCGAGGCCGGCGAAGCGCGCCGTCAGCTCGGCGAGGCGGGGGAGCAGCCGGCGCGACGTCTCGGGCAGGTCCACCCAGCCGAGTCGCCGTGCGGCCTCCTCCGCCGCGCCGGGACCCCACAGGCTCGCGTTCTTGGCCATGAGTGCCGCCGGCACGCCGTCGGCCGCCAGGCGCCCCAGAGCGTCCTCGGCCTCGTGGACCGCGTCGCCCTGGACGGTGACCGAGACGCCGCCGGCGGTCACTCGCAATGTCACGAGGCCTTGTCCTCCAGCTCGCGCTTGATCGTTTCGAGCAAACCGTTCCAGGACGTCTCGAACTTCTCGACGCCCTCCTCCTCAAGGACCTTCACCACGTCGTCGTAGTCGACGCCGGCCTCCTTGAGAGCGGCCATGTGCTCGCGGGCCTCGTCGTAGCGACCCTGGATCGTGTTGCCGCGGATCTCCCCGTGGTCGGCGACGGCCTCCAGGGTCGCCTCCGGCATGGTGTTGACCGTATTGGGGGCCACGAGCTCCTCGACGTACATGGTGTCGCGGTAGTTCGGGTCCTTGACGCCGGTCGACGCCCACAGCGGGCGCTGCGGGCGGGCGCCCGCGTCCTTGAGCGCCTTCCATCGGTCCGTGCCGGTCTTCTTCTCGAACAGCTCGTAGGCGAGCCGGGCGTTGGCGATGCCGGCCTTGCCACGCAGGTCGGTGCGGCCCAGCTTCTCGAGCCGCTTGTCGATCTCGGTGTCGACGCGGCTGACGAAGAAGGAGGCGACCGACTCGATCCGCGACAGGTCGTGGCCGTTGGCCCTGGCCTTCTCAAGGCCCTCGTAGAAGGCGTCGACGACCTGGCCGTAACGCTCCAGCGAGAAGATCAGCGTGACGTTGACGCTGATGCCCCGGGCGAGCGTCTCGGTGATCGCCGGCAGCCCGCCGAGCGTCGCCGGGATCTTGATGAAGACGTTGGGCCGGTCGACCAGCCACCACAGCGCCTTCGCCTCCGCGACGGTCTTCTCCGTCTCGTGGGCCAGCCGCGGGTCGACCTCGATCGACACCCGGCCGTCGATGCCGTCGGTGCGGTCGTAGACGGGCCGCAGCACGTCGGCCGCCCACCGGATGTCGTACGTGGTGATGGCCCGGGCGGCCGTCTCGACGTCGACGCCGCGCACGGCGAGCTCACGGACCTGCTCGTCGTAGGCCGAGCCCTTGCTCAGCGCCTTGGCGAAGATCGTCGGGTTGGACGTCACGCCGACGACGTACTTCTCCCGGATGAGCCGCTCGAGGTTACCGGTCACGAGACGCTCGCGGCTGATGTCGTCGAGCCAGATGGACACGCCCTCCTCAGAGAGCTTCTTCAGGATCTCGCTCATCTCTCTCCTCAATTCCCGGTCGTCGAACCCTGGCCGGCCGCGCCCAACTTCGTGAGGCTGGCGCGAGCCGCGTCCACGACCCGGTCGGCCGTGAAGCCGAACTGCTTGTACAGCGTCTGGTAGTCGGCCGACGCGCCGAAGTGCTCGAGGCTCACGCTCTCGCCCGCGTCGCCGATGTAAGAGCGCCAGCCGAGGGCGACCCCGGCCTCGATGGACACCCGGGCCCGCACCGAGGGCGGCAGCACCTGCTGCTTGTAGGCATCGTCCTGTTCCTCGAACCACTCGACGGACGGCATCGACACCACCCGCGTCGGCGTGCCCTCACGCTCGAGAATCTCCCTGCCCTCCAGGGCGATGTGGACCTCGCTGCCGGTGGCGATGAGAATGACCCCGGGCCGCCCGTTGGACGCGTCGGCAAGGACGTACCCGCCCTTGGCCACGCCCTCCGCGGAGGCGTACTCCGTACGGTCGAGCGTCGGCACCTTCTGCCGGGTCAGCGCCAGGCCCGCGGGGCGGTCCGTGTGCTCGAGGATCGTCCGCCAGGCGACGACCGTCTCGTTGGCGTCCGCGGGCCGCACCATGTCGAGCCCGGGGATCGCGCGCAGCGCCCACAGGTGCTCGACCGGCTGGTGGGTCGGGCCGTCCTCGCCCAGGCCGATGGAGTCATGCGTCCACACGTACGTGACCGGCAGCTTCATCAGGGCGGCCAGGCGTACCGCCGGGCGCATGTAGTCGCTGAAGATGAGGAACGTGCCGCCGTACGGGCGGGTGCCGCCGTGCAGCGTGATCCCGTTCAGGATCGCGCCCATCCCGTGCTCGCGGACGCCGAAGTGCAGCGTGCGGCCGTAGCGGTTACCGGGGAACTCCTTGGTCTGATGCTCCTCGGGGACGAAGGACGGCTCACCCTTGATCGTCGTCAGGTTGCTCTCGGCCAGGTCGGCGGAGCCGCCCCACAGTTCGGGCAGCACCGGCCCGATGGCCTTGAGGACCTCTCCGGACGCCGCCCGGGTCGCGAGGGGCTTGCCGGCCTCGAACTCCGGCAGTTTGGCGGCCCAGCCCTCCGGCAGCCGTCGCCCATGGATGCGGTCGAACTCGGCGGCCCGATCCGGATGGGCGGCCCGCCACGCCTCGAAGGCCTCCGTCCACCGGGCGTGCAGCTCACGGCCGCGCTCGATCACCTCGCGGGTGTGCTCGAGGACGTCCTGCGGCACGTCGAAGGTCTTGTCGGGGTCCAGGCCGAGCACCCTCTTCGTCGCGGCGACCTCCTCGGCGCCGAGGGCCGAGCCGTGGGCCTTGCCGGTGTTCTGCTTGTTCGGCGCCGGCCAGCCGATGATCGTGCGCAGCACGATAAGTGACGGCCGCTCGGTCTCCTCCTGGGCGGCCACCAGTGCGCGGTAGAGCGCCTCGGGGTCCTCCCGGTATACGCGGCCCGCGGTCCAGTCGATCGTCTGCACATGCCAGTCGTAGGCTTCGTAGCGCTTGGCCACGTCCTCGGACATGGCGATCTGCGTGTGGTCCTCGATCGAGATGTCGTTGTCGTCATAGATGACGATGAGGTTGCCGAGCTTCTGATGGCCCGCGATGGAGCTGACCTCGTGGCTGATGCCCTCCTCGATGTCACCGTCGGAGACGATCGACCAGATGTAGTGGTCGAACGGGCTCTCCCCCCAGGCCGGGTCCGGGTCGAACAGACCCCGCTCCCGCCGTGCCGCCATCGCCATACCGACGGCGTTCCCCAGCCCCTGGCCGAGCGGCCCGGTGGTCGTCTCGACGCCGACGGTGTGCCCGTGCTCCGGGTGGCCGGGCGTGAGGCTGCCCCATGTGCGCAGCCTCTTGATGTCCTCCAGCGTCAGCCCGTATCCGGAGAGGTACAGCTGGATGTACAGCGTCAGGCTGGTGTGGCCGGCGGACAGCACGAACCGGTCGCGCCCAGGCCAGTCCGGGGCGGTGGGATCGTGCTTCATCAGCCGCTGGAACAGGAGGTAGGCGGCCGGGGCGAGGCTCATCGCGGTCCCGGGATGACCGGAGCCCGCCTGCTCGACCGCATCCATGGCGAGCGCGCGGATGGTGTCCACCGCCCGCTGGTCCAGCTCGGTCCATTCGAAGGTCTTATCGGTACTCACGAGACGCTCCAGGCTCCTCTCGACTACGTGCCATGTCCCGGCGACCCGCCCCCCAGCGAAAAGAGCACCGTGATCAGGCCACTGCCGGGGCCTCCAGTGAGCCTATCGCTCGGGCTATTTGCCGGATGCAGGGCTCTATATGACGTTAACGGTGTGTTCTCGTATGGCATTTCCCCCGGATCGCGGAGTTAACCAGGTGGGGCCGTCCACCCCGGTGACGGTGTGCGCGAAGACCGGGGTTACAGTGATGGCGCGGCCGAGGCCGGTGAGTCAGAGCCAAGTGGCGGCAAGGATACGAGGATCAGTCACAGTGCCCCTTTACGTCGTGAACGCGCCGGTGAACGTCCGGTGACGGTGGTCATCAACCGTCCCGTGACGACGCCTGCGCCGACGGCCCCCAACCGTCGTCCGTTCAGCGCGCTCATCCGCGCCTACGTGGCGCTCACAAAGCCGCGGATCATCGAGCTGCTGCTGATCACTACGCTACCGGTGATGTTCCTCGCGGCCGGGGGCCTGCCGCCGCTCTGGCCGGTCATCGCCACGCTGGTGGGCGGCATGCTGTCCGCCGGCAGCGCCAACGCGCTGAACTGCTACATCGACCGCGATATCGACGCCAAGATGCGCCGCACCCGCCGGCGGCCGCTGCCGATGGTGCAGGTCACCCCGAGAGAGACCGTCGTGTTCGGGATCACTCTGGGGGTGGCGTCCACGGCGTTCCTGGGGTTCGCCGTCAACTGGCTGGCCGCCGGGCTGTCGGTGTTCGCGATCCTGTTCTACGTCTTCGTCTACTCGTTGCTGCTAAAGCGGCGCACCAAGCAGAACGTCGTGTGGGGCGGCATAGCCGGCTGCATGCCCGTCATGATCGGCTGGGCGGCGCTCACGAACAGCCTGTCGTGGACGCCGCTCGTGCTGTTCCTGGTCGTGTTCTTCTGGACGCCGCCGCACACCTGGACGCTCGCCATGCGCTACCGCGAGGACTACGCGGCCGCGAACATCCCGATGCTGCCGGTCGTGGCCACCGACCGGCGGGTCGCGATCGAGGTCATCGCCTACACCTGGGTCACGGTGGCCTCCTCGCTGGTGCTCTGGCCGGTGGCCCACACGACGGTCTTCTACCCGGTCGTGGCGGCCGTGCTCGGCGTCGCCTCCCTGGTGGAGGCCTACCGGCTGCTCGGCCGGGTCCGCGCGGGCACCACCGGCGCGGTGCTCAAGCCGATGCGCTACTTCCATCTCTCGAACGCCTACCTGGCCCTGCTGTTCCTGGCCGTGGCGATCGACCCGCTGCTCCACTGAGGGTTAATGTCGCGACATGGCGCGCGTTGATCCCAAAGCGATCCTCGAAGGTCGCATGCCGGGCAGGGCTCCCGTCGGCCTGATCGTCGGGCTCATCGTCTCATCGCTGTGCGCTCTCGTGGTCCTGGGCCTCGATGCGCTGAACGGGGCGTCGTTCCTGGTCGGGTTCGCGCTGGCGATCGTGCCGGTGCCGCTGCTCGTGGCGCTCGTGCTGATGCTGGACCGGCTGGAGCCTGAGCCGTGGCGGGCCCTGCTGTTCGCCTTCATGTGGGGGGCGGGCGTGGCGGTGCTGGGCGCGCTGGTGCTCAACACCGCCGGCTATGAGCTGCTGACCAAACCGGTCTTCGGGGACAGGGGCGAGCTCGTCACCGCCTCTGTCGGGGCTCCGCTGGTGGAGGAGTCGCTCAAGGGGACCGTGCTGTTCGGGTTCTTGTGGTTCCGCCGCCATGAGCTGGACGGGCTCACCGACGGCATCATCTACGCGGGCATGGTCGCGCTGGGCTTCGCGATGATGGAGAACGTCTCCTACTACATGCGGGCGATCAACCAGCACAATCTCGAGGCCGTCTTCATCATGCGCGGGGTCATCTCCCCGTTCGGCCACCCGCTCTTCACCTCCATGACCGGCCTCGGGGTGGCCTATGCCGCGCTGAACCGGGGGGCTGCGCGGGTCGCGGCGCCCGTCGCCGGGCTGTGCGCGGCGATGCTGCTGCACGGGGCGTGGAACTTCTCCACCGCCTTCGGCCTCAAAGGCCTGACGATCGCGTACGGCATCGACTTCTGCATCCTCATCGGCCTGATCGTCACCGTGGTCCGGGAGCGCCGGCAGACCGTCCGGCTCATCCACCTCCACCTGCCGATGTACGCCGCGACCGGGCTCGTCACCCCACAGGACGTCCACATGCTCGGCAACATCGGGCTGCGGCGCCGTGCCCGGCAGTGGGCCCGCATGGCCGGAGGGACGGCGGCTGCCCGCGCGATGGGCGACTACCAGCTCGCCGCGACCGAGTTGGCGCTGCTGCACCAGCGAGCCGAACGCGGAGTCGCCGAGCCGGCCTGGTTCTACCGCCGCCGACTGGACCTGATGAACCTCATGCATGTCGCACGGCAGGCATTCCAGGTCAGGCAGACACGCCCGCTCGTGCCGCCGTGGGCCCTGCCGGGCCAGTCGGGCTTCCTGCAGCCGGGCCAGTCCTTCGGCCCGCCACCGCCCGGGCCGTTCTCCGCGCAGGGCCCGTACCGCCCCATGTGAGCCCCTCGCCCGCGCGGCGCACGTGGCGGTGGCCGGTACTGCCCCTTGTCGGTGACGGGGGCCGGGCGGACCAGTTTGGAAAGGGACGCCCCGTCCGTGGCCATCCACGGACGGGGCGCCCCCGCTCGGGGCCGCGTCACGCGATGATGCGCAGCGGGTTCTCCAGCAGGTCGGCGAGCTGACCGAGGAAGGCCGCCCCGGTCGCCCCGTCGCAGGCTCGGTGATCGACCGAGAGCGTCAGGGTCATCCGGTTGCGGGGCACGACCTCGCCGTCGCGGAACACGACGTCCTGCCGGGTGGCGCCCACGGCGAGGATGGCCGCCTCCGGCGGGTTGATCACGGCGGTGAAGGCGTCCACGCCGAACATGCCCAGGTTGCTGACGGTGAACGTGCCGCCGGACATCTCCTGGGGTGTGAGGCGCTGCTCGCGCGCCCGCCCGGCCATCTCGCGGGTCTCCGTGCCGATCCGCGAGACGCTCTTCGCGTCGGCGTCGCGGATCACCGGCACGACCAGGCCGTCTTCCAGCGCCACCGCAACGCCCACATTCACCCGCTTGTGCACGAGGAGGTGCTCCTCGGTGAACGACACGTTCAGCACCGGGTTGGCGCGCAGCGCTGTGGCGCACGCCTTGACGATCAGGTCGTTGACGCTGACCTTCACCGGAGCCAGGGCGGCGTTGAGAGTGGTCCGGAAGCCGAGCAGCTCCTCGACGTCGACCACCCGCGTCAGGTAGAAGTGCGGCGCGGTGCGCATGCTCTCCGCGAGCCTGCGCGCGGTGACCTTGCGGATCCGGCTCAGCGGCACCTGCTCGGTGTCCGGGTCCTGCGGGCGTACGGCTTCGGTGCGCTCGGCGGGCGGCGCGGCCGCGGGACCGCCCTCCCGTACCGCCGCCTCGACGTCGGCCCTGATGATCCGGCCGCCCGGGCCGGAGCCGGCCAGCGCGGCGAGGT
>JAOPYL010000094.1 GCA_025964625.1 Actinoallomurus sp. | reverse complement strand
GCGGACCGCGATGCCACAGGTCATTCCGTACACTCAACCTATCCTCTCGTAAGAGCAGAATTCACCACTGCCTTTTGACCCGCAACGGACGACCGATCACACCTCCTCAGTGGCCGGGGTCCGCGCCCTCGTTGATCCGAAGTGATGCCGGACCAGTCCCGCTGACCGCCACCGCCTTGGCATGTCCCGGATCGCCGCCCCATCGATGCCGCGTTCGGCGATTGACAGGGGCAGCGTGCGAGCACATTATTAACCTACTCGTTCTAGAAGGAGTTGGTTATGGATGGCGGTCGATCGGCTCAGCCTCGTGTTCGGGGCGCTCGCGGATCCGACCCGGCGCGCGATCCTGACGCGACTGACCGAGAGCGACGCGACCGTCGCCGAGCTCGCCGCGCCGTTCAACGTGTCCCAGCCGGCGATCTCCCGGCACCTCAAGGTTCTGGAGAACGCGGGTCTCATCTCGCGCACCCGCCGGGCGACCGCCCGGCTCAGCCACCTGGAGGCCGAGCCGCTCCGTGAGGTGACCACGTGGCTGGCCTGCTACCAGCGGTTCTGGGACGAGAGCCATGAGCGGCTCGACGAGCTGCTCGCGGCGCTGCAAGGCGACCGGAAGGACGACCCCGACCGCGACAAGGCGGTTCCAGTGAAGGGAAACGACGATGGGTAAGACCCAGATCACCGCGGAGCCCGGCATGCCCCAGATCGTTATCACGCGGGAGTTCGACGCGCCGCGCGACCTGGTGTTCCGCGCCTACAGCGACCCGGAGCTGCTGGTGCAGTGGCTGGGCCCGCGCGACCTCACCATGACCTTCGACTACCACGAGCCCCGCGACGGCGGCAGGTGGCGATACGTCTCCAGGGACGCCGAGGGAAATGAGTACGGCTTCCACGGGGTCTTCCATGGCACCCCGTCGCCGGATGGCACCGTGCAGACCTTCGAGTTCGAGGGCGCGCCCGGCCACGTCGCCCTGGAGACGCTCACCTTCGAGGAACGCGACGACAGGACGCTGGTGCGCTCGGTCTCCAGCTTCCAGTCGGTCGAGGACCGCGACGGGATGGTCGCTGCCGGCATGGAACGGGGCGTCCGCGAGTCCGACGAGCGCATGGAGGAACTGCTCGCCAAGTTGCGGGTCGGCTGATGCCACGACGCACCTCTCTCCGTACGGGGTGCGGGCCGGCGCCGGCCCGCACCTCGTACGGACTCACCCGGATCACGCGGTGGAGACCGCGCAGACAGGAGGCATGACGTGTTGCTCGAGGGCAAGAACGCCGTGATCTACGGAGCGGGCGGCTCGATCGGGGGCGTGGTGGCACGCGCCTTCGCCGGTGAGGGGGCGCGGGTGTATCTCGCCGGGCGGACGCTGGAGAGCCTGGAGGTGGTGGCCAAGGAGATCCGTTCCTCGGGAGGGGTCGCCGAGACGGCGCGCGTCGACGCCCTGGATGAGAGGGCGGTCGACGAGCACGCCGACGCGGTGGCCGCGGAGGCCGGGAGTCTCGACATCTCCTTCAATCTCCTCTCGCACGGCGACGTCCAGGGGATGCCGCTCGCCGAGATGTCGCTCGAGGACTTCGAGCGGCCGGTGATCACCGCCGTGAGAACGATGTTCCTGACCTCGAGAGCGGCGGCGCGCCACATGATCAGGCAGCGATCGGGGGTGATCCTCATGTTCGGCGGCTACGGGGATCCGATGCCCCACCTGGGTGGGCTGCAGGTCGCGTTCGGCGCGCTCGAGTCCCTGCGGCGGAACCTGGCCTGCGAGCTCGGGTCGTACGGCATCCGCGCCGTCACCCTGCAGACAGGCGGGATACCCGAGACCCTCCCCGAGGGTTTCGACGGGCGCCAGGCGATCACCGACGACATCGTCGGGCGGACCATGCTCGGACGCGCGGCGACCCTGGAGGACGTCGGCAACGTGGCCGCCTTCGCCGCGTCCGACCGGGCCCGTACCATCACAGCATCAGCGATCAACATCACTTGCGGCTCGGTCGTCGGATAGCGCCTCGCCAGAAGCCCCGAGGTCAGGCTCGTCCGGCGCCCGCCGGCGGCGCGCTGCGCGGACTCGGCCGCCTTGACTTCGAGCGCACTCCAAGTGCTTAGCTGCTGCTCATGGAATATGTGCAGCTCGGGCGCACCGGACTCAAGGTGAGCCGTCTGGTCCTCGGCACCATGAATTTCGGCCCGCAGACCGATGAGGCCGACAGCCACGCGATCATGGACTCCGCCCTGGACGCGGGCATCAACTTCTTCGACACCGCCAATGTCTACGGCTGGGGCGAGAACAAGGGCCGCACCGAGGAAATCATCGGCACCTGGTTCGCCAAGGGAGGCGACCGCCGCGACAAGACGGTTCTGGCGACGAAGGTCTACGCCAACATGGCCCCGGACGCCGGCGACGTCTGGCCGAACCACGACAAGCTGTCCGCATTCAACATCCGCCGGGCCGTCGACGCCTCCCTGCGGCGACTCGGCACGGACTACATCGACCTCTACCAGTTCCACCACATCGACCGGGCGACGCCTTGGGACGAGATCTGGCAGGCGATGGACGTCCTGGTCCAGCAGGGCAAGATCCTGTACGTCGGGTCCTCCAACTTCCCCGGCTGGAACATCGCCCGCGCCAATGAAACGGCGGCTCGGAGCGGCTCGCTCGGGCTCGTCAGCGAACAGTGCCTGTACAACCTGGTCGAGCGGCGCGCCGAAATGGAGATCATCCCGGCCGCGCAAGCGTACGGCCTCGGAGTGATCCCCTGGTCGCCACTGCATGGCGGGCTGCTCGGCGGAGTACTCCGCAAGGAGCGCGGAGGTGGCGGTTCACGCTCGACGTCCGGGCGCAGCGCGGAGGTGCTGGCCGATCCCACTCAGCGGGCGCGCATCCAGGCATACGAGGACCTCTGCGACAAGCACGGCCTGGAGCCCGGCGACGTCGGCCTGGCCTGGCTGCTCACCCGGCCCGGGGTGACCGGCCCGATCGTCGGCCCGCGCACACAGACGCAGCTCGACTCGGCCCTGCGTGCGGTCAAGCTGGAGCTGTCGGATGAGTTCCTGGCGGCCCTGGACGAGATCTTCCCGGGTCCAGGGCCGTCCCCGGAGGCCTTCGCCTGGTGAGGATCCGCCAGACGGGAAGCAGGATTTCGTGGTGATCCTCGCGATGTTCGACCGCGCGATGGAACC
>JAOPYL010000088.1 GCA_025964625.1 Actinoallomurus sp. | reverse complement strand
TGGCGGACGAGCTCGAGGTCTCGCCGCGCACGATCTACCGGGACGTCGAGTCGCTGTCGGCGGCAGGCGTACCCGTCTACGCCGATCGCGGGCCGGCCGGTGGCTACCAGCTGGTGGACGGCTACCGCACCCGGCTGACCGGCCTCACCACCGAGGAGGCCGAGTCGCTGTTCCTGACCGGCATGCCCGGGCCCGCCGCCGAGCTCGGCCTGGGCACGGTCCTCGCCGCGGCCGAGCTGAAGCTGATGGCCGCGCTGCCCAAGGGCCTGGCCGAACGCGCCGGGCGGGTCCGTGAACGGTTCCATCTGGACGTGCCCGGCTGGTTCCACGGGGGTGACCCGACGCCATACTTGAGCGCGGTCGCCGACGCCGTGTGGAACCAGCGCCGGCTGCACGTCCACTACCGGCGGTGGAGGACCCCGTCCGAGGTGACCCGCACGCTGAACCCGCTGGGGCTGGTCCTCAAGGCGGGCAACTGGTACCTCATCGCCCGTTCGGACGGCGGCGACCGCACCTACCGCGTCGACCGCATCCTGAAGCTGGAGACCCTCGAGGAGATCTTCGAACGGCCCGTGGACTTTCACCTCACCGAGTTCTGGCGGGCCTGCCTCGACCGATTCCGCAGCACCATGTTCACCGGAGAGGCGGTCGTCCGCTTCTCGCCCGAGGGGATGCGGCGAATCCGCCACCTGCTCACACCGGCGGTGATCCGGGCGGCGCAGGAGAACGCCGGCGAACCCGACGAGTCGGGCTGGGTACGCACCGTCATCCCGATCGAGTCGGTCCGGCACGCCCACGTCGAACTCCTGAAGTTCGGAGGCGAGGCCGAGGTGCTGGCGCCCCAGGAACTGCGCGACCGGATCGCCGCGTCCGCGCGCGCCGTGCTCGACATCTACCGGAGCTGAGTGCCGTCGCGCTCTGCGACCCGGAGTGGCCGCCGAGCACGAGGAGGGCGAGCGCGTACGCCACGAGACGGCGGTCGCTGTCCTCCGCCGCGCGCGAAGCCGTCAGGCGTTCGCGCCCGGCCGGCGGGTGGTGCGTGTCTCCTCGGTCTCGGGCGCCCCCGCCACCTTGACGTCCGCCGAGCCCACGGTCCGTGGCGCCATCGGCTCGGGCGGGGTGGCCGGCACCTGTTCGGTTCGGGCCGCCGGCGGTGTCGCCGGGAGCGGTTCGGACCGGTCCTGGGGCGGCCCCGGGGCCGGAGCGTCCTCGGCGTACGCCTCCTCCTCCTCGGCGAGACGGGCGTCCTTGACCCCGACGACCGCGAGGCGGCCGAGGGCGAGCGCGGCGATGAACACGACGACGGCGCCGAGCCCGTACAGAAGCGCGACCTGCTCGGCCACCTGACGGTTCGTGTCTCCGACGGCCTGTCCGAGCTGGGCATGGCCCTTCCCGGCCCACAGCGCACTCAGCGGCACGCCCACCGCGAACCACGCGCCACCGAGCGCACCCAGCCAGGCGCCCAGTGCCGCGAAGGCCCGGTTGGCGCTGGACAGCGTCGTCAGGCCGCCGAGGATGGCGGCGCAGCCAGGCACGATCTGCAGCCAGACCCGGCCGGATGTGAGGGTCCACGCCTTGTCCGGAGCGAACGCGAAATGGAAATAGGGGCCGGCAAGGGGCGCGAGCGCACCCCAAAGGCCCAGCAGTACCAGGAGCGCCCCGCTGAGGGCGCCGCGGCTGCGCGGAACTCGAAACATTGCGGTCATGGCAAACCAACTCCCTGGACATCTGGGGCGCATACGGGGTACCCCAGGAAAAACCGTTCAAGCACATCCAGGGCCGCCGCTTCGGCAGTTGCGCCTTCGGTATAAAGCCGGGCGGTCATTATGCGGAGATCCGGTGATTCGGGAGAGCGGCACGCTTCTGCTGAATGGGCGATTTGTCTAGATATAAGTCAGTTCTGAGGTAATCGCCGATCTGGACAGGGCGTCGCGGTCGAGGGCGACGTGGCATGTGGGCCGGCCGGCCGTCCGGAACGACCGGCGGTGGAACGCTCTAAGCGGGGATGCGGAGGGTCTGCCGGGCCAGGCGGGCGATCAGTGCCTCGTCGATGTCATGACCGAGCCCAGGCTGGGTGAGCGGCACGGCCACCACACCGCCGGTCGCGCTCACCGGAGGGGACACGACGGCGGTGGCCGCCGGCATCTCGGTCACGTCACTGGGCAGATCACAGCCGGGCAGGCTGGCCAGGGCCACCGCGGCGGCCTGGCCGATCCCGAACCCACCCGCGCCGCCGCACCAGATCTCCCAGCCGGCGGCCAGGGCCCGGTCGTGCGCGCCGCGCGCGGCGGTCAGCCCGCCCAGCCGGGAGATGCGCAGGCCCAGGGCCCGGCCGGCCTGCATGGCGATGGCGGCGTCGACGGTCTCGAGGTCGGCCGGGTCCAGGCAGACGGCAGTGGCGATCTGGCGCTGCAACCCGGCGTACGCGGCCAGGTCGCCGCCGGGGAAGGGACGCTCGATCGTGACCAGGCCGTACGCGTCGAGTGCCTCGAGTGCGCTGAGGTGCTCGGGCGCCTCGGTGTAGGCCTCCATGGCATCGACCTGGAGTGCGATGGCCGGAAAGGCCTGCCGGACGGCGCGGACCGGCTCGATGTCCCAGCCCGGGTGGACCGCCAGGGTCGCCCGGGTGTACCCCCCGCTGATGAGACGGTTCACGCGGGCCAGCAGCACGTCCAGCATGGGCTCGGGGCTCAGGCGGGCACCCGCCATGATCGACGTGCGAGTGCCGCCGAGGGAGTGGGCGAGCGGGCTGCCCTGCCGGCGGCACCACAGGTCCCAGCAGGCGATGTCGATCGCCGAGGCGGCCGCCCGGCCGCCCAGACCGCCGATGCCGCCGATCTCCTCGGGAAGATCCCAGTCGAGGCCGAGCAATGCCGGGCCGACGCGCTCCTCCATGTCGGCCCAGCAGAGATCGGAGCCGGTGACCTCGCCCCAGCCGACGACGCCGTCATCGCCGGCGACCCGGACCAGAATGCTCTCGGGCCGGCGGCCGCGCGGCATGGCCATGCGATACGCCTCGAACCCCTGGATGCGGGGCATGTCACCGTCCTCGCCTCGATGTCCTCTCTATGATCCACCCATCGTGGACATGCTCGAACGGCGGCGTGTCTCCTGACGGGTCTGCGCGTCCGCCGCGGTTCACGTTCGCAGGCCGGTCCGGCGTGGCCGGCCGCAGATGTGGGTCAGGCACGGCACCACGGCGGAGGCGGCCGTCAGGCCCGAGGCGCGGCCGATGCCGCCCGGTGCTCCGGCCGGCCGCACGGCGTCGTCTCCCGTCTCGCGCCGGGCCGGGTTTCCGCGTCGTTCACCGGCACGTCCCGCGGAGGACGCGCGATGCGCGGCTGTGAACTCCGGGGCGTCCCGGCGCCCCGGTGATGCCGACGGCGCGGGCGGCCGCGGCACGGAGGTACCGGTAGTCGGGCCGCCGCGTGTTGATCCGCGGCGGGATGAGCCGGGCACTGCTGACCCGCGCTTTCCGTGCCTTCGCCGACAGTGCGACGAGCGGCGGTGGCAATCTGCGCGGCAGATCCGTGGCCGGGGTCGATCCGCGCCCCAGGGTGCCGGCCCGCACGCTGCCGCCCGAGTCCAGGATCGGTCCCGCGGAGCATGCGCGCGGCCCGTGTTGGGAGTGGGTGAGCTGCCGGAACCCTCGCGCTCCCACCACGCGGTAGTAGTCGACCGGCATGCCCACCGCGCGGCCGAAAGCCCGTTTCAGCAGTTCGGCGCCGGGATTTCGGATGCGGTCGCCGACGAGCCGCGGGTGCGCGAGGCCGTAGTCGTACACCGAATTGAGCGGTTCGCCGCGCGGGAGACCCGGAATGGGGAGGTGCCGCAGATCGCCGGGCAGGCTCAGCAGCACGGTCTCGCCGGTCCGGGTGTCGACGCTCGCGAGGGTCATGCCGCCGATGCGGTGTCCGGGCCGCCGCCCGACGGCGTCCCCGCGTACGAGCAGGATGTTCAGCCGCCGGGCGCCGCTGCCCTGAGATGGACGGGTGCCGGGGACGGCGGGCGGCACGGCCGGGGGGCGCCCGGGCGGGTGACGGGCGAGCGCACCGCTCACCACGACGCTGTACGGATGGGCGTGCCGGGCCAGGAGCAGCGGGGGCGCCGCGGCGAGGGCGCACAGCACCGCGACCATCGTCC
>JAOPYL010000026.1 GCA_025964625.1 Actinoallomurus sp. | reverse complement strand
GCGGCGCAGCACTGTGACGAACCTGCCCTCTGCCACCGACGAGGCTGAGGGAACATCGGAACGGGTGGCCTGAGAAACGGGCCCGAGGAACGGACGACGGCGGTCGGCCCGGGACGGCGACCTGGTCCAGTCGAGCTTGTTGCCGAGATCGCCGCAGCCACGCATCGAACCGCGTCTTCTCTGCCTAATTCAGACCCGCACGCCGCCATACGAATCGACCGAAGGCCGCCGGCCGACTCTCTTCGTTCGCCCTGCGGGTCGCCTCCGGCGATTGGACGGCAGTCCCGCGCCCGCTGTAAAGGGGCGGTCCGTGTTGATGTGGCACCAGGTCACACGCCGCGCGGAGCATCCGTCACATGATTCGAACCGAACCAATCATCGCAACCGATAACCAGGTAGTTGATCACTCGGTTCAGTCAGGCGGTAGGCCATCAAGGACAGCGGCGAGAAGTACCCGGTCAGCCAACACGTACCTGCCCCAGCGGTCGCGCCCGATATGACGCAGTCCGGCCCGCACTGCAACCCGCTCGGACGCTGTCAACGACGCTCGAATCCTGGTTCTGACTCAGATTCCGTTTGGCTACTGGCCGCGCCGCCGGCGTTCAGCCTTTATCGCTTGCCGGGCCAACTCGTGAGCGCGTTCGGTCCAGCCAGCGGGGTCCGCGTCGTACTCATCGCAGCGTGTACGCCAGCGCGTGAACTCCCCGGCGATATGAGCCGGGGAATGAAGGTAAGGCCCGTCGCCGTCATGGGCCACCCCGGTCGGGTCGCCAGGATCAGGGGTCAGATCGAACCCGTGAAGGTGAGTCAGCGCTGACAGGATCATCGGGTCCTCGATTGGTGCATCGCCCTCGATCGAGGGTGCCGCCCAGGCGTGAACCGCCTTTCGGGTGGTCTTACCCCCGATCAACGCTGTCCATTGAGCCGCTACCTCCGCCCGCGAAGGAGGCGAATGCTCGGACGCCGTCATCGACTCAGCATCTCACCTGGGGAAGCCATGACAGCAACGGTGACAGCAACAGGGCAGACGCCGCCAGATGATCACGGCTGTCGGCGGACGAGCCGACGTCGGCCGGAGCTTGATCACCTGGACCATCATCGAACTGATAAGGATGAGGCCGGTCCGTCAGCGCCTTACTGCGGCCTGCGTACTATGCGCGTATTCCAGTCCAGACGACAGACGCGAGGACAGCGCCGCGTCGCAGGCCAGAGCGATGATCAGCACGACATGCGTTACCGGCCTTCGGAGCCGGTAGCGCACCTGCCGTACGTGCGCCCCGGACCGACGCGACCGACCGTCAAACCGTGCCACTGGCGTGCCAGATGAGTCGGTGATCAAGGGGGACTCGCGGTACACAGAGGATCATGAAGCCAGAACCGCCCCGCCCGTGTTGCCACAGGTCGGGGCGGATCTCATGGGGTGAAAACCGGTGGGGCGGGTGGGACTCGAACCCACGACCCAAAGATTATGAGTCTTCTGCTCTAACCGGCTGAGCTACCGCCCCCAGGTAACCAAGCTCCACTACCTTGCCCGCCCGGCAACGCCGGCGCAAGTCGGACACAGATCGCTACGCCGGCGCCGCCTCATCGCGGTCCGTTCACGCCCCGGCCGCGGCCGGAGCTGCGGCCTTGCGCGGCGGCGCGTCCTCCGCGGGAGCATCGTCCAGCAGGGTCGTCTCGTCGAACGGATCCTGCCCGGCCAGCACCTGACGCCGACGCCATCGACCAGTTCCGGACGGTGGGACTGTAGCCCCCCGGCGAACGTGGCCGGGCCCGCGCCGGTCACGTCGGCCGCTCCCTTCGAGGCTACGACCAAAGAGCAGCAGCGAGATCCACTGACCGATCGACATCGGGGCGTCGGTCGCGGAGGCGATAAACAACGACGCCATGGTCAGGTGGATCGCGGTCCGTCCAGGTTGGTGGACTGCGGGCAGGTGGCGCGGACTCCGCAGTACGGCCAGGTCGGCCGCCCCGAGATGCGCTACCGCCGGTCGCCGCGGCGATAGGCCGAAGATATGCGCCTCCGTGACCGAGGGCTTGACGGACGAGTGCGTATGCACGTGCATTTGCTTGTGCATCAGTTCTTGCATCTGCATGCCGACCGGAGGAGGATGGCTGATCTGACCCCCTCGGCCCGCCCCGAGCCCGTCTGGAGGCCCCGCCCAGATGCCCGTGTCCAGCACATCGTGCACTTCCGGCACAGATGGCCGCCTTGAAGTGCGGCATTCTCCGGTAATGACGCGCGGCACCACTCACGGACTGCCGCCACTCGCCGCCTTCGATCCCGGAGTGCAATGTCCCGACGGCGCGGTGTGCGCACTGCGGCCGACCGGCGCCTCGTCCAGGATCGCGCGCGACTTCACCTCCGCCACCCTGCGGTCCTGGGGGTTCCCGGAACTCGTCGAGGACGCCACGGTGATCGTGTCGGAGCTGGTCACCAACGCCGTTCGTCACGGTCTGACCCCGGACGCCGGGACGGCCGGCGAGCGGCCGGTCAGGCTCACCCTGGTACGCAACGGCCCTTTCGTCGTGTGCATCGTCGCCGATCCCAGCGACCAGGACCCGATAATGCGAGCGCCGGACGACGCCTGCGAGGGCGGCCGCGGGCTGCACGTGATCGAGGCCCTCAGCCGCGTGTGGGGCTGGACCCCGCTGCCCGGCGCGGGAAAGGCGGTATGGGCGGCACTCGCCGTCCGATGACGGCGGCGTGGGACACTTCCGCCCCTGTCGCCCCGACGGGCGACACACGCCGATAAAGAGCGCGATGAAGTTTCGGTGGCTAAATACTGAAGACGACATCTGAATTCGTTCGGCTATGCTGCGTTACGATAAGTTGGGCTGATCAGAGTCAGGGCTTTGAACGGGACGTGAATCCTCCGGCTCTGTAAACTGCCGACTCCACTCCCCTCGACCCCCAGCAAGCCGCGAAGCTACGCCGCCCCAAGGAATCCGGTATGGATGGTCGTGTCAGCGGGGCTGACGGCGCACCTTCGGCTGCGGGCACCGGCAGCCATGTGCATCCCCCGCTCGTCGGACGCCGCGACGTCCTCGAAGACTTCACCCGGCTTCTCGCCGCCGCCGGCGACGGCACATTCGGGTTCGTCGGCCTGGCAGGCGATCCCGGCGCCGGAAAGACCCGGCTGCTCGGCGAGCTGGCCTCGGACGCGGCAGGCCGCGGGCTGCTCACCTTGTGGGGACGGGCCGCCGAGTTCGAGCAGGAGATGCCGTTCGGCGCGGTGGTCGACGCGCTCGACGATCATCTGGAGACCGTCTCCGCGGACCTTCCCGGCCGCCTCGGCGCCCAGTCGGCCACGCTTCTGGCCACGGTCTTCCCTTCGGTGTCCGCCGCCCTGTCAGACGATCCAGGAGCGCAGGCGCGCGACACCGGCCTGGGCCGTTTCGGGCTGTACCGCACCGTCCGGCGGCTGCTGGAGGAGTTGGCCGCGCCGGCCGGGCTCGTGCTGATCCTGGACGACGTGCACTGGGCCGACGAGTCCTCGGTGGAGCTTCTCGACCATCTGGTCCGCCATCACCCGCGCGGCAGGATTCTCCTGGCGGTGGCCTACCGGCCGGCGCAGACCTCGCCGCGGCTGGCCGCCCTCATGGAGACCGCTCCGCAGATTCCGGTCAAACCGCTCAACAAGGCCGAGGTCGAGGAGTTCCTCGGGCCGAGTGTGAGCAGGGCACGCCGCCAGGCGTTGTTCGAGGCCAGCGGCGGGAACCCGTTCTACCTGGAAGCACTGGCGCGGATGCGGCCGGGTGAGGACCCCATCACCGGCGGCGAGGAGCTGGCCGAGCTCGGCGAACTGCCCGCCGCGGTGCGGGCGGCGCTGCGGATGGAGCTGAGCGGGCTGTCCCCCACCGCGCTGCTCGTCGCGCAGGCGGCGGCCGTCACCGCCGCCGAGTTCGAGCCGGCTCTTGCGGCGGTCACCGCGGAGACGCCGGAAGACGCCGCACTCGAGGCGATCAACGAGCTCGTGGCGCGCGACGTCGTACGGCCCGGGGCCGCCGGCCGCTTCCGGTTCCGGCATCCCCTGGTCCGGCACGCCGCGTACGGCTCCGCGGCCGCCGGCTGGCGAGTGGCCGCGCACGCCCGGATCGCCGCCCACCTGGCCCGACTGGGCGCGCCGGCCATCGCCCGGGCGCACCACGTCGAACGCTCAGGGCGGTTCGGCGACCGGGCGGCCATAGACACCCTCGTCGACGCGACCCGCTCAGTGGTCACGCAGGCGCCGGCCACCGCGGCGCACTGGCTGAACGCCGCGCTGCGGCTGATGCCCGACGACTCGGCCGAGCGGCTCGAGCTGCTGCTGGAACTCGCCCGGCTCCAGGCGGTCAGCGGCCGGCTGGTACAGGGCCGGGACACCGCGCGCGAGGTGCTGCGGCTGCTCCCGCCGGGCGACCACGCCCGGCGGGCTCAGGCGGCGCGGTTCGGCGCGCTGATGGAGCGACAGCTCGACCGGCCGCACGAGGCACGCGCGCTGCTCTTGGACGAGCTGCGCCGGATCCCCGGCCCGCAGTCGGCGGCGGCCCTGCCGCTGCGGATACGCCTGGTCGCCGAGAGCCTGATGCGCAGCGACTTCCGCGCGGCCCAGGCGGTCCTCGACCTGATGCCCGAAACGGCCGCCGACTGGGACCCGGGCATGAGGCTCGCGGTGGCCGCCCTGCGCCCGCTGCCGGCCTACGCGGCCGGGCGGATGGCGGACGCGGTCCGCTACGTCGAGGCCGCCGACGGACTGCTGGCGACGGCAGCGGACGATCATCTCGCTGAGTGGCTGGACGCGATCGCCTGGCTCTGCTGGACGGGGACCTTCGTCGGCCGGCACGGCGCCGCCCGGGGACACTTCGACCGGGCCGTCGGGGTCGCCCGCGCGACCGGGCAGAGCTACATCGTGAGCAACCTGCTCGCCGGGCGGGCGCGGGCCGACGTCATGCTCGGCCGGCTGGACGAGGCGGCCGCCGCCGCCGAGGACGCCGCCGAAGTCGCGCGGCTGCTGGGCTCCGGGCAGCAGCTCGGGTTCGCGCTCACCCAGCAGTGCCTCGCCAGGAGCTGGGCCGGCGATGACGAGACCGCCCTGCGGGTCGGCGGCGAGGCCGTGGACACCGGTGGCGGTGGCGAGTGGTGGGGCGCGCTCGCCCGCTACGCCCAGGCACTCGCACTCGTCAACGCCGGGCGCCTGGACGCGGGCGCGCAGGCCCTGCTGGAGGCCTGTGACGGTTTCAAGGCACCCCGGCTCGATCTGGGTACTCTGCTGTTCTGCTGCGAGGCCCTGACCCACGTGGCGATGATGCGCGGCCGGCCCGCCGAGGCGGTGAAGTGGGCGGATCACGCGGAACAGGTCGCCCGGGCCGACGTGGAGGCCACGATCGGCGCCGCCAGGCTGGCCCGCGCCCACGCGCTGTCCGAGGCGGACCCGGCAGCCGCCGCCCGGCACGCGCGGGCG
>JAOPYL010000013.1 GCA_025964625.1 Actinoallomurus sp. | reverse complement strand
CGTGCCCAGCTCGATGCGCGACGTGGTGCCCGCCAGCCAGCCCAGCGCCGTCAACGGGTCATAGAACGGCGCCGGAGACTGCTCGGCCACATCCGGGGTGACCGTGACGTGATCGGACATCATGGCGATGTGGAAGCCGAGGTCCTCGGCCATGCGCGCCCATCCGGACAGGGTCTCCGGGCTCGCGTCCGGGCCGAAGTTGAGGATGTTGACGCCGAACTTCATACCGGTTCTCCGAAAGCTGCGACTGGGTCCACCGCCGACTGAACCGGAGTCCTTCCCGGTCGCGCTGCCGGGGAACCGTGCGGTGAATCAGGCCCTAGGGCCCCTCGTGCTGGAGGTGCCGGCTCATCCACTGCAGGGCGCCGGGCAGCTCAAGCCGCCAGGTGCGCGGGTTGTGCCCTCCGCCGTGGACGAGGATCTTGTCCGTGGCCATCGGCGCCCTGGCCAGCTGGAGGAACTTCCGGGCCTCACCGAAGTCCGTCTCACCGTCCGGGCTCGAGGTGACGAGAACCGAGATGGGCGGCGGCGGAAGGTGCTGCAGGCGCCAGATCAGGCTGTTGTCCAACTTGACCTTCTTGCTGCCGCCGTACAGGTCTCCGGTCTGCCAGTCCTGCCGGGGGTAGAAGTAGCCGGCCATGGACACGGCGGCGGTGAACCGGTTGGACGCCTCCATCGCCAGCTTGACCGCGCAGTAGCCGCCGGTCGAGTCCCCCATGGCGCCCCAGCCGTGGTAACTGCTCGCCACCCGGTACGTCGCCATGAGGGACTCGGCGACGTCCTGGGTGTAGAAGGACAGCACCTGCGGGCCGCCGGGCACGTTGGTGCATTCGGTGTCCTTGGGCATCACGGAGTTCGGCGACGGGCGCATCATCACGATGACCATCGGCTGCACGGTGCCGTCGTTCATTTCCTTGGTGGCCACGTCCGGCACCTTGAGCCGCGTCACGAGTTGCACCGCCAGGCCCGGGAAACCGGTGAAGTCGTACATCACCGGGAAGTGGCGCTTCGCGTACGGCTTCTGAAAGTACTGCGGGGGCAGAAAGACGTACGCCTGCGTGGTCAGCCCGGTGCGCGCACCCTGGATGTCGACCTGCTCGATCTGGCCGTCACGCGCCGGGTCCGGTTTCTTCTTCTGCCCGAAGGACGTCGTCTGACGGGCCAGCGGCCGCCCGGCGCCCTGAGACTTCGCGGCGGTGGCGTTGTTGTTGGACTGGATCTGCACGGGCTGATGGTTCGTGCCCAGCAGGTCCGACCACGATGCGTAGAACAGGAAGTAGTTGTTCACCGCGAGGAGCAGCACCAGCAGGAGCGTGAGCTGGGCACCGACGAACAGCCCGAGCCGTTCGAGCATCGCAACGATGCCGGATCCGGCGAATTTCGGCCACCACCAAATGGTGACCGCGATCAGACCCACTGTGATCACGATCAGAAAACCGAGGAGGCCCCCGCTCGTCAGTCCCACTGATGTCCTCTCAAGATCCGGCCTGCTCCCTGGGAACGCGCCAAAGTACAGGAAGGTTTCAGGATGGCTCGATGCTGCTTCCAGCCGGTTTACGGTATCGGCTGAACCGGCCCCTTCCATCCACTCAAGATGCCTGAGTGGCGGCAAAGGTTGCACACACCTCCCAAAAGGGCGGTGGGCGTCCGGGCCCATAGTGTGGTGGACGGTCGGCAAACGACCGGTAAACCAAGACCTCCGGCGGCTACTCTCCGTGGCGTAGTCCGCATGACGACCTGCGCACGATGCCGCGCCCGGCCGCCACATCGTAGTGTGCGGATGTGGGCGGCGAACGCACGACGAACAGATGGCGGCTGGGCGACCTGCCCGTTTTCGCCGTGCCCTTCGTCGTCGGCTTCTTCCAGATCATTGGTTCGACCGGCGCCGACTACCGCATGCATTACCAGGCCACGCACCTTGACATTCTGGCGTACGCACTGCTGGTATCGGGGCCACTCGCGCTGCTTGCCCGCCGGCGCGCCCCGGCCGCGACGCTCGCGGCGGTGACAACGGTGACCGTCTCCTACCTGCTGCGCGGGTACGTCTTCGGCCCGGTCTTCCTCAGCCTGGTGGTGGCGATCGCGGCGGCGGTGACCGCGGGGCGCCGCACCGCCTCCTGGGTGATCACCGCCTCCGGATTCGCCGTGCTCAACGCCCTGGCCCTGGTCAGCCCCCTCGGTCCGCTCCGGCTGAAAGCCTGGACGCTCGGGCACGCGCTGGCCGTGCTCACCTGGCTGCTGCTCGTCCTGATCGGCGCGGAACTCCTCCGCATCCGCGGTGAAAGAGCGGCCGAGGTACGACGCACGCGAGCCGAGGAGCAGCGCCGGCAGGCCAGCGAGGAGCGGCTGCGCATCGCACGAGAGCTGCACGACGTGCTCGCGCACAACATCTCGATGATCAACGTCCAGGCCGGGGTGGCGCTGCACCTCATGGACGAGCACCCCGAGCACGCCCGTACGGCCCTGAGCGCGATCAAGGAGGCGAGTAAGGAGGCCCTGACCGAGGTGCGGTCCGTGCTCGGCGTCCTCCGCCAGGTCGACGAAAGCGCGCCACGCTCCCCCACCGCCGGCCTCGCCCGCCTGGACGACCTGGTCTCCCGCGCCCGGGTCGCGGGCATCACGGTACGCACCCGGACGAGCGGCGACCCTCGCCCCCTGCCCGCCGGCGTCGACCTGGCCGCCTTCCGGATCATTCAGGAGGCGCTGACCAACGTCACCCGGCACGCCGGTCCCGGAGTGACCGCGACCGTGCACGTCGCGTACGGCGACGGCGAACTGCGTGTCGAGGTGGAGGACGACGGACGCGGCGCCCCCGGCGACCTGCCCGCCGGCGGCAACGGCATCCCCGGAATGCGCGAACGCGTGGCCGCCCTCGGCGGCGGCATCTCGGCCGGCCCCCGCGCCGGCGCCGACGGCTTCCGCGTCCAGGCGTGGCTTCCGGCGCAGGGTCCCCCGCCCCGCGACCCGGAGAACGAGGCCGCTCGCGGAGCGAGGGAGAAGGAGAGCCCGACCATGAACCCGACCATGAAAAGAGCGCAGGATTGATCCGCGTACTGCTCGCAGACGACCAGGCACTGGTGCGTGCCGGGTTCCGGGCGCTGCTCGACGCCCAGGTCGATATCGAGGTGGTCGGGGAGGCCGGCGACGGTGAGGAGGCCGTGCGCCTCGCCCGGCGGGAGCGCCCCGACATCGTGCTGATGGACATCCGCATGCCGGTGCTCGACGGCCTGGCCGCGGCGAGGCAGATCATCGGCGACGAGCGGCTGGCGGGTACCCGGGTGGTCATCCTGACCACGTTCGAGCTTGACGAGTACGTCTTCGAGGCACTCCGCGACGGGGCCAGCGGATTCCTCGTCAAGGACACTGAACCGGCCGATCTCGTACGCGGGGTGCGTGAGGTCGCCGGCGGGGACGCCCTGCTGTCGCCAGGCGTGACGCGGCGGCTCATCGCCGAGTTCGCGGCCAAGGCCAAGAAGCCGCGCTCGGCGGTCGAGCTGAACGCCCTGACGGACCGGGAACGTGAGGTGATGGCGCTGGCGGCCGAAGGCCTGTCCAACGAGGAGATCGCCGCGCGGCTCGTGGTCAGCCCGGCCACCGCCAAGACGCACGTGAGCCGCGCGATGGTGAAGCTCCACGCCCGCGACCGTGCCCAGCTGGTCATGATGGCGTACGAAACCGGCCTGGTCAAGCCGGGGTGGCTCGGTTAGAGGACGCGCAGGACGAGCATCGCCAGATCGTCGGAGCCCGGGTCGGCCGCGAAGGCCTCGACGGCCTGCCGCAGCCGCTCCGCGACGGCGCCGGCGCTGAGATGGGTCCATCCGGCGAGCAGGCGGGCCAAGCCGTCATCGTCGTCGAGGAGCCGGCCGTCGCCCCGCCGTTCGGTGACCCCGTCGGTGACGCACAGCAGCACGTCGCCGGGGGCGAGGTCGACGGTGTCCTCCTCGAACTCGGCGCCGCCGACGGCGCCGAGCAGCAACTGGGCGCCGGCCGCCGCGGTCACCTCTCCGGACGGCGACAGACGCAGCGGGAGCGGGTGCCCCGCCGACACGAGGGTGAGGCGCACACCTGCGCCGGGCGACCGCACGAGCTCGCCATGGAGCAAGGTCATCAGCCGTCCGCGCGCACCCTCTTGGAGAATCGCCTCGTTGAGCCGGGTGATGACGTCGGCCACCCCGTGCCCCTCACCGGCGAGCAGCCGCAGCGCGTGCCGCGCCAGGCCGGTGACCGCCGCCGCCTCCGGCCCGGTGCCGCACACGTCGCCGATCGCGAACCGCCAGCGTCCGGGCCCCGCCTCGAACACGTCGTAGAAGTCGCCGCCGACGTCGTGCCCCTCGCCGGCCGGCCGGTAGACGACGCTGTGCTCGACGCCGGGGATGTCCGGCACGGTGTACGGGAGCAGGCTGTGCTGGAGGGCCTGGCTGACCGCCTGCTGCCGGGAGTACATCCGGGCGTTGTCGAGCCCGATGCCGATCCGGTGACCGAGATCCTCGACCATCCACAGCATCTCCTGCGGGAACGGCCCGCCGTCGGGGCGGCCGAGCACCAGTGTCCCGAGTGAACGCCAGCGGGCGTGGACCGGCATGGCGACGGCTCCACAGCCGCCGACCTCGCGGAGCCGGTCGGCGGGCAGTTCACGCAGGCCGGTCCACGGGCGGACGCCTCCCTCGGCGAGCGGCGGTGCGGCCTTGGCGAGGAGTTCGCGGAGCGTGCCGATGCGGCGTTCGTCCGTGTGCCATACGTGGGCGAGTTCTGTGTAACCGAGGTCGTCCACCCGGTAGAAGGCGCACCAGCACGCGAGCCGGGGAACCACGATCTGTGCGGCCAGCGCCACCAGCATGGCCTCGTCGAGCGTGCCGGCGAGAAGGTCGCCGGCCTCGGCGAGGAAGCTCAGCCAGCCTTGGTGGAGCCGGTCGGCGCAGGCGGGCTGCACCACCGTGGGGACCGGCGTGGCACGCGGTGCCGGTGAGGCCCGGGTGCAGAGGCGGAACCAGACCGTCTTGGAGTCGGCGGCGTATGAGACGCCCCAGGCGGCGGCGAGCATGACGGGCATGAGCAGCCCGCGGCCGCTGATGCGGTTCGGATCGCCGCCCCGGCCGGGGGCGGGCAGCACCCGGGCGGGGGCGCCGTCGACCACTTCGACCTGCACCGAGGTGTCGGCGGCCCGGCAGATCACCTCGAAGGGCGTGCCCGCGTGTGTGACGGCGTTGGTCGCCAGCTCGCTCGTCAGCAGGACCGCGTCGTCGATCGCGTCGTCGGCGCCCAATGCGAGCAGCGTCTCGCGGACGAATCGGCGGGCCTGCGCCACGGCGGCCCGGTCCGCCGGATAGGCCGCCCGCACAATCGGTTGCACGGGAGCTCCCTTCGCGAGTGCTGCCACACGCCATATCCCCGCGGGGCTCATCGTGACAGACAGCGCCGATCCGATTACTGGTTGTGAGGAAAAACGCATCGGCGATCGCACCATTAACCTCACGGGACCCGGCCGGACACTGCCCGGCGCGCTCCTGGCCGGTAAGTAGTTACTTTCGGTAGTGCTGCGGACAGTGCGGTCCGGACAGACCGAAACCCCGTGCTGCACGGAGGTTTTGCCGGTTCTGTGCTGGTATGAGAGTCGTCGCGGTGCGTCCGGTGTCCGAATTGATACCTTTTTCGGTCTTGGTGCAAGTAAGTACTTAGGGGTAACTTACCGCTTGCTGATCACTCAAAGTGGTCATGTTCTCCCAGGCATGAACGAGACGGACGAAGGAGCCCATATGCCGACATCTGCGGACACCGCCACGGGTCGCGTGCGGTGGAAGCGGTTCGCTGCGATCATCGTGCCTGGAGTCGTGGCCGCCGGTGCGCTGAGCGTCATGACCGCCGAAGGCGCGATCGCCGCCTCCTTCGCCGTCTCCGGAAGCAGCTTCAAGGTCTCCGTGGACTCTCTGGACGGCAAGGGCTTCGAGCAGTTCGGCGCCGTCGACAAGTCCGCCGACGGCAAGACCCACCCGGTCCAGGTGTCCGGCATCCGCAGCGCGACCATGCGCAACATGTGCCAGTCGATGGTCGTGCCGACCCCGATCGGCACGCTGAGTGTCATCCTCCACGCCGGCGCGCCCGGCGGCGCGCCCGTCGAGGCCAGCAACCTGGTCATGGACGTGGCGTCGCTCTCCGCGAACGCCACGTTCACCAACATCCAGATCGGCCGGGACGCCGCCACCGTCAACCAGGTGCCCGGCGTGACGGGAGCGGCCGGCGGGTTCGCCCAGCAGGCCACCGCCGTCCACCTCGACCACGTCCAGCAGACCGCCTGGGCAACGACTGCCGGCACCTTCAAGCTGAATGGCCTGCGCATGAGCCTCCAGCCCGGTTCCCATGAGTGCTTCTGACGCCAGGCACGGACGTCGCGGATTCCGGCGCTGGCGGCGGACCCGACCCTTCTGGGGCGGCCTGTTCACCGTCGCGTCGGGGATCGAGATCATCCTGATCCCACTGGCTCCGACCGGCGTCACGATCCACCAGGGCATCGCCGGCGTGGGCAGCTGGCTCGCCGGCATGCTGCTGATCGTTTCCGGGTTGCTCATGTGGTTCCAGCCCCAGCAGCGCTCGTTCTTCGGCGTCCTGGCCGTGCTCCTCTCGCTGGCGTCGTTCGTCACCTCCAACCTCGGCGGCTTCCTGTTCGGCATGCTGCTGGGCCTCGTCGGCGGGGCGCTCGGGTTCGCATGGGCCCCGCACACGGCGAAGGCGCACGGTGGCGAGCCCGGGCCGGAACCCGGCGGAGGCCGGCACCGCCCCCGGGGAGACGACCACGGACCCGACCCCCGCGGAGACGACCTCGGCCCGGACCCGCGCGGAGACGACCACCGCCCGCAGCCGCACGACTCCGAACGACCGTACGGCTCCGCACGGGCGAGCGCGGAGCCGAACGAGACGAACCGGCCGCCCTCCCGCTACCTGAGCCTGGCGCTGCTGCCCGCCCTGCTCGGCGCCGGCCTGATGGGCGCTCCGGCACGGCAGACCGCGGCCTCGGCCGCGGGATGCAACTGGTTCACCTCGGTCTTCGGCTGCACGGCTCCCTCGCCCTCGCCGTTGTCGCCCGTGCCCCTGCCCGTGCCCCTGCCCGGCGCGACCCGGCAGCCGGGCGCCGGGAGCGCCCAGCCCGGCGTCCCGGCGGCCCCCGGCGACACGGGCGCGTGCGACACCGGGTCGCCGCCGCTCACGACGGCCAAGCCGGGCGCTGGCGCCTCCTGCCCGACGCGGAAGAACTGCCCCGCGCCCAAGCCGATGACGGGACAGTCGGCCAAGGAGATGGCCAAGGAGATCGCCAAGGCCGCTCCGTGCGCGAAGCCCGGCAAGGCTCGCAGCGCGCCGGCCGGGCAGGCGCGCACATCGACCGACCCGGCCACGCTCAACGCTTCGTCGCTCACGATGTCGGGGCTGCACTACGACGGCGTCGTCGAGCTGCCGACGAGCACCGGCTCGCCCGTCAGGATGCTGCGTTTCTCCATGAAACAAGCGGTGCTCGACAACGTCGATCAGCACTTCGGCCGGGGCGCCCGCCCGGCGCGGCTCCGCGCCGGCACGCTGACCCTCGACGGTGGCGTGGTCATGTACACCTCGAAGATGAAGTCGAAGCTCTTCGGCGTGTTGCCCCTGACCTTCACTCCGGAACACCCGCCACCGCTGGTGCCGTCGAAGATGTTCATGACCGACGTCGTGTCGGAGCAGGCCAGCGTCGTCGCGACCTCGGCCGCGTTGAAGGGCCTTGACCTCTCCCTGTAACGACGCCCGGCCCGTACGGCAGGGTCTGCGCACCCGGAGGCCGTCTAGGGCGCCGGCTGGAACGAAGCGAAGATCGTGTCCAGGTAGCCGGAGTAGCGGCTCCACGTGTCGGCCGGAGCGGCGACGAGGATGGCGTACTGGTGCCCGTTCGCGGTGAAACCGCGATCGTAGCCGTGCAGCGGGCCGCGGCTCTTCGTGAGCCAGGTGTACTCCAGGTCGGCCGCCGGCCAGCCGCGGTCGACGAACCGGTCGCCCTCGCGAAGAGGCTTGAAGCCGGGGAGCGTCCTCTTCTGCGCCACCTCTTGCTGGAAGCGTCGCCAGTGCTCGGCCGGATCCTGCACACCCCACGGAATCGAGTCCATCTGAACGTACGCTCCGGTCGCCGCGTCCATCCACCTGACCGAGGCCCCGATGGCCTGCCGGGTCCATCCGTGCGGCACGACGAGCGTCGCCCCGCCAGGCCCGTGCGACCGGCCGAAGCCGGGAGGGACGGCAGGCGTGGAGTCGGCCGGCGGTGAGGGGGTCGACTGCGAGGGGACCGACGGCGAGGAGACCGACGGGCGGCTCGAGGAACTCCGGGCGGGACCGTACAACAGGAACGTCACCGCCGCCACCGCAACGGCGAGCACGGCCACCCCGGACAGCAGCAGGACCTTCCCTCTGCCGCGTGCCGTCCGCTCCGGAGCGGGCCCATCGTGCACTCGTTCGGGCCGGTCGTAATCTCGGTCCGGCCCCTCGTACGCCCGCACGGTGCCGTGGTGTTCCCGCGCGGCCCGGTCGTCCTCCCGCATCGACGACGCGCCGGTGTAGGGCGCGGGTTCGAGCAGCGTCGTCCCGTCCGGCACATCCTGCGGGGTCGCGACGGTATCGGGCCGGACGAAAGGTCTGACCGGCGCGCCGGCGCGGGCGGCCCGCGCGAGCTCCTCCGCCGCCTGCCCGGCCGTCATCCGCAGCGCCGGGTCCTTGACCAGCAGGCCCAGGAGCACCGGTGCGAGCGGCCCGGCGTGGATCGGCGGGGCGGGCTCCTCGGTGAGGACCGCGGTCAGCGCCGCCATCGCCTCGACGCGGTCGTGCGGCGCCCGTCCCTCGCAGGCGGCGTAGAGCGTCGCGCCGAGCGCCCACAGGTCGGAGGCGGGACCGGCCTTCTCACCGTTGACCCGCTCCGGAGCGATGTAGGCGGGAGAACCGAGCACCAGACCGGTCTGGGTGAGGGTCACGTCACCCTCCATCGAGGCGATGCCAAAGTCGGTTATCACGACGCGGGTGGTGCCGGAGACCTGCCCGCCGGAGGGGCCCGTGTCCAGCAGCACGTTGGCGGGTTTGACGTCGCGGTGCAGAACTCGGGCCGCGTGCGCCGCCCGCAGCGCGGCGAGCATCTGCCCGCCGATCTCGGCCACCTGGCCCGGCGACAGCCTGCCGTCCTGGTCGATGACGTCCTGCAGCGAGCGCGCCCGGACGAACTCCATGACGATCCAGGGCCGGTCGTCCTCCTCGACGACGTCATGGACGGTCACGATGCCCCGGTGGGACAGCCGCGCTGCCGACCGCGCCTCCCGGAGCGTGCGCTCGTAGTGCACCTCGCGCTCCGACGCCATCAGACCGGGCGGGAAGATCACCTCTTTCACCGCTACGTCGCGGTGAAGCAGATCGTCGTGGCCGTGCCAGACCCTGCCCATCCCGCCGCGGCCGACAAGTGCGACCAGACGGTAACGACGGCCTAGCACCGAACCTTCCCCCAAGGGCATAGCTAAGGACCTTATCGACCGTCGGTGACAGATCGGCACGGTTTGGAACCGTAAGTCAGCGGAGAGCCTCGAAGACGATCCAGCCGATGACGATCAGCAGCACCGCGGCGGCGATCGTCAGTGGCCGGATCGGGTGGTCGGTCGCCCGCACCTCGCCCGGCTCGTCCGGAACCGTCACCTGGCTCGTCACGGACAGGTCCGCGGGCTCGTCCTCGGCCTCCTCCCCCGGCTCGCCCACCTGCGTGTCCTGGACGTCGGCGGACGACAACGGCCGGGTCGGGCCGTCCGGGGCGGCCGAGCCGCCGAAGCCGTTCATCAGGATCCGGTCGAGCATGGCCGCAGCCTCGCCGACCGTCAGGCGTTCTGCGGGGTCCTTGCGGAGCAGGCCCTCGATCACCGGGCGCAGCGGGCCGGCGTTCGACGCCGGGGTGGGCTCGTCGGTGAGCACGGCCACCAGGCTCGCCATCGCGTCGGGACGCTCGAACGGCGACCTGCCCTCGACCGCGGCGTACATCGTGACGCCGAGCGACCACAGGTCGGAGGCGGCCATGGCGACCCGGCCCCGGGCCCGCTCCGGAGCGATGTAGGCCGGCGAGCCGATGAGCATGCCGGTCTGGGTGAGCGTGGCGTCGCTCTGCGCCCGGGCGATGCCGAAGTCGGTGAGCACGGCCCGCGTGGTCCGGCCGTGGGTGACGAGCACGTTGCTGGGCTTGACGTCGCGGTGCAGGATGCCGGCCTCGTGGGCGGCGCTGAGCGCGCCGAGCATCTGGCGTCCGATCTCGGCGACGCGCCGGGGCGGAAGCGCGCCGTCCTGCTTGATCTGCTCCTGGAGCGAGCGGGACCGGATGAGCTCCATCACGATCCAGGGCCGGCCGTCCTCCTCGACGACGTCGTAGACCGTGACGACACCGGGGTGGCTGAGCCGCGCGGCGGTCCGCGCCTCGCGGAATGTGCGCTTGTGCTGGATCTCCCGCTCTTCGTCGGAGAAGCCGTGCGGGAGGATCACCTCTTTGACCGCGACGTCGCGGCCGAGCACCTCGTCACGGGCGTGCCAGACGGTCCCCATGCCACCGCGGCCTACCTCAGTGAGCAGACGGTAACGGTGGGCAAGAAGGGGAATTTCCGGCATAGTTCGCCCACGATACCGACCGCGCGGGCGTCCGTTGACCCGACGCACACTGAATCACCGGTACAAAGAAGAATATGCGGCACGACATCGGGAGTGAGATGACGACGAAGGTGCCCGGCACGGCTCGGCGAGTGATCGAAGCCGTACCCACGGTTCTCTTCTGGTACCTCCGCGTGTCGGGGATCCTCTCCGTGTTGGCCTGGCTTTCCTCCGGTCTGATCGAGTGGATGTTCAACATCTGGGTGCTGCGCTCGATCAACTACTTCGGCTGGTATCCGAGCCTGCCGTACGGCCTGCTGCTGATCCTGCTGTCAGTGGGCGTCCGCCGCCGGAAGAAGGCCGCGTGGCGGATCAGCGTCGTGCTCTTCCTACTGTTCTTCGGAGTCTGGGCACTCGCCGGGATCTCCGACTGGGGCGGCTCCGGCGAGTTGATCACGGCGGCCGCCTTCGGCCTGGTCGTGGTGCTGCTGGTCGCCGCCCGCCGCGAGTTCTCCGCGCTTCCGGACCGCGCCAACCGGCGGCTCGCCCTCGCGGTCTTCGCCGGGCTCCTGGTCGTCGGCGGCATGGTCGGCACGACCCTGGTCTTCCTCACCGACCGTGACCCGCGCGGCCCCGGCTGGACCCACCTCGTCTACGCCGGTCTGCAGACCCTGCTGGGCGCCGGTGTCACAGGCCGGACGCTCAACGTCGACGTGCCGGGCTGGGTCGACAGCATCCTCGGCGTCCTCGGCAGCGGGCTGCTGGTGATCACCGTCTGGGCCCTGTTCCGTCCGGGCCAGCGGCTCGCCGTGCTCACCCCCGACGAGGAACTGCCCGCCCGCGCCCTGCTGGCCGAGTGGGGCGACCAGGACTCGCTCGGCTACTTCGCCCTTCGCCGGGACAAGGACGTCATCCTCTCCCCCAACGGCCGCGCAGGCATCGCCTCGCGGGTCGAGGGATCCGTGAGCCTGGCCAGCGGCGACCCGCTCGGCGATCCGGAGTCATGGGAAGCCGCGATCAACGCCTGGCTCGCCGAGTGCCGGGCGCACGCGTGGATCCCCGGCGTGCTGGGCGCCAGCGAGCGCGCCGCCGCCGCGTTCGGCCGCTGCGGGCTGGACGCCCTCGAGCTCGGTGACGAGGCCATCCTCGACCTGCGCGAGTTCAACCTCGAAGGCCGTGACATGCGGCAGGTGCGGCAGGCCGTACGCCGGGTGGAGCGGGCCGGGTACACCGTCCGGATCCGCCGGCACGGCGCGATCGGCCGCGAGGAGATGGCCGAGCTGATCGCGGACGCCGACCGCTGGCGCGACGGCAACTCCGAGCGCGGGTTCTCGATGGCCCTGGGCCGTCTCGGCGACCCGACCGACGAGCGCTGCGTGATGGTCGAGGCGTTCGACGGCGCGGAACGCCGGCGGGGGCTGCTGAGCTTCGTGCCGTGGGGCCGGTCCGGGCTCTCCCTCGACCTGATGCGCCGCGACCGCGACGCGGAGAACGGCCTGAACGAGTTCATGGTGGCCAAGCTGGCGGAGAACGCCGCCACGGTCGGCGCCACCCGCGTCTCCCTGAACTTCGCCATGCTGCGGTCGGTCTTCGAACGCGGCTCGGCGATCGGCGCCGGTCCGATCATGCGGGTGGCCTACCGGCTGCTCTCACTGGCCTCGAAGTTCTGGCAGCTCGAGTCGCTGTTCCTGGCGAACGCGAAGTACAACCCGGTGTGGACGCCCCGGTTCATGTGTTTCACGCAGAGCCGTGACCTCGTACGTATCGGGCTGGCCGCCGCGCGGGCCGAGGGATTCCTGCCCACACTGTTCAAGCCGCGGCTCGACACGCCGACGCCCTCGCCCGCGCTCGTCACCCGGATCAAGGAGATCGAGGAGGCCGCGGACGCGACCCGGCTGCCGGCGCGGCGCCTGTCGGAGCAGGAACGGGTGCGGCACGACAAACTCGATCGGCTTCGTGAGGCGGGCATCGACCCGTATCCACTCGGATTCGACCGTACGGCGTCCGTGGCGGAGGTACGCGAGCGGTTCGGTTCTCTCCCCCCGGACACGCACACCGGCGAGACCACGGCCGTGGCGGGCCGGGTCGTCCTGGCCCGCGAGCACGGCAGGCTCATCTTCGTACGGCTCCGCGACGAGACCGGCGACCTGCAGCTGATGCTGGCGGCCGACTCCGTCGGGGCCGATGCGCTGCTGCGCTGGAAGCAGCTGATCGACCTGGGCGACCAGGTCGGGGTCCGCGGTGAGATCGTCACCTCCCGCACCGGCGAGCTGTCGGTGCTGGCCTCGTCGTGGACGCTCACCGCCAAGTGCCTGCACCCGCTGCCGACCCCGTTCGTCTCCACCGACCAGGGCTCCGGACGCGGCGGCCTGTCCGAAGAGACGCGGGTACGGCAGCGGTACGTGGACCTCATCGTCAACGACGACGCCCGGCGGATGCTGCGGATGCGCGGCGACGTCACGACGGCCCTGCGGGACGGGCTGCGGGCACGCGGCTACCTGGAGGTCGAGACACCGATGCTGCAGCCCGTGCACGGCGGCGCGGCGGCCCGGCCCTTCACCACGAAGATGAACGCCTACAACATGGGCCTCTACCTCCGGATCGCACCCGAGCTCTACCTCAAGCGCCTGCTCGTCGGCGGGGCCGGCAAGGTCTTCGAGCTCAACCGCAGCTTCCGCAACGAGGGCGTATCCGCCCGCCACAACCCCGAGTTCACGATGCTGGAGGCCTACGAGCCGTACGGCGACTACGACACGATGGCCACGCTCACCCGCGATCTCGTTCTGGACGCGGCGCGGGCGGCGGCCGGCACGACCGTCGTGGTGCGCGACGGCGTGGAGTACGACCTCGCCGAGCCATGGCGGCAGATCACCGTCTACGACTCGGTCTCCGAGTCGCTGGGCGAGCAGATCACCCCCACCACTTCGCTGCGCACGGTGCAGAAGCACGCCGACCGCGTCGGCCTCAACTACGCCCCGGAATGGGATCAGGGCAAGCTCACCCAGGAGCTGTTCGAGGCGCTGGTGGAGTCCACGTTGCAGTTCCCGACCTTCGTCCGTGACTACCCGGCCAGCACCTCGCCGCTGACCCGCCCGCACCGCGATGACCCGCGCCTCGCCGAAAAGTGGGACCTCATCGTCTTCGGCCTCGAACTCGGCACCGCGTACTCCGAGCTCATCGACCCCATCGTCCAACGCCGCAACCTCACCGAGCAGTCGCTCCTGGCGGCGGGCGGCGACCCCGAGGCGATGGACCTGGACGAGGACTTCCTGCGCGCCCTGGAGTACGGCATGCCGCCCGCGGGAGGCCTGGGCATGGGCGTCGACCGTCTCCTCATCACCCTCACCGGCCGCAACATCCGCGAGACCATCCCGTTCCCGCTCCTGCGGCCCGGTTTGTGACGCGCCGCCGCACCCCGCCGGACCTTTACCACGGCAAGCGGCGCATTCGGGGCCCGGACGCCGCTACGCTCCTGAGGCGTGAGTGACAAGGACGAGAACGTCACGCGGCTGCCCACCAGCGACGTGGAGGGTTACGACGACCTACTGGATTTCGATGCCGACGAGTTCCTGCAGGAATGGCAGGAGGCCGACCGCGCGGCGGTAGGACTGCTCCGTGAGGCGCTGCCCGGCGTCGTAGAGGCCTCCGCACCGGAACAGCTGCTCCAGGAGGCGGTGGGACAGATCCGCGCCGACCTGGCCGACTGGCCGTACCGCCACCTCGGGGCCGCCGCCGGGTGGGGAAAGCAGCCCCCCGCCGACGACAGGGACCTGTGGATCCAGGCCGCCGGCGGCCTGATCGCGATGAACGGCGAATCCGGCCTGGGCAGCCATGAGGAAAGCTCCCTCATGGCGCTGCAGCACGCCGACTGGGCGGGCGCGGTCATCGGCCTGGCCCGCGCGGGCGTCGGTGCGCGCGCGTGGGCGGAGGACCTGTTCACCCTCGCCGACAAATGCCCCGAGATCGAGGGTTCCTACGACACCGAAGACCGCGAGCCGATCGAGTTCGCCTTCGGGCTGATCGTGCCCGTGTGGGAGACGGTCGGCGCGCTCGACGAGCACCGCCGTCTCACCCCGCTCGGCTACTGGGGTCTGCCCCGCGCCCTCGCCTGGGCATGGGACGGCTCCCTCGACGAAGACTGACACGTGGGCCGCGCCGTGTTCGGCGCGGCCCCGGCCGTCGGTTGTCCACGGTGTGAGCCGCGCGCGATGGCCGGCTACCGGCTCGCGAGAGCCGGCCGGAGATCGGCGAGGAGAGCGGGCAGCAGTCGTTCCTCCGCTACCGCACGACTCTCCCGGGCCATCGCCGCGGCGAGCCGCTCGTCCCAGGGAGCTGTGGAGGGTGCTCCCCCGAGCGGTTCGGAACTCCCCGCGCCAAGGGCGTCCAGATAGTCCTCGGCGCCCATCCGCCACGGCGTGGCGGCGTACCGCTGGGTCGCCGCGGCGGTCATGCGCAGCCCTGGCCAGTCGAAGTCGTTGCGCCAGCGGATGCGCGCCCCGCCACCCACCGCGGCACTGAGCAGGCGGTGACAGGCGACCGAGGTCCGGCCTTCCGTACAGACCAGCGGTGGGCAGCGCGCCATCAGCTCGGCCGCCGCCGCACGCAGCACCACCGGGCTCTCGCACACGAAGATCTGCACGGCGTCCGGCGTCACGGGACCGGTCATCAGCTGGTGCAGGGTGAGCCGGAACGGAATGCCCGCGGACGCCGCGTCCTTCAACCATCCCGCGACCACATGGTCCTCACGGACGTCCAGGTTGAGCACCAGAACCTGGCTGGCCAGATCATCGACGACCACACCGGCGTCGTCCCAGACTCGGCGCTCGGCGTCCCGGCCGACCGGCGGCGCGGCCCCCTGCCACAACACGAGCGCCCGCAGCACCAGGCCGGCCAGCGGCGTACCGGACAGCGCGGTCGCGTCACCGGTCGCCCACTCCGCGAGCACCGGCAACGGCAACTCCCTGGCGGGCAGCCGGTCGAGCACCGCCGCCGCCCAGCCGAGCAGTTCGCCTTCGCCGCGCTGGACCAGCCGGTTGACGGTGCCGTCGCGGGAGAGGCCGCCCAGCCAGCCCGTGAACCACCCCTCGCCCGCATGGCGGCAGCGCATCGCCGCCTCCAGCGCCGACCTCCGGTCCGGGGGATGGCCGGGCCGGTCGAGCCACGCCAGCGCCTTGAGCAGCCCGACGCCGTAGGCCCGCCGCAGCGCGCCGTCGAGCTCGGCCATCGGGACGGCGAGCCGCCTCGGAAGCGCACTGTGGGGGCGGTCGGTCATCTGCTGGACGACCCGCCGCTCCTCGTCGGACGGATAGGCGAGCGCGACGGAGCCGATCGGTTCTCCGCCGGTCTTCTCCAGCCTGCGCCGGGCGGCGGCCAGCAGCCGCCGCCACCCCTCGCCGCGCAGCTCGTCGAACTCACCCATAGAACTCAGTGTGCCGCGTGCCCACGCTCGCACCCGACCTCCACGCTGTCCCAGCAGCCACCTGCCGCGGTATGAGCGCCCAGAACGAGGACGTCAGCGCTTGCCACCGAGGCCAGAAACGCGGCCTCCCGCTTGTCCTCAACGAACGGGGCAAGCTCCAGTACCGCTTACACCCGCGGTCCACAGCCGCTGATCAAAAGCGTGACTCGTTGAGGAAACCAGCAACAATTGTCAGCCCCCTCGTCCCAGTTCGAACCATACGGTGGTGCCGGGCCCCTCGCGTAGAACGCCCCAGCGGATGGCGAGGTTGTCGAGGAGCTCGGTTCCCCGGCCGTTGGTGGCCTCCCGGCCGGCCCGGCACCAGCAGGGCAATCTGGACGATCCGTCATCGCGGACGCTGACGCGCACCCAGGTTCTGGTGCATTCGACGCGCAGCGCGAACTTCCCGCCCTCGGCCCCGCTGTCGGAATGCGTGATGGCGTTCGTGGCCGTCTCGCTGCTCAGCAGTACGGCGTCATCGCGGCACGGGTGGCCGTCCCCGAGCGCGGCGCCGACGATGCGACGGACCGTACGCACCTGATCCGGTGTACCGGGCAGCATCTCGGTCGTCGTGTAAACCACGCCAGCTCCTCCCAAATCGCCGCGAAGAGCTACCAACGCGGTCTGACGCTCTATAGAGCGCTATGATGCGCACGGCAAGCATGCGGCAGTCATCTGCGGTAATGCAACTGCTTCAGGCAATAGCCCAAGATTCTTTGGAAAGGTCATGAGCGCGCGAGAGTCATCCCCCACCGCCCGCCGCCGCAGGCTCGGCGCCGAGCTGCGGCGCCTGCGCGAGGCCGCCGGCCCGACCGCCGCGGAGGTCGCCGAACGCCTCGGCTGGGCATCCAACTCCAAGGTCTCCCGCATCGAGAACGGCCGCATCTCCGTCGCCTGGGGTGACGTCTCCGACATGCTCGACCTGTACGGCGTCGGCTCCGGCGAGACCCGCGACCGCCTCATCGCCCTCGCCCGCGAGTCCAGGCAGAAGAGTTGGTGGCAACCGTTCAGCGACCTGCTGGCCAAGGAGTACGCCACCGTCATCGACCTGGAGACAGCCGCCTCCGAACTGCGGATCTTTCAGGCACTGGCCGTACCCGGACTGCTCCAGACCGCCGACTACGCCCGAGCGATCATCACCCGCAGCGGGCCGCTGGATCTGGATGAAGAGGAGGTCGAACGCCGCGTCCGGTTACG
>JAOPYL010000004.1 GCA_025964625.1 Actinoallomurus sp. | reverse complement strand
ACCTCAAGGCACGGATGGGCCATGACAGCGATCGAGCAGCGCTCATCTACGAGCATGCGACACGCGACACTGACCGCAAGATCACCGATGCCCTCGACACGGGTCAAGGCGGAGAGACCGGACGATGACGACGGCGCGGCGGGGTGCTGGTCCCAGTGGCTTAATGGCACGAACGCCCCCGTCCATGATCCGGGGGGAGGCGTTCTGGCTTGTGGAGCCTAGGGGATTCGAACCCCTGACTTCCTGCTTGCAAAGCAGGCGCTCTACCAACTGAGCTAAGGCCCCGAGAAGGGTGGAGAACAGCCTACCGGGGCGCGGGCACTGCCGCGCTCGTGCGGAGGACGATGTCCGGTAGGTCGGCGATGCTGTCGATCACATGGGTGGCGCCGGCGGCCTGGAGGCGGTCGCGGTCGTGGACGCCGGTGAGCGTGCCCGCGACGATGGAGGCGCCGGCGCGGCGGCCGCTGCGGATGTCGCTCTCGGTGTCGCCGCAGACCGCGATGGCGCGGACGTCCTCGATCTGGAGCCGAAGCGCGGCGGTGAGGATCATGTCGGGGTACGGGCGGCCGCGGCCGCCGACGTCGTCGGGGCAGAGGAGGAGGTCGGCCCGCTTCCACCAGCCGAGCGTGTCGATCACGCGGCCCAGGGTCGTACGGCCGAAGCCCGTCATCAGGCAGACGTGCATGCCGGAGTCGGCGAGCCGGTCGATGGCGTCCTCGGCGCCGGGGACCGGCGTCAGGCCGACACGGTCGATGACGGAGTCGTAGGCCCGATCGAAGGAATGGTTGGCCGCCTGGGCGCGGTCCTCGTCGGAGATGACCTCACGGAAGATGGCGAGCTTCGACTGGCCTCGTGCGGCGTGCACCCGGGCCATGGCGCGGTCGTACGCCTCGGTCCGGGGAACGATGCCCTGAGTTGCGAGCGCCTCGGCGAAGGCCATCTCGACGACCCCGCCGTCCGCCACGGTCGTACCGGCGAGGTCAAGGCAGGCGAGCGTGATCCGCGCTGTGTCGCCCACGCCCGCCCTCCATGCTCCCCGCCGGTACCTAAGTCGTCTCTCAGCTGTCCGCCGACGTCGCCTCGGTCCACAGGTCGAGCTCGGCCCGGTCCTGCTGAAGCCGACGCCAGACCGCGAATCCACCGAGGGCGACCAGCGCAAGAACGATGAGCTTCTTCACGGTGGAACCCCTTCAAACTTCGACTAGCAGTGCGTCTCGCAGCCTAGCAACCGTTGCGGTAGGCCGCGCCGCTTCCCCCCCGCGCGTTGTCGATCATGTGACTCCCGTGGTTCTTCAACGCACGGCCTGGCAGCCGAATCGTCCCCACCTGTGGATAACTCGGCGCGCACCTAGCCTCCTGATCTGCTTGTCCGTAAGCCTTCCATAGGCGCCACACAGACTTGTCCACAGGCCTGTGGATTGTTCACGTGGACCGGCGACCCCATCACGCGACAGCGGCACGGCGTCATGACCCGACCGTGACCGCCGCTTGCGTTGCCCACCACGAAAGCCTGGAAACACTAAGAATCAGGCCATATGCGGTCACACACCGCCATCTTGGATCCACTGTGTGCTTACCGGACGGTGGTGCTCGGGCGCGACTCTCACCCGTAGAGAACCCGAGAAAGGAGATTGCCGTGAAGCGTGCCTTCGCCGCTGCCGCAATCCTGTCCGCCATCCCGCTGACCGCCACCGTCCTCGTCGCCTCACCCGCGTCCGCCGCACCGCCTCCGCCCCCCGCCGTGACGACGGCCAAGAAGGAACTGGCCAAGCTCAAGGTCAGGAAGGAAACCTCGCTGTCCGGATACAGCAGGGCCAAGTTCCCGCACTGGATCGACCAGGGCCATGGCTGCAGCACGCGCGAGGTCGTGCTGCAGCGTGACGGCCAGGGGGTGCGCGTCGGTTCCGACTGCTATCCGACCAAAGGCCGCTGGTACAGCCCGTACGACGGCAAGACGGTGACCAGCCCACACAAGATCGACATCGAGCATCTCGTAGCGCTGGCCGAAGCGTGGCGCTCCGGCGCGAGGTACTGGACCACGGCCAAGCGCCGCGCGTTCGCCAACGATCTCAAGCACGCCGAGCTGTGGACCGCCGACCACCCGATCAACGAGAAGAAGGGCGGCAAGGACCCGGCTCGCTGGCTGCCCCCGCGGCACGCCTTCCGCTGCACGTACGCCCGCGCCTACGTGAACGTGAAGTACGTGTGGGGACTCGCGGTGAACACCGCTGAGAAGAACGCCCTCACCTCACTGCTCAACCACTGCTGAACACCGGCGGGTTCACCTTCTGACCTCTTCGACGACCTGGTCCTGGCCGCGTCCCAGGCCTGTCGGCCAATGATCCACATCAGTGACATTCGGCTCCGGGCACGGGCAGTGGGTGTATTCACATCCGCTCGCGGGGTATCGGTGTCGCTACAGACCCGTGTCGGCAGTCACGGTCGGAGGTTGATCCTCAGAGGTTTAGTCCTCTACGTGGGGGGATCTATGAGTTGCATACCTGAAGGGAGACTTCAATGGGCATCGTCATAGCGGTTCTTTTGCTTGCGCTGATCCTCGGTGGCGCGGGTTTTGCGATCCACATCCTGTGGTGGATCGCACTCGTCGTCCTGGTTCTGTGGCTGCTCGGATTCGTGTTCCGGGGAGCCGGGGCGGCGGGCGGCGGGCGGGGCCGCTGGTACCGCTGGTAAGCGGTACCCCCTCGTACTCATAGCGTTTCCAGGACGCGTCGGCATCGCCCCCCCGCGGCGCCGGCGCGTTCGGCATCTACGGGGTCTGCCGATCCGAGGCGCGCACGGGCTCGTACGCATCGGGCTCTCGTCTTTCTCCCACAACGAGGAAACCCCCGCGCCATGGCGGGGGTTTCCTCGTCTGCTGACTGGTGGGCCTAGGAGGACTTGAACCTCCGGCCTCATCCTTATCAGGGATGCGCTCTAACCGACTGAGCTATAGGCCCGTGCAGCTGCTCCAGGTCGGGAAGGACCATAGGGCGACGTCGAGAAACAGTACCCGATCGCCGCCCCTAACCGGTAATTGATCCGGCTTCCCGAGGCGGCGCGGCCGCAGGCTACTGGTCGGCCTCCTTCAGGGTGACCTCCACCCCGCCGACCAGGTCGGCGGCCATGTTGTAGATGACGGACCAGACGGTGGCCAGGGCGGTGATGAGGAGGACGTTCAGGACGCCGATCAGCGCCGTGTAGCTGAGGATGCGCGCCGCCGAGAACCAGCTTGCCGGGTTGATGCCGCCGCTCTTGCCCTGGTCGTTGGAGGTCAGGTCCCGGATCGTGTTCGACAGTGCGTCGAAGACGCCGAGCCCGGACAGGATGACGTACAGCACGACGACCGCGACGAACAGCACGAGGAAGCACACCAGGGACATCACGAAGCTGAACTTCATCACCGACCACGGCTCGAGCCGTGCCACCTGCAGGTGGGCCTTTCGCGGGGCCTTCCGGCCCCCGGAAGTATTGTCGGGCTTGCGCAGGGCTCCGGTCAGCTTGGAGACCTTGGCGGCCGCGTCGAAGGCGGCCTTGCCCGGCGTACGTGAGGGGTTGTCGGCAGGCGGAGTGGAGGGCTCGAAACCGGGGGTAGGCGCGGAAACGTCCATGGCCGGGCTCCTACCCGAACTGGGGGCGGGCTCCCCCGTCTTCGGCGACTCCTTGGCGGGCTCGTCGTCCTTTGACGCGCTGAACGCGGGCAGCCTGGCGCCCGAGTCCTCCGTCGTCGCCTCGTCCGCGGGCCCGTAGCCGGCGACCTTCCTGCCTGGCGTCTCCTCGGCCTTGTCGGAGGGCTGAGAGCCGTTGGTCACGTCGCTGGTGGTCTTGAGGGTCACCTCGTCGCTCGGCGGCTTGGCGACGCTGGTCTTCTTCCGCGGCTGGCCGCTCTTGGCGCCCGCCCGGGTCGAACGCTGCCCGGACTTCCCGCCGCCTTTGCCGGCGTTGGCCGTCATATGACCTCCCCGGGAAGGCGACGCATCCCCTGACGCGCTATCAGGTGACTCACGCGTCGCTCCCTTCCCCGGACTCTGTGTCCGGCTCTGCCTCGGAGTCCTCGATGGACTCCGCGTTCCTCGCGATGGCGACAACGCTGTCCCCGTCCGCGAGGTTCATAAGACGTACCCCCATGGTCGAGCGCCCAGACTGCTTGACGCCGGAGGCCCGCGTACGGATCAGGCCACCGCTCGCGGTGATGGCGTAGACCTCATCGTCGGGCCTGACCATGAGGGCGCCCACCAACCTGCCGCGATTCTCCACGATCTTAGCGGTCAGAACACCCTTTCCCCCACGACCGTGAAGGGGGTATTGGACGCTTGGAGTGCGTTTTGCGTACCCGCCCTCGGTCGCGACCAGCACATCCTCGCCCTCGCGGACGACATGCATGTCGAGAACTTCCTGGCCGTCGTCGAAACGCATTCCGATCACGCCGGCGGTGGCCCTGCCCATCGGCCGCAGGACGTCGTCGCGGGCGGGGAAGCGGATGGCCTGCGCGCCGCTGCTCACCATCAGCAGGTCGTCCTCGGGGGACACCAGCCGCGCGGCGATCAGTTCGTCGCCCTCGTCGAGGTTGATCGCGATGAGCCCGGCGGAGCGCGGGGAATCGTACGCCGAGAGTGCGGTCTTCTTGATCCGGCCCTGCTGGGTGGCGAGGACGAGGTACGGCACCACGCCGTAGTCGCGTAGGTCCAGGACCTCGGCGATGCGCTCGTCCGGCTGGAAGGCGAGCAGGTTGGCCACGTGCTGACCGCGGCTGTCACGGCCGGCTTCGGGCAGTTCGTACGCCTTCGCGCGGTAGACCCGGCCCTTGTTGGTGAAGAACAGGATCCAGTGGTGCGTCGTCGTGACGAAGAAGTGGTCGACGATGTCGTCCTGCTTGAGCTGCGCGCCGCGTACGCCCTTGCCGCCGCGCTTCTGCGCCCGGTAGAGGTCGGTCTTGGTGCGCTTGGCGTAGCCGCCCCGGGTGATGGTGACGACGACGTCCTCTTCGGCGATGAGGTCCTCCATGGACACGTCGCCGTCGAAGGGGATGATCTGGGTACGCCGGTCGTCGCCGTACTTGTCAACGATCGCGGTCAGCTCGGTGCCGACGATCGTGCGCTGCCGCTCGGGCGAGGCGAGGATGTCGCTGTAGTCCGCGATCTCCGCCATGAGCTTGTCGTGCTCATCGGTGATCTGCTGGCGCTCGAGGGCGGCCAGCTTGCGCAGCTGCATGTCGAGGATGGCCTGCGCCTGGATCTCGTCGATCTCCAGGAGCTGCATCAGGCCGGTCTGCGCCTCGGCCGCCGACGGCGACCGGCGGATCAGCGCGATGACCTCGTCGATGCGGTCGAGGGCCTTGAGCAGGCCGCGCAGGATGTGGGCGCGTTCCTCGGCCTTGCGCAGCAGGAAGCGCGTGCGGCGCACGATGACGTCGATCTGGTGAGACACCCAGTAACGCACGAACTGGTCGAGCCGGAGGGTGCGCGGCACGCCCTCGACCAGCGCGAGCATGTTCGCGCCGAAAGTCTCCTGCAGCTGGGTGTGCTTGTAGAGGTTGTTGAGAACGACCTTGGCGATCGCGTCCCGCTTGAGCACGATCACGAGCCGCTGGCCGGTACGGCCGGACGTCTCGTCGCGGACGTCGGCGACCCCGGTGATCTTCCCTTCCTTGACCTGCTCGGCGATCTTCAGAGCGAGGTTGTCCGGGTTCACCTGGTAGGGGAGCTCGCTGACGACCAGGCAGGTACGGCCCTGGACCTCCTCGACCTCCACCACCGCGCGCATGGTGATCAGACCACGGCCGGTGCGGTAGGCGTCGTCGATGCCCTTGCGCCCGACGATGAGGCCGTGCGTCGGGAAGTCGGGGCCCTTGATCCGCGCGATCAGCGCGTCGAGCAGCTCCTCGTCCGTCGTCTCATAGTTCTCGAGGTACCACGCGACGCCCGAGGCCACCTCGCGCAGGTTGTGCGGCGGGATGTTGGTGGCCATGCCGACCGCGATCCCCGCCGCGCCGTTGACCAGGAGGTTGGGGAACCGGCTCGGCAGGACGTCGGGCTCCTGGGAACGCCCGTCGTAGTTGGGCGAGAAGTCGACGGTCTCCTTCTCGATGTCGCGCAGCATCTCCATGGCGAGCGGCGCGAGCCGGCACTCGGTGTACCGCATCGCCGCGGCCGGGTCATTGCCCGGCGAGCCGAAGTTGCCGTTGCCGTCGACCAGCGGGTAGCGCAGCGCCCACGGCTGTGCCAGCCGGACCAGCGCGTCGTAGATCGCGCTGTCGCCGTGCGGGTGGTAGTTGCCCATGACGTCGCCGACGACGCGGGCGCACTTGAAGTAGCCCCGGTCGGGCCGGTAGCCGCCGTCGTACATCGCGTACAGCACCCGGCGGTGCACCGGCTTGAGGCCGTCCCGCACCTCCGGCAGCGCCCGGGAGACGATGACCGACATCGCGTAGTCGAGGTAGCTGCGCTGCATCTCGACCTGGATGTCGACCGGCTCGACCCGATCCCGTGGTGTATCGGGCGGCAAGGTCACGTCAGTCACCTAAAAGACCTCTTCCAGTTCCAGCTTGAAGTCGTACGGGCGGCGGGCGCGCGCCGGGCCGTGCCCCGGCGCGCGGCTGCCGGCCCTAGATGTCGAGGAAGCGCACGTCCTTGGCGTTGCGCTGGATGAACGAGCGGCGCGACTCGACGTCCTCGCCCATCAGGACGCTGAACAGCTCGTCGGCCTGAGCGGCGTCATCGAGGGTCACCTGCAGCAGGATCCGGTGCTCCGGGTCCATCGTGGTGTCCCAGAGCTCGCTGGCGTTCATCTCACCGAGACCCTTGAAGCGCTGCACGCCGTCGCGGGGACGCGGGTCTCGCTTGCCCGCCGCGATGCCCTGCTCGATGAGCGCGTCGCGCTCCCGGTCGGAGTAGGCGTAGTCGGAGTCGTGGCCCCGGGCGTCCCACTTGACCTTGTAGAGCGGTGGCTGGGCGAGGTAGACGTGGCCGGCCTCGACGAGCGGCTTCATGAAGCGGAACAGCAGGGTCAGCAGGAGCGTGCGGATGTGCTGGCCGTCGACGTCGGCGTCGGCCATCAGGATGATCTTGTGATACCGCAGCTTCCCGATGTCGAACTCATCGTGGATGCCGGTGCCCAGGGCGGTGATCATCGCCTGGACCTCGTTGTTCTTCAGGACCCGGTCGATGCGGGCCTTCTCCACGTTGAGGATCTTGCCGCGGATCGGGAGGATCGCCTGGTACTGCGGGTTGCGGCCGCCCTTGGCCGAGCCGCCGGCGGAGTCTCCCTCCACCACGTAGATCTCGCACTTGGCGGGGTCGGTGGACTGGCAGTCCGACAGCTTCCCCGGGAGTGAGGTGGACTCGAGCAGGCTCTTGCGGCGCGTCAGGTCCCGGGCCTGCCGGGCGGCGATGCGCGCCCGAGCGGCCTGCGTGGCCTTGTTGATGACCTCCTTGGCCTCACCCGGGTTGCGGTCGAGCCAGTCGCGCAGGTTCTCGTACATGGCGCGCTGCACGAACGACTTGGCCTCGGTGTTGCCGAGCTTGGTCTTGGTCTGGCCCTCGAACTGCGGGTCGGCCAGCTTGATCGAGATGATCGCGGTGAGGCCCTCGCGGACGTCCTCGCCGGCGAGGTTGTCGTCCTTGCCCTCGCGGAGCAGCTTCTGCTCGCGGGCGTACTTGTTGACGACCGTCGTCAGCGCGGCGCGAAAGCCCTCCTCGTGCGTGCCGCCCTCCGCCGTGTTGATCGTGTTGGCGAAGGTGTGGACGGACTCGGAGTAGGAGCCGCTCCACTGCATGGCGACCTCGAGCGACATGCCCTCGGTCTCGTCGCTGAAGGCGATCACCGAGTTGTGGACGGAGTCCTTCTTGGCGTTGAGGTAGCGGACGAAGTCCTCGATGCCGCCCTCGTAGCTGTACGAGACGACGTTCGGCTCGCCGTTGATGTGCTCCGGCCGCTCGTCGCGCAGCGTGATCGACAGTCCCCGGTTGAGGAACGCCATCTCCTGCATGCGCCGGGTGAGCGTCTCGAAGTTCCACTCGAGGGTCTCGAAGATCGCGTCGTCCGGCCAGAAGGTGATCTGCGTGCCGGTCTCGTCGGTCTCCTCGCCCATCGCGAGCGGGGCCGTCGGCACGCTCGCCGCGTACGACTGACGCCACACGTGGGCGTCGCGGCGGACCTCGACCTCCAGCCTGGCGGACAGCGCGTTGACGACGGCGGCGCCGACGCCGTGCAGGCCGCCGGAGACCGCGTAGGACTTGCTGTCGAACTTGCCGCCCGCGTGCAGCACCGTGAGAACGACCTCGACCGCGGACCGCTTCTCCACAGGCTGCTCATCGACCGGGATTCCCCGGCCGTTGTCCGTCACACGGACGCCACCGTCGGCCAGCAGCGTCACTTCGATGGTGTCGGCATAGCCTGCGAGGGCCTCGTCGACAGAGTTGTCGACGATCTCGTAGACGAGATGGTGGAGGCCACGCTCGCCAGTGGATCCGATGTACATGCCAGGGCGCTTGCGGACCGCCTCTAGGCCTTCGAGGACGGTGATGGAGCTAGCGTCGTACGCCAAGTGGAGATCCTCCTGCCGGAGGACACACGCCGCGCAGCTCCCCGTAACACAAGCGGGGCGCCCGATCCACGGGCGGCCCGCAACGGCGATCGTGTCCTGTATCCGGCTCTATTCTATCCGACCGACCCCCTTCCTGGGCCATGTAGCGCGTTGTGAGCGCGTACAAGCGCCGAACCCCGCCCCCACGGGATCCCCCTATTAGGTCAGGGGGGTCACGAGGCGTACGGACGGCGAAATCGAATCGAGCGGCCCGGAGCCTCACGACCGCACACGCCGGTCCACACCCCCTGTGGAAAACCCGCCCGGGCACCCGCCGATCACGTACGGCGGCGTCCGCCGGTGACCCGCAGGCGGCCGCCGCCACGCGGCCCGGACGCCGGGCCCACCACCTTGACCCGTCGCACGGTGCCGTGTCCGAGGTCCTCGTTGAGCCGCTTGACCAGGTTCGACGCGAGCAGGCGCAGCTGAGTCGCCCAGGTCGTCGAGTCGGCGGCGACGACGAGCACGCCGTCCTCGAAGGTCTGCGGCGCCGTGTGCTCGGCCAGTTCCGGACCGACGATCTCCGGCCAGCGCCCGAACACGCCGCCCACCGCGGCGCGTTCCTGCCAGCCGCGGGCGGCCATCAGCTCGCGGATCGCGGGACCGAACGCGGTCGGATCGCCGCCGCGCCCGGACTCCCTTACCGGCTTGCGCCTCTTCTTCCGCCCCTGCCCGGGCTGGGCGCCGCGTTCCCTCGCATCCGCCTTGGCCTGGGCCAGGGCCTCCCGTGCCAGTTCGATGCCGGACTTGGGTTTTTCCACAGACTGTGGATCTTGTGGATCATCGGACACGTGTGACCTCCCCGTCGGCGACGTCGTACGCCGCGCCGCTGAGCTGCTCCGGCACGTCGGCCGGTACGGCGGCGGTGATCAGGACCTGCTCGGCGGGCGCGACCAGCTCGGCCAGGCGGGTGCGACGTCCGGTGTCCAGCTCGGCGAACACGTCGTCGAGGACCAGCACAGGATCATCGCCGTCGGCGCGCAGCAGCTCGAACGAGGCCAGCCGCAACGCCAGCGCGAACGACCAGGACTCGCCGTGACTGGCGTACCCGCGGGCGGGCAGGTCCCCCAGTTCGAGCAGCAGCTCGTCGCGGTGCGGGCCCACCAGGCTGACTCCCCGCTCCAGCTCGCCGCGGCGTGCCTCGGCCATGGCGGCCAGCAGCGTCTCGCCGAGTTGCGCACGGTCTGTGGACAACTCCTGCCCGGCCGAGGCGCGGTAGTCCAGGTCGGCGACGCCGCCGGGGGCGAGTGCCGCGTAGGCCTTGGCGACCAGCGGGCGGAGCGACGCGACCAGCTCCAGCCTGGCGCCGAGCAGCTCGGCGCCGGTGCGGGCCAGGTGGGTGTTCCACACGTCCAGCGTGCTCAGGACCTCCTGGCCGGGCGCCCGCCGGTGCGCGGCCGCGGATTTCAGCAGGGCGTTGCGCTGCTTGAGCACCCGGTCGTAGTCGGCCCGCACGCCGGCGAAACGCGGCGCGCGGATGGTCAGCAGCTCGTCCAGGAACCGGCGGCGCTCGCCGGGGTCGCCCTTGACCAGGACGAGGTCCTCGGGGGCGAACAGCACGGTCCGCAGCATCCCCAGCACCTCGCGGGGACGCCGCACCGGAGACCGGTTGAGCCGGGCGCGGTTGGCCCGGCCCGGGTTGATCTCAAGCTCGATCAGGGCCTTCCGCTCGTCGCGGACCACTCCGGCCCGCACGATCGCGCGGGGTGCGCCGTGCCTGACCAGGGGCGCGTCGGTGGATACGCGGTGGCTGCCGTGCAGGGCGACGTAGCCGACGGCCTCGACGAGATTGGTCTTGCCCTGGCCGTTCGGGCCCACGAACGCGCTGATCCCCGGGTCGAGGGCGATCTCGGCGGACTCATACGACCGGAAGTCCTGCAGCGTTAGGTGGGCGACGTACACCCGGACGAGGGTAGGCCCTGCGGGCGGCGGCCGGCGCCCGTCCGGCCGGTACGACCTCGCGGCGGTTCGCGCGCCGTGCGGATGCGCCCGAGTTGTCCCCAGGCTGTGCACAACCAGCGCTGGTTCTGTGGACACCGCCAGCGCCGTGCCCTCCCGCACCGGACCGGACCGCACCGGACCGGGAGAGTGGGTCAGGTCGCAGGCGGTGTGACGTCGGCCCCGGGGGAGTCGGCGCCCTTCTGGGTCTCCACCGCGTGGCCGCCGAACTGGTTACGCAGCGCGGCCACACACTTCATCGCCGGCGAGTCGTCCTGGCGGGAGGCGAACCTGGCGTACAGGGCGGCAGTGATCACGGGCAGCGGGACTGCGAGGTCCACCGCGGCCTGCACGGTCCACCGGCCCTCGCCGGAGTCCTGCGCGAAACCCTTGAGCTTGGCCAGGTCGGGGTCGTCGTGCAGCGCCAGGTCGAGCAGGTCGAGCAGCCAGGAGCGGATGACGGTGCCCTCACGCCAGCTGTGGAAGGTCTCCGGGACGTTCTTGACGAGGTCGCTGGCCTGCAGCAGCTCCCAGCCCTCGGCGTAGGCCTGCATCATGCCGTACTCGATGCCGTTGTGGACCATCTTGGCGAAGTGCCCGGCCCCCACCTCGCCGGCGTGCACGAACCCGAACTCCCCCTGGGGCTTGAGCGCCTCAAAGATCGGCATCAGGTGCTTCACGTGCTCGTCCTCGCCGCCGACCATGAGGGCATAGCCGTTGTCCAGGCCCCAGACGCCGCCGCTGACGCCGGCGTCGACGAAGCCGATGCCCTTCTCGGCGAGCAGCGCCGCGTGCTTCTGGTCGTCGGCGTAGTGGGAGTTGCCTCCGTCGACGACCACATCGCCGGGGTCGAGCGCCTCGCCGAGGCTCTCGATGGTGGCGCGCGTCGCCTCGCCCGCGGGCACCATCACCCACACCGCCCGCGGCGTCGTCAGTCGCTGGACGAGCTCCTGCAGTGACCCGACGTCACTGATCTTCGGGTCGTGGTCGTAGCCGATGACCGTGTGCCCGGCCCGGCGCAGGCGCTCGGCCATGTTGCCGCCCATGCGGCCCAGGCCGATCATCCCCAGTTCCATGTGAGTTCTCCTCAGAAGGGATCCCCGTCCTTTAAGAGCCTAGTGACCCTTTTGATCAGCTTGACAGGCGGATCGGCATGATCAGGTAACGGTAGTCCGGATCGGACTCGTTCGCGGGCTTGCCGGTCATGACCGCGGGCTTGGTGGAGGTCGTCATCGCGAGGCGGGCGACGTCGGAACCGATCGCGCTCAGGCCGTCGAGCAGGAAGTGCGGGTTGAAGGCCACGTCGATGTCCTGGCCCTCGAGGGACGCGCCGAGGACTTCCACAGCCTGTGCGTCGTCTCCGCTGCCCGCCTCCAGGACGACCTCGCCCTGCCGGAACGACAGGCGTACCGGTGTGTTCTTCTCCGCGACCAGGCCGACGCGCTTGACCGCCTCCGCGAAGGGTCCGGTCTCGACCTCGGCCACCGCCGAGGTCTCCTTCGGCCACAGCGACTGGTACTTCACGAACTCCGCGTCGAGCAGGCGCGTGGTCGTACGGCGGCCGCCACCCTCGAAGCCGATCATGCCCTCGCCGCTGCCTCCGGAGGCAAGGGCGATCGACACCTCGGCGCCGGAGGTCAGGGACTTGGCGGTGTCGGAGAGCGTCTTGGCCGGCACCAGGGCGACCGAGGAGATGTCGGGCCGCTCGGGCTTCCAGCGCAGCTGGCGGACGGCGAGCCGGTAGCGGTCGGTGGAGGCGAGCGTCACGGTCTCGCCCTCGATCTCCAGGCGGACGCCGGTGAGCATCGGCAGAGTGTCGTCACGGCCCGCCGCGAGCGCCACCTGGGCGACGGCGGCCGCGAACTCGTCGCTGCCGACCGTGCCCGCGGCCGGCGGCATCGGGGGCAGGCTCGGGTAGTCCTCCACGGGCATGGTCAGCAGTGTGAACTTCGCCGTGCCGCACTTGAGCGTCACCTTCGCGCCGTCGGTGGTGATCTCGACGGGGTGGGCGGGCAGACTCCGGGAGATCTCGGCGAGGAGCCGCCCCGACACCAGTGCGGTGCCCGGCTCGTCGGCGTCGATGTCCATCGTCATCTGAGCGGAGACCTCGTAGTCGAACGACGACAGCTTGAGGTTGTCCCCGGCCTCGATGAGCATGCCCGCGAGCACGGGCACGGGTGGACGGACCGGCAATGTTCGCGCGGTCCAGGCAACGGCGTCTGCGAGGACGTCTCTATCGATGCGGAACTTCACGTGGACCGTCTCCTTACGTTTGTCTTTTCTTTCTTTGTAGATAGAACAGGAGTCATCGTCATAGGGACCGTGGATACTGTGGAGAAGCCTAGTCTTCGCAGGTCACACCGCATATCTCCATCCACCTCCGCTGTGCATCGCCCCTGTGGAATCGGTGGATGCCTGAGGATGAACGGAATCTGTCCACCGGTCGTCCACCGGTCATCCCCATCTCGTCCACTGCTTCTCCCCCACGATCCACACGGTTGTCCACCGAGATTGATCCACAGGGTTTTCCCCACCCTGTGTAATCCACGACCTCGGGATAACCGGTGTGGAGGTCCTGTGGACGCCTGTGGACCGGTGGGGACAACTCAAGCCCCGCCGGTGCGTGCCTGCTGCTTGATGCGGTTGGTGAGCTCGGTGACCTGGTTGTAGATCGGCCGCTTCTCCGCCATGAGCTTCCGGATCTTCTTCTCGGCGTGCATGACCGTTGTGTGGTCCCGGCCGCCGAACTGCTGGCCGATCTTGGGCAGCGAGAGCTCGGTCAGCTCGCGGCACAGGTACATCGCGATCTGCCGGGCGGTGACCAGGACACGCGACCGGGACGGCCCGCAGAGCTGCTCCATGTCGATGCCGAAGTACGTCGCCGTCTGCGCCATGATCGTGGCCGCGGTGATCTCCGGGCCGGTGTCGTTCGGGATCAGGTCCTTGAGCACGATCTCGGCGAGCTGCAGGTCCACCGACTGCCGGTTGAGGCTGGCGAACGCGGTGACGCGGATGAGCGCACCCTCCAGCTCGCGGATGTTGGTGGAGATCTTCGACGCGATGTACTCCAGGACCTCGGGCGGCGCGACAAGGCCCTCCTGAACCGCCTTCTTGCGCAGAATCGCGATCCGGGTCTCCAGCTCCGGGGGCTGGACGTCGGTGATCAGGCCCCACTCGAACCGGTTGCGCAACCGGTCCTCCAACGTCACCAGCTGTTTCGGCGCACGGTCACTGGAGATGACGATCTGCTTGTTCGCGTTGTGGAGGGTGTTGAAGGTGTGGAAGAACTCCTCCTGCGTCTGCTCCTTGTTCTCCAGGAACTGGATGTCGTCGACGAGCAGGATGTCCATGTCACGGTAGCGACGGCGGAAGTTGTCGGCCTTGCCGTCGCGAATGGCGTTGATGAAGTCGTTCGTGAACTCCTCCGAGCTCACGTAACGGACCCGCGCGCCGTTGAAGAGACTCTGCGCGTAGTGCCCGATCGCGTGCAGCATGTGCGTCTTGCCGAGGCCGGAGTCGCCGTAGATGAACAGCGGGTTGTACGCCTTCGCCGGCGCCTCGGCCACGGCCACCGCGGCGGCGTGCGCGAACCGGTTGGACGAGCCGATCACGAACGTGTCGAAGGTGTACTTCGGGTTCAGCCGGGCGGGCTCCGTCGAGGCCTTGCTCTCTGGCTGCATGGAGGACGGGCGGGGCTGCCAGCCTCCGCCCGGCGCGGCGCCGGGCGTGGGCACGAACGGATCGCGCTGCGGGCCGCGCGGGTTCGAAGGGCCCCGCTGCTCGTGACGCCGCGGCTCGTGGTGGAACGGGTTGCCGTACGGCTCGCCGCCGTACCGGTCGCCGGTGTACTGATCCGCGGGAGTGTACTGATGGCCGGTGTAGCGCTCACCCGGGTACGGCTCACTCGTGTACTGCTCACCGGGGTACTGTTCGCCGGGGTACGGGCGCGGGTCGGCCGCCGGGCCGCGCAGGGGGGGTCCGGTATAGCCGGACGACTCGGCCGGGAAAGGGCCGGAACCACGCGGCGCCTGTTCGTGGTCGGACTCCGGCTCGGCCGGAACCGGCCGGTCGGCGCCCGGCGACGGATCGGGCTGGACGGTGACCGCCACCCGGATATCCCGCCCGAGCTGGGTGGAGAGGACCTGTGTGATGAGCGGGCGAAGGCGGTTCTCCAGAACGTCCTTGGCGAACTCGTTGGGCGTGGCCAGCAGCGCGGTGTCCTCGACCAGGGCCAGTGGCCGGGTCATGGACAGCCATGCGCGGTGCTGCGGCGGGAGGTCGCCTGGAAGGGCCTCGAGCGCCCTGGTCCACACCAGTGCAAGGTCCAGACCGTCCATATGGGTTTTCCCTCCCTCAGAGCGCCGGTGCGACCCACTACTGGCCGGGCTCATCCCGCGCACCTGCAGTGGACCACTCTCTCACGCGTCATCCACAGGGTTGTCCACAACTTGTGCACGCGGTAGGGGAAGACGGTGGACAAGGGTGCTCCGTTTGACCGCGGGGCAGGCCAGACCGTAACGTACGACGGTCGAGTCGCATCGACGGCGGTGCTGCATGCCCGCAGGTCGCCGACTCTCGCAACGGGGGCCGACGCGCCCGTGATGCGACATAGCAACGTTGACCGCAGCACCCCTCTGGAGTTTCGAGTGAGCAAGCGTACTTACCAGCCGAACAACCGCCGCCGGCACAGGAAACACGGCTTCCGGCTCCGCATGCGCACCCGGGCGGGGCGGGCCATCCTTTCCACGCGCCGTCGCAAGGGACGCACTCGCGTCGCGGTCTGACAGCGGGCGATCATGCTGCCGTCCGACCACCGGATGCGGCGGCGAGAAGACTTCACTTCGGCCGTCCGGCGCGGCGATCGTGCCGGGCGGTCTCGCCTGGTCCTGCATCTGCAGTTGCGAGACGACCTCGATGAGCCCCCGCTAGTGGGCTTCACCGTGGGCCGTCCGGTCGGCGGCGCGGTGATCCGGAACAAAGTACGCCGCAGGCTCCGGCATATCGTGCGCGAACGCCTCCATCGACTGCCAGCGGGTAGCCTGCTTGTGGTGCGCGCCAACCCCAAGGCGGCGACCGCACGCAACGACGAACTCGCCGCGGATCTCGATGCGGTACTCGACCGGCTTTTGCGGCGAGAGGTCAAGAGGCGGAAATGACAGCCAAGCCGACGCCCGTAGCCCGGGTCCTGATGTTGCCGGTCGTCTTCTACCGTCGATTCATCAGCCCGCTGTTCGGCCCCGTCTGCCGCTACCAGCCGACCTGCAGCGCCTATGCCCTGGAGGCGCTGCGGACGCACGGAGCCCTCCGCGGCTGCTGGCTGACCGCGCGCCGCATCGCCCGCTGCCATCCCTTCCACCCGGGCGGGTACGACCCCGTGCCGCCGCGCACGGGCGAAGGACCATCAGATCTCGCGCCGCACCCGAGCGGCACTGTTATCGGAGAGCACTAGGAGCCAGCCGGTGAGTCTCAGCTTTCTCGGTCCGCTTTTTCAGGCCGTCGCCTGGGTGATCGTCCAGATCCATGCGGGCCTCAGCCTGATCTTCCCTGCGGACAGCGGCTGGGCCTGGGGCCTGTCGATCTTCCTGCTGACCGTCCTCATGCGCCTCATCATCTTCCCGTTGTTCGTGAAGCAGATTCACGCCTCGCGGAAGATGCAGGAGCTGAACCCCCAGGTCCAGGCGCTGCGCAAGAAGTACAAGAAGGACAAGCAGCGGCTCAACCAGGAGATGATGAAGCTCTACCAGGAGGCGGGCGCCAACCCGCTCTCCGGGTGCCTTCCCCTGGTCGTGCAGTTCCCCATCTTCATCTCGCTGTACAACGTGCTGCGCGCCATCTCCACCACGAAGCCCGGCCAGTCCAAGTACGGCATGTCGGCGGACCTGATCCACAGCGCCCAGCACGCCCACATCTTCGGGGCCGCCATCCCGACGACCTTCGTCGAGGCGTTCAAGCAAGGGCACATCGGCGCGATGACCGTCGCCGCTCTCGCGGTGATCATCAGCTCGACGACGACGTTCTTCACCATGAAGTCGAGTGTCGGCCGGTCGATGCAGAGCATGACGGCCGACAACCCGATGATGCAGTCGCAGAAGTTCCTGGTCTATCTCTCGCCGCTGTTCGGCCTCTTCGGCCTGACGCTGCCGCTGGGTGTGCTGATCTACTGGGTGACCACCAACTCGTGGACGCTCGCCCAGTCGCACTATGTTTATAAGAAGTACCCCATGCCCTCCCCGGACGACCAGGCGGCCGGCGCCGCCCAGGCGGGGACGGCGAAGGCGGGCGTGGCCAAGGCCGGGGCCAAGGCGGGCGCCAGGACGGGCACCGCGAACGCGGTGGCCAAGGCCGGTGCGCCCAAGGCGTCCATCGGCGGCGGCCTGCTCGGCAAAGTGAAGAAGAAGGCGGAGCCGGAGCCGGTGGACACACCTTCCGAGCCGCAGGCCAAGGTCGTGCGCCAGCAGCCGACACGCCAGTCGCGGAGCAAGAGGAAGCGATAGCGTGACTTCTCAGTCCAGCCCGAGTACGCAAGAGGAGCCCGGCGTGAGCCAAGCCGAAGCCGACACCACCGAAGCTGCGACCGTCGACATCCAGGCGCTCGAGCAAGAGGGCGAGGTCGCGGCTGACTACATCGAGGGTCTCCTGGACATCGCCGACCTCGACGGAGACATCGACATGGACGTCGAGGGGGAGCGCGCGATGGTGTCCGTCGTCGGTGCGACGCTCGACGAGCTCGTCGGTAAGAACGGCGAAGTGCTCGAAGCGCTGCAGGAGCTGACCCGCCTGGCCGTGCACCGCAAGACGGGCGAGCGCAGCCGCCTGATGCTCGACGTGGGCGGCTTCCGCGAGCAGCGCCGCGCCGAGCTCACCGAGCTCGGACGGGAGACGGCCGAGGAGGTCAAGCGCACCGGCGAGCCGAAGCCGCTGGCGCCCATGACCCCGTTCGAGCGCAAGGTCGTGCACGACGCGGTGGCCGCGCTCGGGCTGCGCAGCGAGTCGGAGGGCGAAGAGCCGAGCCGCTACGTCGTCATCCACGTGAAGTGATCTGACCAACGCCGTACGGCCCCGCCACCAGCTCGGTGGCGGGGCCGTACGTCTTTTTCAGCCGGTCGGGCGTTCGTCCGGCCGATTATGACGCGGCTGGTCCGTTATGCCCGCAGAGCTGGGTCACTCGGGACCGTATCGGGGGGCATTGCGGCGCTGATGGGGGGCGGGACGGGCCTGGCCTTCGGGCCCGACGGGATCGACCGGTTGCTCCACGACCTGCTCCACGACCGGCGGCTCCTCCACCTGGCTGGCGTAAGCTCCGGGCTCACCTTCGACGACACCGACAACCTGCCGCCTTTGCCGCGGACGGGTGTACATGAGTGTTATGAGCAACATCGCCACGCCCACGAAGATCAGAATCCACCCGATCATCTGCACGTCGATTCCGCTGACGTGGAAGTGGAACGCGAAGGCGAGGATCGCACCGATGGCGATGAACGCCAAAGCTGTGCCAATACCCATGATGAGACGTCTCCTTCCGGGCATGGATCGGCCAGCCCAAGACCTACCCGCGATACGAGGATTATGCGCGCCGTCGTGGTTCGCTTTCAGACCGCCGGGCCGTGGGTCCGGGCACGGTGACGCGGGGACTCCTACGCGCGGGCGGGTCGGCGTTTCCGTGATGCCGCGCGTGTGGAAGCATTCGTTAACCGTGGGGATCCCTACGACACTAACGAGTCGCTGACCTATGAGCCGCTGACCATGCCACTGATTCCTGCGCCGCCGATCGCCCGAGAGATCTTCGGTGATGCGCTGCCCGCCGCTGAGAGGTACGCCGAGTTCCTGGCCGGCCCTGGCGTGGGGCGCGGCCTGATCGGCCCCCGCGAGGTGGAGCGCCTGTGGGATCGGCATCTGCTCAACTGCGCCGTGATGGCCGAGGTGATCCCGGCCGGCGCGGACGTCATCGACGTCGGATCGGGTGCGGGCCTTCCCGGTGTCGTGCTCGCGATCGTGCGGGACGACCTCTCGGTGACGCTGCTCGAGCCGCTCCTACGCCGCACCGTCTTCCTGCAGGAGTGCATCGACCTCCTCGCGCTGCCGAATGTCTCTGTTCGCCGTGCCCGGGCGGAGGAGGTCGTGGGAGAGTACGCCGCCGATGTCGTCACCGCACGCGCCGTCGCCCCACTGGAGCGACTGGCCGGCTGGGCGCTGCCGCTGCTCCGCCCCGGGGGCGAGCTGCTGGCGCTGAAGGGCGAGCGTGCCTCTGTCGAACTCGAAGAGGCGGCCCCGGTTCTGAAGGAACTCGGGGTTTTGACAACAGAGGTCCTGCACGTGGGTCGCGGTAAGGTCGACCCGCCGACGACGATAGTCCGAGCGGTGGCCGGGACGACCCCGCGGCCGCCGAAGGGGCGGCCCGGTTCCCGTCGGGCCGGGCGTCGGCGCGGTGGTGCGCACGGACGGAAGAGGTGACGGTCCTTGACCACGGCACAGGGATTGGGTTGGCCAGACCGCGCCCCACAGGCACCTTCGCGGGATGCCTCCGGACTCGGCTGGCCTTCCAACGAGGCACTTTCGGTCAGTCCTCCGGCGAGTCCGCCTCCTGATCCTGTCAAAGAGACGTCGCAGCGTGATGCGGCCCACGGGGAGTCCAAATTGGTAAGTGAGGCGCTGAAGTCCGCCGATGTTTCACGTGAAACCGTTCAGCCGATCGCGCAGGCCGCCGCAGCTGCGCTGCGGGTGCTGGCGAAGCGTGGGGAGAAGGAGTGGCCCAAGCCGCCGCGGTGCCGCGTCATCACGATCGCCAACCAGAAGGGCGGAGTGGGTAAGACGACGAGCGCGGTCAACCTGGCCGCCGCCCTCGCGTTGCACGGCTCCCGCGTGCTGGTCGTCGATCTCGATCCACAGGGGAACGCGTCCACCGCGCTGGGCGTCGAGCACCACAGCGACATTCCGTCGGTCTACAACGTGATCCTCGAAGGCGGCCCGTTCGACGACATCGTCGTGCCGGCCGTGGGGGTGCCGAATCTGTACTGCGCACCCGCGACTCTCCATCTGGCCGGCGCCGAGGTCGATCTCGTGCCGATGGTGGCGCGTGAGTCGCGCCTCCGGCGGGCGCTGGAGGCCTACGACACGGACAAGTTCGACTATGTCCTCATCGACTGCCCGCCGTCCCTGGGCCTGCTCACCATCAACGCGTTGACGGGGACCGACGAGTTGCTCATCCCGATCCAGACGGAGTACTACGCGCTGGAGGGCCTGAGCCAGTTGCTGCACACGGTCGATCTGGTCAAGCAGCACCTCAACCCGAACCTCACGGTGTCCACGATCCTCCTCACGATGTACGACGCCCGCACGCGGCTGGCGGCACAGGTCGCCGACGAGGTGCGCACTCACTTCTCGGAGCTCGTGCTCAGCACCGTCATCCCACGCAGCGTCCGCGTCTCCGAGGCGCCCAGCTACGGCGAGTCGGTGCTGACGTACGACCCGGGATCCAGCGGCGCGCTGGCCTACACCGAGGCGGCGCGGGAGATGGCCTACCGCGGCGCGGAAGAGCGCCCGTGACGGACGCGGCGAACATCTCGGTGTGGCGCCTTCGCCGCCGCGGCCGGCGAGCGCCCGCGAGGACAGCTGAGCGGCTGCTGGAAACACGATCGTGCGCTCCCGCCGGGCCATCGTGCGTTCCCGCCGGGCGGCCGAGCGCGGCGAGCAGGACACGTGGCCGCCTCGTGGCCGGTTGGGCGTAGCGTCGTGGAGGCCGCCGGCGAGCGCGGGCGAGGAGAACGAGTGAGTGGCGCGAACGAGCCGGGACGGCCCGGCTCTCGGGGCATGGAGGAACCGAAGTGAGTCAGCAGCGACGCGGGCTTGGCAAGGGCTTGGGGGCGTTGATCCCCACTGCGCCAGCGGAGCCGGCGGCTCCCCATGACTATGCGGCGCAGACGCCGACGCCGGAAGGCTCCGCGCCGGTGCTCGTGGCCGGGGCGCACTTCGCGGAGCTGCCCATCGCGTCGATCACTCCCAACCCGCGGCAGCCACGCCAGACCTTCGACGATGAAGCGCTGGAAGAGCTGGCCGCCTCGATCGGCATCGTCGGCCTGCTCCAGCCGATCGTCGTACGCGAGCTCACTCCGGATGCCTATGAGCTCATCATGGGCGAGCGCCGCCTGCGCGCCTCCAAGCTCGCGGGCGTCGACACGATCCCGGCGATCGTCCGGGACACCGGCGACGACGACATGCTGCGCGACGCGCTGATGGAGAACCTCCATCGGCAGCAGCTCAACGCGCTGGAGGAGGCGGCCGCCTACCAGCAGCTGCTCGATGACTTCGGTGCGACGCACGAGGAGTTGGCGACGCGTGTCGGGCGCTCCCGGCCGCACATCACCAATACGCTCCGGCTCCTGAACCTGCCGCCCGCCGTGCAGCGGCGCGTGGCCGCCGGAGTCCTCAGCGCCGGGCACGCGCGAGCCCTTCTGGGGCTGGACGGCACTGAGCGGCAGGAGCAGATGGCGGCCAGGATCGTCGCCGAGGGGCTGTCCGTCCGGGCCGTCGAGGAGATGATCGCGCTCGGCGAGGGCGGCGACACCAAGGAGACCGCTCGCCGCAAGACCGCCGCCAAGCCGGTGAACCCCCGGATCAGGGAGCTGGCCGCCGAACTCTCCGAGCTGTACGAGACCAAGGTCAGCGTCGACCTCGGCCGCCGCAAGGGGAAGATCGTGGTGGAGTTCGCCTCCCTCGAGGACCTGGAGCGCATCATCGAGGCCATGACCCCCGGCGGAGAGCAGGGCCCGGCCGCCCGCTGAGAGCGGAGCGGCCGTTTCCGACTCCGCCGGCGGGGCGGCGGGACGGTCGCAGGGCCAGGTACATCGGTTCAGGCGGCGAGGCCCATCGGTTCGACTGCCGCAGCCGCCCGCGGTGATCGCCGGCTCCGCCGGCCTTCTGCTCAGGGCATCGCCGGCTCACTGCTGCGTTCAGGGCATCGCCGGCTCACTGTTGCGTTTCACGTGAAACAGTGGGGCGGCCGGTACAGGAGCAGAGAGTTCGAATTCAAGCTCTAAGATCCTCGCGGAGCGGGAATAGGTCCTGGTGATGAAGGCGCTCCGCCCAAGAAGGGGGCCTGGCCGGTGTCGCGTCGTCTGGTCAATGTCACGCTGGACAATCTTGACGATCTGCCGACTCGATGTCGCAGGTGCGTGTTCTGGGAGCTCGATCCCGTGAACAGGCAGCGGGCCGAGGACGGCGGCGATCCAGAGCTGGAGAAGGAGGCGTGGATCTCCTCCACGCTTCTGGAGTGGGGCAGCTGCGGAAAGATCATCTATGTCGACGGAGTGGCTGCCGGCTACGTGATGTACGCACCTCCGCTGTACGTTCCGCGTTCGGTCGCGTTCCCCACGAGCCCGGTCAGTGCCGACGCCGCACTGATGATGACCGCGCACATCATCCCGGAATTCCAGGGTGGCGGCCTGGGCCGAATGCTCGTGCAGGGTGTCGCCAAGGATCTGACCCGGCGGGGACTCCGGGCGATTGAGGCCTTCGGCGACCTCAAGTGGGAGAAGCCCGGCTGCGTGATGCCCGCGGAGTACATGCTCGCGGTCGGCTTCAAGACCGTACGGCCGCACCATCGCTATCCGCGCCTGCGGCTCGAGCTCAAGTCGGCCGTGTCGTGGCGTGAGGACGTCGAGGTCGCCCTCGAACGCCTTCTCGGATCGATGTCACCCGAGGGCGCGCTCCGTCCCGTCTGAAGGCGCCTCAGTGCGTTTGAGATAAGTCATGATCATGCGAGACGCAAGGTGACACGCCGCTTGTCATTGGATTCGTCACGCGGTCCGGTGGTCAATCCATCGCTCGACCTGAGTCCGAGCCTCATGATGGTCGTTTCCGGGTGTCAGGGCGCCGAGGCGCGCCTGGGGTGCCGTCTTGATCACATCGCATCAGGGGGCGCACGTTCGGCCACCAGCGGGGCTCTCATGAGTTTCCGCAGGCCGGAGGCGTGAAAATAGCGACGGCCCCACGTCAGAGACGTGGGGCCGTCGCCAGCAGACCGCGGAAGGGCGCAGATGGCCTAGATGTATTCGCCGAGCTCCTTGAGCAGTGCGGCCTTCGGCTTGGCCCCGATGATCTGCTTGACGACCTCGCCGCCCTGGAAGACGTTCATCGTGGGGATCTGCATGATCCCGTACTTCGCCGGAACCGATGGGTTCTCGTCGATGTTGATCTTGACGATGGACAGCTTCTCGGCGTGCTCGGCGGCGATCTCCTCGAGGATCGGGCCCACCTGGCGGCACGGCCCGCACCACTCCGCCCAGAAGTCGACCAGGACCGGCTTGTCGCTCTTCAGCACCTCGACCTCGAAGTCGGCGTCGGTGACGACCTTGGTTGCCACAGGATCTCCTAACTCGTGCTGCGAAATCTTCCCGCCGGACCGGGCCGCCGACTCGGCGGCCCGCCCGCGCGGCCGCTTACGCCTGCTGGGGCGTGGGCTCTGCCTGGGAAGCGCTCTGGGCCTGGGGCGTGCCGTCCGGCCGGGACGCGCCTTCGAGCTGGGGAGTGAGCTCCGCGGTCCCCTGGTCCTGCAGCCAGCGCTCCGCGTCGAGCGCGGCCGCGGAGCCGGTGCCGGCCGCCGTGATCGCCTGGCGGTACCTGTGGTCGACCACGTCACCCGATCCGAACACACCGGGGACGTTCGTCTCCGTGGTCGGTGCGTTGACGACCAGGTAGCCCTCGTCGTCGAGGTCGAGCTGGCCGGCGAACAGCTCCGTACGGGGCTCGTGCCCGATGGCGATGAACACCCCGGAGAGCTCCAGGGTGGTCTCTTCGCCGGTCTTGATGTTTCGGAGCCGGATGCCCGCCACGCGGTCGTCACCCAGGATGTCGACGACCTCGGAGTCCCAGACAAAACGGATCTTTTCGGTGGCGAACGCCCGGTCCTGCATGATCTTGCTGGCCCGGAGCTCGTCGCGGCGGTGGATCACAGTGACAGAACGGGCGAACCGGCTCAGGAAGGTGGCCTCTTCCAGGGCGGAGTCGCCACCGCCGATCACGGCGATGTCCTTGTCGCGGAAGAAGAAGCCGTCACAGGTGGCGCACCAGGACACGCCGTGCCCGGCGAGCTTCTTCTCGCTCAGCAGCCCCAGCTCGCGGTACTTCGAGCCCGTGGCGATGATGACCGACTTGGCGAGGTGTGTCTCGTCGCCGACCTTCACGACCTTCGGCGACGCGGTGAGATCGACCTCGGTGACGTCGTCCGTGACGAGCTCCGCCCCGAAGCGCTCGGCCTGCTTCCGCATGTTGTCCATGAGGTCGGGGCCCTGGATCCCGTCCGGGAAGCCGGGGAAGTTCTCCACCTCGGTCGTGTTCATCAGGGCGCCGCCCGCGGTCACGGCGCCTTCGAAGACCAGGGGCTTGAGGTCACCACGGGCGGCGTAGATCGCGGCCGTATAGCCCGCGGGCCCCGACCCGATGATGATCACGTTACGCACGTCGCTCACTGTCGCGCCTCTTTCTGATCTTGTCGGCGAAGCCTGCGGTTGCCTTTGCCTGGTGACGTTCGGCTCCGCAGGGGCGTAAACCGATCCTAGGCCGCCGTGATTCCCGGACAGGCCACCGGCACGGAGCCGGGGGAACCTCTCTACGCGAGCAGCATCCTGGACACGAGGGCCGGCCCGTCCGAACAGGACGGGCCGGCCCTCGGTAGGGCATGGATCAGCGGGCGACCTGCCGATGCGCGATCAGGTCGGTGTCGGCGGCCGAGCACCCCGGGCCGACGACCCAGACGTCCGCGTGGCGGGCGTCGTTCCCGGGCAGTGCGATGACGGTCGCGGACCGGCCTTCGTACGCCGCCGTATCGACCAGCAGCGGGGTCTTTCCACCGCCCACACGGGCGATACAGCCGTTCAGCGAGTCGTCCGCCGCGCTGAGCGCGCGGGGTCCGGTGGGCGCGGTCCTCGGCAGCGACGCGGAGACCTGTGGTCCCAGGTCCGCGGCGGTGTACTTCGTGCCGCTGTGAACCACGGTGTACGGCACCGAACCGGCGGCCTGCGGCCTCGGCCGGACGCCGGCGGCATGCGAGCGCGAGGGCTCCTCCACCGGCGGCTGGGAGACCGACGCGCCGTTGGAGTCTCCGTCGTCCATGACGGTGCGGACGGCGACGGCTCCCCCGCCGACCGTGACCACCGCCGCGGCGGCCGCGGCGAGGAGCTGGAACCTGCGGGCGTGCCGGTGTGCGGGCACATGCGAAGCGGCCTCGGCGGCGATCGCCGCGTCGAGCCGGTCTACCAGGTGCGCGGGCATCGGCGGAGTAGGTGCCTCCGCGAGTACGCGGGACACCTCCGCCACCTCGGCGGCGCGCTTGCGGCAGTCGGCGCAGTCGGCCAGGTGTTCTTCGGCGGTCGTGGCCGTGGCGTCGTCGAGAATCCCCTCGGCGAAGTCGGCCAGCGCTTCATGGTCAAGATGTGCTGCAGTCACGCGGGTGTGCCACCTCCTTCCTCCGCAGATTCGACGCCTGGGCCGCGTCCCTGGTTCCGCAAGTGACCAAGAAGTGGCGCGAGCCGTGCCCGGCCTCGCGCGCAGCGGCTCTTGATCGTGCCGGGCGGGACCTCGAGGATCGTGGCCGCGTCGTCGACGGCGTACCCCATCATGTCCACGAGCACGAGAGCGGCCCGCTGCTCGAAGGGTATGCGCCGCAGCGCCTGGCTCACGTCCAGCGAAAGCTCGTGCGCGGAGGTCGGGTCGGTGTTCTTCGGGGCGACCGAGTCGAGCGTGGCGTCGTCGCCCATCGGCACGACCGGCCGGATCGAACGGCGCCGCACCCGGTCGAGGCAGGCGTTGACGACGATGCGGTGCAGCCACGTGGTGACCGCGGCGTCGCCGCGGAACCGGCCGGCCGCGCGGTACGCCGACAGGAAGGCGTCCTGCAGCGCGTCGGCGGCCTCCTCCTGGTCGCCGAGCGTGCGCAACGCCACGGCCCACATCCGGTCCCGGTGCCGCTGTACGAGTTCGGCGAACGCATGGGGGTCACCGCTCGCGTGCCGCGACAGCAGTTCCTTGTCCGGAACAGCCTCGACCGAGCGTCCCCCGCGCATGGTCGCCATATTCGTCAGCCCGTTCCGTAGCCGGCGACATCGCTCATGGCGTGCCGGGCCCACTCCGTGCTCCCCGTGCCGGCGCCGGCACGAGCGTGTGGCGGCGCCGTAAGGCGCTCTGACGTCTCGCGGGGAGTACCGGGTAGTACGTCTCGGGGGGCCTTCAGCACGAACCTGATGGTAGCCGTCCGCGTTCGATCATGCCCGTTCTGACGGGATCAGTCGGTTCCGTACACCGAGACGTCGCTCACCCTGATCCTGAAGTCGCCGGCGTGCGGGAGCTTGGTGAACCACAGCGTGACGTAGCGGCCCTTGGTCTGCCGGCCGTTCAGGTCGAACGCGCCGCTCGCGTCGCGCGTGTCGGTCTTGGCCGCGTTCGGGTCCCCGGAGTCGCCGACATGGAGTTCCACCGTTCCGGGCTGGTCCGCGGGCGGCATGGTGACCCTGACCTTGGAGACGGTAACGGGGTTGCCCATGTCGATCACCAACCCGATACCCGGGCGAAAGCCGCCGAAGTGGGCGTTCCCGTAGTGCTGGGTCGTCCAGAAGGTGGACGGGTTGCCGTCGATGGCCTTGTCGAGGTCCCTGCGGGCGGAGGTGTCCGGGTGCGGCGGGTTGTCGTAGGCGCTGGCACCGGCCGGCGTGAGCTTCGTGGGCGACTTCGGGGCGACCGGGGTGGTCTGCGTGCCGCGCTTGGTGTTGGTGTTCGTGCCGCCGGCGCCGCCGCCCATCTGGGACAGGCCCCAGCCGCCGATGACCACCAGGAGCAGGACGCCGGCCGCGATGGCGGCGACGGCGGACTTGCTGATCGAGCCTCCGCCGTCGGTCGTGTGCCGGGCCGAAGACGGGCCCGGCGCACCCGACGTGCGGGGCGGGCGCCTCGATGGCGCGGCGTCCGGCACGGTGCGCGACAGCGATTCGACGGGCGAGGACATCGCCGCGGTCTGGTTCGGCATGTCGGGGCGTGCCACCACCGCGGGTGGTGTGGAACCCACCAGCGGCACGAACGGCAGCGGAGACCGCGGAACCTGGCTGAGGGCGTCCGCGAAGGCCGACGGGGTGCTGAGGGGCTCCTGCGCGCCGCGCAGGGGGATGTGCAGGGCGCGGCAGACGATGAGGTCGAGGTTGTGCGGCACGCCGGCCCGGAGCTGGCCGGGCGCGAGCGGACGCCCGTCGGAGCCGGTCGGCGCTGCCGGCAACCGGGTGCCCTCCACTCCGCTCCAGTGGCCGGTGAGCGCGGCGTACAGCATGTGGCCCAGGCCCTCGGTGTCCTCCGGGGCGGGCGTGTCGGAGGTCGTGCCGGAGAGCACGGCCTCGACGGCGAGGCCGGTGACCTTGACGGTGCCGCCACTGGTCCAGACGAGGTTGTGCGGCGTGAGGCACAGATGGGCGAGGCCGGCGCCGTGCGCGGAGGTGAGCGCCTCGGCCGCCTCGAGGAGGAACGCCGCCGCCCGGTCGGACTGCATGGGCCCCTCGGCGAGCAGGTCTTCGAGCGTCTCCCCGGTGACCCACTCACTGACGACGTAGGCGCGCTCGCCGCTGTCGTCGGCGTCGAACACCTGAGTGAGCCGTGGATCGGTCAGCCGGCTGGCGGCGCGGGCCGCGGTCACCACCTCGTGGACCCGGGGAAAGCCCGGGGCGAAGGTGAGCACGGCGACAGGACGGGCGAGGATCTCGTCCGTCGCTTTCCAGAATGTGGAACCACCCGCTTCACTCACGCGGTCGTCCAAGCGGTAACGACCGGCGAGGCGGGTTCCGGGTTCAATGACGGACGTGCTCAACGCGGCGTCCGGCGCAGGTAATCGAGTCCCATGATCAGTGCCGTGGCTCCCTTACGCCTTCGGCCCTCCCTCGATGCCTCGTGGGCGGGGCATACGCGACCATTCCGCCCGATGGTAGGACGCTTGAGGAGCGTCTCTGGGTTACTACCCGTAGATAGTCGCGCTCTCCCACCATACGGGTATGATCTCCTAACTTGAGACACGTCCGGGCAACCTGCCCATCACGGTCCGGGTCAGTGTTTCCACCTCGGCGACCCGCAGCCTGCGTGCAACCAGGACATACAGCACACCGGCGCCCGCTCCGCCGATGGCCAGGGCGGCCACCGATGTGATCAGGTGATAGTAGAAAAGCTTGAGGAACAGCTCGTGCACTCCGAGCGCGAACGCGAACGCCGGAACGGTCGCGACGGCGATCTTGAGGTGGGTCCTCACGATGTGCCGCGCGCCGAATCCCGCCAGGCGGCGCCGCAGGATCAGGACGGCGAGGACGCAGCCGACCGCCCACGAAATGCCCAGCGCGATCGCGATTCCTTCGACGATCATGTCGGTGGGCAGCGTGACGGAGCCGACCAGGCCGAGGGTGATGCTGATCGTGGTGTTGCCGATCGCGATCAACGCCGGCGTGCGGGTGTCGGCCAGCGAGTAGAAGACCCGCAGCAGCAGCTGGAAGACCGCGAAAGGCACCAGCGCGAGGGAGAACGCCTGCACCACGTTGGCGATCATCAGCGCGTCGGCCAGCCCGGTCGAGCCGTGCGCGAAGAACGCGGTGGTCAGCTCGGGGCTGAGGGCGAACAGCAGGGCCGCGGCCGGCACGATGATCACCGATGACAGGTTCAAGCCCGAGGACATGTCCTGGCGGACCAGGTCGAGCCGCTGTTCGGAGGCGTTCCGGCTCATCCGGGGCAGGAGCGCCGTCATCACCGACACGCCGACGATGGCGTACGGCAGCTGGAAGAGCAGGTAGGCGTTGCTCCACGGGGTGAGGCCGACGCCGTACCCGAGATGCTCCTGAACGCCGCGCACCCCCGCGCGGATGGCGATGTTGGTGTTCACCACGAGGCCGACCTGCATGATCGCGACGTACAGCAGGGTCCACATCGCCATGCCACCGACCGGCGCGAGCTCCTCACGGCGGAAGTCGAAGCGCGGACGGTATCTGAAGCCGACCCTGCGTAGCGACGGCCACATCGCGACCGTCTGCACGACGATGCCGAGGGTGGTGCCGCCGGCCAGCAGCGTGATCTGACCGCTGCTGATGCTCGACGGGGTGACGCCGGGACCCGCCAGGAGCAGGAACGCGCCACCGATGATGATGACGACGACGCTGTTCAGCACAGGCGTCCACATCGGCGCGCCGAAGCTGCCGCGTGCGTTCAGCGAGGCGCCGGCCAGCGCGCTGACGCCGTAGAAGAAGATCTGCGGCAGGAAGAACAGCGAGAAGATCACGGCGAGGTCGTGCTGGGCGGGCGTGAACTCGCCGGCGTACAGGTCGACCAGGAGCGGCGCGCAGAGCATCGAGATCGCGGTGAGGGCGAGCAGGCCGCCGAGCACGATGGTGAGCAGGCGTGCCTCGTACTCCTCGCCGTACGCCCGGTCCTTCTGTAGCGCGCGGACCAGCATGGGTACGTGCACGGCGGTGAGGACGCCGCCGAGCAGCATGTCGAACACGATGTTGGGGAAGGCGTTCGCGACGTTGTAGACGTCGCCGAGCGGGCCGGTGCCCAGTGCGATGACGATGACCGCGTTGCGGACGAAGCCGAGCAGCCGGGACGCCACGGTGCCCACGGCCATGACGGCGCTGGACCGCAGCACACCGCCCACCCCGCGGCCGCGGGAGGACTCCTCCTGCACTACCGGAATGTCCGGCAGGGTGCCTGTTATGTCAGGCCCGCCCGGCTCCACGTCAGTCAACGGACTCCTCCGCTCGCTCGGCTCTGCGCCGTAGAACGCGAATGCCGACGCCGAGGAAGAGTACGGCAAGTGAGACGCCGGTGATGAGGAGAGCCGTCCGCCCGTAGCCGGTCGCGCGCACGCGGAGCACACGCGTCTCGCCGAACGGGCGGCCGTCGGGGGCCAGGAGCTCGAGGTCGACATACGCGAGGCCGTTGGCCGAGGCCTTCATGTCGAGAGTGACCTGGTCCTTGTGCCCGGCGTCGAGCGTGAGCGTGCGGTCTATGCCGTCCACGCGCAGGCGCGTGTCGTTCTGGGAGTAGGCGTGCAGCTTGACGACCACGGTGCCCTTGCTGAGCCCGTTGGAGATGGTGATCGGGATTCGCGCGGACTTGCCGACCAGCGTGATCCCGTTGTTGAGCACCTTGACCTTCGCGGCGGCCTGCCCCAGCTCGGTGTCCAGGGTCTGGCGCAGTGCCGCTCCACGTCGCGACTGGCCGCTCCACGCCGACGACTCGGCGCGCGGCACGCCCAGCGCCAAGCCGCTGTCCGACAGCTGGAAGATCGAGTTGAACTGCCTGATCCGGCCGTTCAGGTCCTTGACCTGCCGCAGGTAGGACCCGCTCAGGCCGGAATCGTCCTTCTGCGGCTGGAACGTGCGGCTCACCGGCCTCAGCGCCTCGACGCCACTGAGCGGGACCGCCTGCAGCCAGGGCGCCTTGGCCGAGTAATTCAGCAGGGTCTTGGCGACCACCGGGTCGGGGCTCCAGCGGCGGGGCGGCGCGACGACCACGGTCCGGGACTGCTGGGGCCGCTCACCCGTGATCATGGCCGTCTCGGCGAGAAAGCGCTGCTGGGCCAGGACGGCCTTGCCCGGCTCGCTCATGTCCGCGGACAGCACCTTGTACAGCGTGTCGTCGTAGGCGATGAGCTTGACGTTCGAGCCGGAGACGTTCTTGCGCACCAGGGGGTTCGGGGTGAACGTCTGGGCCTGGGCATCGGGCAGGATCGCACTGCTCAGCAGGATGGTGCGGGATCCGCTCGCGACCAGGGCGGCGAGCGTGGCCTGGTCGGCCAGCCCGTCCGGGGGCATCGCCACCGAGGTGGTCGCGCCGGTCAGCCCGGCCTTGGCGAGGGTGCGCACCGCCGGGTCGGTGGCCAGCTTCACGTCCTTGCTCATGTTGTGCTGCGCGAGCGCCATCACGTCGGGATCGGCGTACGGTGTCGCGATCAGCCGTTCGCCGCCGATCGCGCTGCGCAGCGAGGCGAGCCAGCTGGACGCGGCGCCGATCTGTGGCCGCTGCACGCCGCTCTTGAGGGTGTAGCCGTTCGGGTCGGCCATGTGGGCCGCGTCGTCGACCAGGCTGGGGTCGACGAGCCAGCTCACGGGGGTCGTGGTGCCGGCGGCCGCGGTGACGAGGTCGGCGAGCCGGCCGCCGCCGAGCTGGCGTTCGAGGCCCTCGTCGACGAAGGTGGAGTTGTCCGCGCGATGCGGCTGGTCGACGATCGGCCACACCCAGGCGATCTTGGTCTTCTTGGCGACCGTGCCCTTGGGGTAGTACGTGACGAGTGTGCGCTGGCGGCCCACGACGACGTTGGCCGCGTTGTAGACCTCCACCGAGACGGGGTAGACGCCGAAGGTGCGCAGTCCCATCTGGCGTACCGGCAGTGATAGTGACCAGTCCTGCTGGCCGCCGGCCTGCAGGGCCGTGGAGATGAGCCGGGGCGGCCCGGCCTGCTGCGGTTCGAGGCCCTTTTCGTCGGAGTATGCCTCCAACTCGCCCCGGCTGGTGAACGGGCGGCCGCTGTAACGGAGGCGTGCCGACAGCCGCTGGTACGTGCCGTCGGACTGGTTGAGCACCTGACCGCGCACACGCAGCGTCGAGCCGGTCGTGAGGTACTTGCCGGGGCCGACCGAGCTCAGGGTGACGCCGACGGGCAGCTTGTCCGCTGGCTGGCGGTAAAGGGTGGCATGGGCGACATAACGGGAATCGGGGTGGGCCGGCGTCGCGGCGAGCGCGGGCCCTCCGCTGAGCAGCAGCGGAACGACGAAGGCGAGCAGTCGTCTCACGTGGTGCCCGCGAGCAGGGTGGGCACGTTCACCATGAGATGCCGTTCGTCCGCGTGGGCGAGGCGGCCGGCCACCTCGTCGAGCGGGACCCACGCGACCTTGGCGACCTCCAGGTCGGCGTCCGAGAGGATCCCCCCGATGGCGAGCAGAAGATGGTGGTGCACCGTCTTGTGGATGCGGCGCCGGTCGGCGGAGAACCAGTAGTCGATGGCGCCGAGCGGGGCGACGATCCGGCCGCGGATGCCGGTCTCCTCCTCGACCTCGCGCACCGCCGCCTCCTCGATCGTTTCCTCGGCCTCGACGTGGCCCTTGGGCAACGACCACAGAAGCCGGCCTTCGTGGTCGTACCGCGCGATCAGCGCGGCCCGCGGAGCACCGGCGACGTCGACGACCAGGCCGCCGGCCGACGTCTCCTCACGGTGACGGCCCGGCGGACCGGGGAACCGTCGGCGAGTCGGTCTACGCGGGCGGGGCACGGCCGCAATGGTAGTAGCCACTCATGTGTATTCGGTCATTACTCCGGACGATTCCAGGGGGCGCCCCCGGCGACGAGCGGGATCGGCACCGGCCTGGCCTCGCAGAGCGCGAACAGGTCCAGTGTGTGGATGCCGAGAGCGGTGCAGGCCTCACCGGTCGCGGTGTACACAACGTCGTCGACGCGGGCCACCCGCTGGTCGACCAGCATCATGATGTCGGACGGGAGCATCAGGGGAGCCACCAGGTCGGCCGCGTAGTCCGTCGCCTCGTTGACCAGATCATCGGGGGCGGGCCACACCGCGAGCACGTCCAGCGCACCGGCCACCACGTCCGGCGACGGCCAGGTTCCGGCGGCGACGATCACAGCCGCGAGGTTGCCGGTGGTCAGGACCCGATCGGCGTACACGCGCGTGCACAGGCATCGGCGCGCCGGCAGGCCGAGCACCTCGGGCAGTTCGTCCGCGCTGGTGATGTGGCGCGGCAGCCGCACGATCTCGTGTGCCGTCTGACGCTCGAGCAGCAGGTGATGTATGGAGAGTGCGTCCTTCATGGTCGTTCTCCGTGGCCTTGTTCTGCGACCGTACCCCGATTTTCTCCCATAAGAGGATCAAGGGGGAGGTCATTCTCATTTTGTCTGTCACCTGCGAGGATCTACGCTCGATTGCCGTGCCGAACGACGATCTGACCTCGAACCATCACGCGGCCATCGCCCAGCTGCTGAGCCGCGTGACGCCACTCGCCGACGAGCTCGGCCGGCGGTTCTCCGCCGCCGGACACGAACTCGCCCTGGTCGGCGGTCCGGTGAGGGACGCCCTGCTGGGCCGGCCGGTCAACGACCTCGACTTCACCACCGACGCCCACCCGGAGCGAATCCTGGAGATCGCCGAGGGCTGGGCGGACGCCGTATGGACGATCGGCATCGAGTTCGGCACGGTGGGCCTGCGCAAGGGAGACCACCGGGTGGAGGTCACGACCTACCGGAGTGAGTCCTACGACCCGAAGTCGCGCAAGCCGGAGGTGGCGTACGGCACGTCGCTCGACGACGACCTCGCGCGCCGTGACTTCGCGGTGAACGCGATGGCCGCCCGGCTGCCCGGGCACGAGTTCGTCGATCCCTACGGCGGCCTGGACGACCTGCGGGCGAAGGTGATCCGGACGCCGGGACGCCCCGAGGACTCCTTCGGCGACGACCCGCTGCGGATGCTGCGGGCCGCCCGGTTCGCCTCCCAGCTCGGCTTCACCGTCGACCCGGCGGTCGTGGCGGCCATGACGGCCATGGCGGGCCGCATCGAGATCGTCTCGGCCGAGCGGATCCGCGACGAGCTGTCCAAGCTGCTGACCGGCGCCCATCCCCGCGACGGCCTCGCGCTCCTCGTCGACACCGGCCTGGCCGACCAGGTGCTTCCGGAGCTGCCGAAGCTCCGCCTGGAGATCGACGAGCATCACCGGCACAAGGACGTGTACGACCATTCGCTGATCGTCCTGGAGCAGGCCATAGCGCAGGAGGAGGAAGGCCCGGACCTGGTCCTGCGGCTGGCCGCGCTGCTGCACGATATCGGCAAGCCCAAGACCCGGTCGTTCGTCGAGGGCGGCCGCGTGACGTTCCACCACCACGAGGTCGTGGGCGCGTCGATGAGCAAGGTCCGGCTCGCCGCGCTGCGGTACCCCAAGGAGATCATCGCGGACGTGTCCCGGCTGGTCGAGCTGCACCTGCGCTTCCACGGGTACGGCAAGGGCGAGTGGACCGACTCGGCGGTGCGCCGATATGTGCGCGACGCCGGCCATCTGCTGCACCGGCTGCACAAGCTGACCCGCGCCGACTGCACCACCCGCAACAAGCGCAAGGCGGCGGCCCTGGCCCGCACCTATGACGAGCTGGAGCGGCGGATCGCCAGGCTGGAGCAGGAGGAGGAGCTGGCCAGGATTCGCCCCGAACTCGACGGGAACGAGATCCAGCAGATCCTCGGCATCGAGCCGGGACCCGCCGTCGGGAAGGCCTACAAGTTCCTGCTCGACCTGCGGCTCGACGGCGGCCCGATCGGCAAGGAGGCCGCCGCCCAGGCCCTCCGGGAGTGGGCGCGTGACCAGGGCTGACCGAGGGTGCATCATTCTGACGCATGTCCTCTGAGGAGCTGCTCGCGTTCGACCGGGAGCACATCTGGCATCCCTACGCCCCCATGCCGGGGACGGCGCCGGTCCATCCCGTCGTGTCGGCGAAGGGCGTGCGCCTGACGCTGGCCGACGGCCGGGAGCTGGTCGACGGCATGTCGTCGTGGTGGGCGGCCATCCACGGGTACCGCCATCCCGTCCTCGACGCGGCCGTCGCCGGTCAGCTCCAGGACATGGCGCACGTGATGTTCGGCGGCCTCACCCACCCGCTCGCCGTACGGCTGGCGCGGCTGCTGATCGACATCACGCCGGAGCCGCTCACGAAGGTGTTCTTCGCCGACTCCGGGTCCGTGTCGGTCGAGGTCGCGATCAAGATGGCGCTGCAGTTCTGGCGCTCGCGGGGCCGTACGGCCAAGTCGCGGCTGCTCACCGTGCGCGGCGGCTACCACGGCGACACGTTCGGCGCGATGGCGGTGTGCGACCCGGTCGGCGGCATGCATGAGCTGTTCGCCGACCTGCTGCCGGGGCACGTGTTCGCGCCGATGCCGCCCGTGCGGCATGAGCCGGCGTACGCCGCCGAACTCGAACGCCTGGTGGCCGTGCACGCCCACGAGCTCGCGGCGATCATCGTGGAGCCGGTCGTGCAGGGCGCGGGCGGCATGCGCTTCTACGACCCGGCCTGGCTGCGCACGCTGCGGGAACTCGCCGACGGCCACGACGTGCTGTTGATCCTCGACGAGATCGCCACCGGGTTCGGGCGCACCGGCACGCTGTTCGGCTGCGAGCACGCGGGGGTCAGCCCGGACATCATGTGCGTGGGCAAGGCGCTCACCGGCGGATACCTGACGATGGCGGCGACCCTGTGCACCGACCGGGTCGCCCGCGGGATCAGCGAGGGCGAGGCGGGCGTGCTGATGCACGGCCCGACCTACATGGCCAACCCCCTCGCCTGCGCGGCCGCCGTGGCGTCGATCGGCCTGCTGCGGGAGCGCGACTGGCGGGCCGAGGTCGCCGGCATCGAGAAGTCGCTTACCGAGGGGCTTGAGCCGGCGCGCCACCTGCCCGGCGTGACCGACGTGCGGGTGCTCGGCGCGATCGGGGTGATCGAGACCACCGCTCCGGTGGATGTGGCCGCGGTGCAGGACGTCGTCATGGCGCACGGCGTGTGGCTGCGTCCGTTCCGCAACCTGATCTACACGATGCCGCCTTACGTCACCGGCCCCGCCGACGTGGCCCGGATCACCGACGCCATGGTGGCCGCCGCCGAGGCGAGGTGACCGGACACGCGGGACGCCGGCTCCGGCGCGCCCTCGGCCGGGGCCGACGGGTCACCTGGGATCCTCTGCTCCGGGGGCTCGCTCACGCCCTCAGGTCACTACGGGCGGTGGCAAGCCTCGGTGTGTTTCTGGCGGCAAGCCAGTAGCCGAGTGCGCCGAGGGCGTAGCCGCCACCTATGACGGCCAGCGCGGCGTAGGACTTGCCGGTGGGCGGCAGCATGGCGGCCGCGACCGCGAAGCCGGCGACGAAAAGGCCATTGAAGATCATGTCGTACAAGGAGAACACCCGGCCCCGATAGGGGTCGAGGACGGCCGTCTGCACGATCGTGTCCACGCAGAGCTTCACGCCCTGGGACACGATGCCCAGCAGGAAGCCGCCCATGATGAAGGGGATCGGGGAGAACGGGGCGGCGAAGACCACCTCGGCCACGGCGGCGAACCCGAGCTGGATGGTGATCCACGTCTCTTTGCGGATCCGCTCGGTGATCGGAGGGGTGATCACGGCGGCCAGGAAGTAGCCGATGCCGGACACGACGAGGACGATCGCGAACCCGCCCATCCCGGCCTGGGCGCTCTTGGCGAAGTAGTTCCCGAAGAGCAGCACGGTCATGATCGTCGTGATGCCGTACAGGAACCGGTGGACACCGATCGCGCCGAGCGCGGCGGCGGCCGCCCGGCGTTCACGGACGTGGCGGGCGCCGTCGAGTAGCCCGCGGAGCACGCGGCGCACCGCCTCACCGGTCTCTGGCCGGGCCGCGTGGAGCTCCGGGCCGAGCAGGTCGCGTCCGAGGGGCCTGGCGACGAGCGCGGTGGCGGCGTACGCGACGGCGGCGCAGAGCAGGATCAGCGCGGTGCCGTGCCGGTCGGCGCCGAACAGCAGCCGCAGGGGGTATCCCACGCCGGCCCCGGCGAAGGCCGCGATCGTCCCCGAGGTGACCGACACCGCGTTGGCGGTGATCAGCTCACGGCGCTCGACCACGTGCGGGAGCGCGGCCGACAACGCCGACAGGAAGAACCGGTTGACGCCCAGCACGATCAGCGCGGCGAGGAGGAACAGGACGCCGTCATGGCCGTACGCGAGCAGCGCCGCCGTGCCGGCCACCGCGAGAGCACGGATCAGGGGGGCGTAGACGAGGATCTCGCGGCGCCGCCACCGGTCGATGAAGACGCCGGCGAACGGCCCGAGGAACGAGTAGGGGAGCAGCAGCACGGCCGCGGCGCCGGCCGCCTGCGCCGCGGTGGCCTCCCGCTCGGGGGAGAAGAGGACGTATCCCGCGACGCCCACCTGGAACACGCCGTCGGACAGGGCGGAGACCACCCGCGTGGCGAACAGGCGGCGGAAGTCCCGGCCCTTGATGACCAGTCGCAGGTCCGTCGCGTAGGACACGGGCACAGCCTAGATCAGCGAACAGGGGGAGGCTGACATGGAATCGGCCGGCCGCCCGCAGGGGGCGACCGGCCGAATTCGCCGGAGCGGCCGTCCAGAGCCGCGGCCGTCGCTCAGTCGAGGCGGACGCGCGGATCGAGGAAGGAGTAACCGATGTCGACGATCAGGTTCGCCACGACCACGAACAGCGCCGTCAGCAGCGTCACGCCGAGGATCACCGGGGTGTCGCCCTGGACGATCGACGAGTAGACGAGCTGGCCGATGCCCTGCAGGCCGAACACCTTCTCGGTCACGATCGTCGAGCCGATCAGCGCACCCAGGTCAACGCCGAACTGGGTGATGACGGGCGTCAGCGCGGCGCGCAGGCCGTGCCGGTAGACGACCCGCCGCTCGGACAGGCCCTTGGCCCGCGCCGTGCGGATGTAGTCCTCACTGAGGACGTCCATCATCGATCCGCGGGTCAGCCGGGTGTACGTCGCGACGATCAGGAACGCCAGCGCGAGCCACGGCAGGATCATGCGCTGCAGGAACATCGTCGGGTCGGCGAGCGGCGAGACGTACTGCCCGGGCTGGAACAGGTGGATGCCCCAGTCGCCGAACTTGGTGAAGAACAGGAACAGCAGCAGGAGCGCCATCAGGAACGGCGGGATGGACAGGCCGATGAGCACGAACACCGTCGAGACGCGGTCGAGGAGGCCGCGCGCCTTGGTGGCGCTGAGCACACCGGTCGTGATGCCGCCCACGAACCACAGGACGGCGGCGCCGAACACCAGCCACAGGGTGGCCGGCAGCCGGTCCGCGATCAAGGACGCGACCTTCGACTGGGTGACGTAGGAGTACCCCAGGTCGCCGGTGAAGGTGTTCTTCAGGAAGCTCCAGTACTGAATCAGGAACGGCCTGTCCAGCCCCAGGTTGTGCCTGATCAGCGCGACCGTCGCGGCGGAGGCCCGGGGGCCCGCGATCATCTTCTCCACCGGTGTCGGGGACAGATGGAGGAGGCCGAAGACGGTCGACGACACCAGCCACAGAACCAGGATCCCGAACAGCAGCCGCCGGATGATGAAGCGAAACATCGTGGGGACCTACTTTCGGGTGATGAGACGCTCGCTGCGCGGGTCGAACGCGTCGCGGATTCCGTCTCCGAGCAGGTTGAAGGCCAGGGTCGTCAGCAGCAGCAGCCCGCCCGGGACGAACAGGAGCCACAGCGAGCTCCGGTAGTCGGCGTCGTTGAGCATGCTTCCCCAGCTGGGCATGGGCGGCTGGATACCGACTCCGAGGAACGACAGCGTGGCCTCGAAGACGATCGCGGTCGGGACCAGCAGCGAGCCGAGGACGGTGACCGGAGCGACCAGGTTCGGCACGATGTCGACGAACATGATGCGCATCCGGCTCGCGCCCAGCGACCGGGCGGCCTCGATGAACTCCTTCTCCTTCAGCGAGATGACCTGACCGCGGACGATGCGGGCCATGGCGGCGAAGGAGAAGAAGGCGATCACCCCGATGGTGATGAGCACGCTGAGCCAGGTGGAGTGCGGCTTGAAGGTCGTGGCGATCACGATCGCGACCAGGAGGTACGGGAAGGACAGCACGACGTCCATGAAGCGGGCCAGGACCGTGTCGACGAGGCCGCCGACGAACCCCGCCAGCACGCCGATGATCACGCCCAGGATGGTCGAGAGGATGGTCGCCGCGATGCCGACGCCCAGCGAGATCCGCGCACCGTACGCGGCCCGCACGAGCACGTCCCGCCCGAGAGGGTCGGCGCCCAGCCAGAAGTCGCCGCTGGGCCCCTTGGGGAGTCCCCAGGAGTCGCGGGCGGTGTCGGGGTACTGCGCGCCGTACGGGTGGTGCGTGATGCTCGCGAACAACGGAGCCAGCACCGCGAAGAGCACGATCAGGAAAAGGACGATGACGGAGATCACCGCCATCTTGTCGTGCAGGAGGCGCGACAGGGCGAGCCGGAAGGGGCTGCGGCCCTGAATCTGCCGGCCGGTGGGCTCGACGTCGGCCGGGACGGCGTCGGCCGCGAGCTCGCTGAGGCTCATTCCGTCACCCCCAGGGTGGGCTCGGTGGACTCCTGCTGGATCGCCGCGTGCGCCTCGGCGAGGCGCTCGCCGAGCTCGACCGGGAAGTGGCAGGCGGTCAGATGGCCGGCGGTGTCACCGGCGGCCACGGTCAGCGGCGGCTCCGCCGTGGCACAGATCTCCTGGGCCTTCGGGCAGCGCGTGTGGAAGCGGCAGCCGGACGGCGGCTTGATGGGCGAGGGGACGTCGCCGGTGAGAATGATCCGCTCGCGCCTCTCCGCCCGGTCCGGGTCGGCGACCGAGGCCGCCGACAGGAGCGCGTTGGTGTACGGGTGGCGAGGCCGGGCGTACAGCTCCTCGCCCTCGGCCGCCTCGCCGACCTTGCCGAGGTACATGACCGCGACCCGGTCCGAGACGTAGCGGACCACCGACAGGTCGTGCGCGATGAAGATGTAGGTGAGCCCGAGCTCGTCCTGCAGGTCCTTCAGGAGGTTGATCACCTGCGCCTGGATCGACACGTCGAGCGCGGAGACCGGCTCGTCACAGACGATCAGCTTGGGCTTCAGGGCCAGGGCGCGCGCGACGCCGATGCGCTGGCGCTGACCGCCGGAGAACTCCGCCGGGAACCGGTTGTAGTGCTCGGGGTTGAGGCCCACGAGCTCCATCAGCTCCTGCACCCGCTTCTTGCGCTCGGCGCCGGTGGCGGTGCCGTGGATGTCGAAGGGGTCGGCGATGATCGAGCCGACACGGCGTCGCGGGTTCAGCGAGCCGTACGGATCCTGGAAGATCATCTGAACGTCGCGCCGGAACGCCTTGTCCGGCGCGCGGCCGATGTCCTTGCCCTCGAAGAGGATCCGGCCGTCGGTGATGGAGTGCAGCCCGGTGATGCAGCGGGCCAGGGTCGACTTGCCGCAGCCGCTCTCCCCCACGATGCCGAGCGTCTCGCCACGGCGGACCTCGAGGTCCACGCCGTCGACGGCGTGCACGCGCGCGACCTCGCGTTTGAAGAGGATCCCCTGCTTGATGGGGAAGTGCTTGCGGACGTTCTCTACCTTGACGAGGATCTCGTCACTCATGCCGAGGCCTCCTTCCGACCCTGGTCCACGGCCATGCCGCGCAGGTTCTCGACCTCGGCGGACAGCCCGACCGCCTCATCGGGCAGCCAGCACGCCGACCGGTGCCGGTCGGCGACCGGCCGCAGCGGGGGCTCCTCGACGACGCAGCGGTCCATCGTGTACGCGCACCGCGGATGGAAGGAACACCCCGAGGGCGGGCTGATGAGGCTCGGCGGCTGCCCGGGGATGGGGACCAGCCGGTCGTTCCTGCCGCCCGACCCGCTGGGGATCGACCGGAGCAGGCCCGCGGTGTACGGGTGGTGGGGCCGGTAGTAGAGCGTGCGCCGGTCGGTGTGCTCGACCGGCTTGCCGGCGTACATCACCAGGACGTCGTCGGCGAGGTCGGCGATCACACCGAGATCGTGGGTGATCATGATGAGCGCCGTGTCGAACTCGCGCTGGAGGCGCAGCATCAGATCGAGGATCTGAGCCTGAACGGTGGCGTCGAGGGCGGTCGTGGGCTCGTCGGCGATGATGAGCTTCGGGTTCAGCGCCAGTGCCATGGCGATCATGGCGCGCTGCCGCATGCCGCCGGAGAACTGGTGGGGGAAGTCATCCACCCGCCGGTCCGGCTGGGGAATGCCGACCATGCCGAGCAGCTCGATCGCCCGCTTGCGCGCCGCCGCCTTCGAGACCCCAGGCTCGTGGGCCTTGATCATCTCGACGATCTGCCAGCCGACCTTGTACAGCGGATGCAGGCTGGACAGCGGGTCCTGGAAGATCATTGAGATCTGGGACCCGCGGATCCGGCGGAGCTGGTCGGGGGTCATCGTCAGCAGATCCTGGCCTTCGAAGAGGGCCTGACCGCCGACCTTGGCGCCGGGGGTGAGCCCCATGAGGGTCTGGGTGCTCACACTCTTGCCCGAGCCGGACTCGCCGACGATTCCGAGCGTCTGGCCGCGGTCGATGCTGAACGTGACTCCGCGAACCGCCTGTACGACGCCGTCCGAGGTATTGAAGGAGACCTTTAGGTCTGTGACCTCGAGAAGGCTCATTTCCTCCCCTTCGAGAACTGAACTAGGGGTTACGCACGCCAGGGCTGGGGCGCCCCCGAAAGATTACCCAGAGTAAGGGACCGGCAGGGACATCGTCCTGGCATGATGACGGCCGGGCACGCCATGTGCGGCGCACCCGGCCGTCTTACCAGACCGGCTCTAGGAGAGCCAGAGCATGCTGTAGTCATACGTCTGGAACGCGGGCAGGAACTTGGCGCCGTGCACGTGCTTCGACTGGTACATCGTGAACTTCTGGGTGATCAGCGGCACGATCGCGGCGTCGTCCATGACCTGCTTGTCGACCGCGGCCCAGGCCTGCTGCGCCTGCTCCGGGGTCGTGGTCTTGTTCGCCTTGTCGATCAGGGCGTTGGTGGCCGGGTCGTTGTAGCCGCCGTAGTCCGGGGAGTTCGCGCCGTACAGACGACCGTCGAACAGCGGCTGCAGGCCGGAACGCCCGTTGTTGCCGAACCAGTCCGGACCCCAGCCCGGCGCGGCGATGTCCCACTTGCCGGCCTTGGCGTCGGACGGGGTGACCAGCGTCGTGCCGTAGAAGTTGCCGTTGGTGTCCGGCGTGAGCTGCGCGGTGATGCCGCACGCCTGGAGGTTCGCCTGGATGGACTGGGCGTTCTTCGCGTGGTTGCTGTTGGTCCGGTAGGGGAACTTCAGCGTCAGGCCGTTCGGGTAGCCGGCCTGGGCCAGGAGGGTCTTGCACTTGGCCGGGTCGCCGGAGTCGCCGGGGGTGCCGTACGGCTTGAAGTTGGCGTCGTAGCCGACGTTGCCCGGGGCGATGGTGGAGCCCACCGGCTGCGCGACGTGCTCGCCGCCGTAGTTCTTCGCGATGGCGGACTTGTCGATCGCCCACTCGATGGCCTGCCGGACCTGCTTCTTGCCCAGCGCGCCCTTGTTGTTCGGGCTCAGCATGTTGAACACGATGTAGGGATTCACGCCCGGGTTGTCGCGCGCCGCGAACCGGTCGTCCTTGGCCTGGACGAGGCGGGGGATGGACGTGGTCGGCACCGGCTGGTCCCAGGCGAGGTCCGCCGTGCCCTGCTCCAGCTGCTGCTGGACCTGGTCCGGGGAGTCCTGGCCGAGGTCGATCTCGATCCGGTCGACGTACGCCTTACGAACCTTGTCCGAGGCGGCGTCCCAGTTGGGGTTCCGGTCGAGGATGAACTTCTTCTCGTCGTAGGACGTCATCTGGTACGGGCCGTCGGAGACCGTGTGCTGACGGAACTCCTTGCTGTCCGGGATGTAGTTGTCGTACTCCTTCGGTGCGGCCGAGGCGAACGACATGGCGATGATGTTGAGGAAGTCGCCGGCCGGCTGCTTGAGCTTGACGACCAGGGTCTTGTCGTCCTTGGCCGTGTAGCCCGCGATGTCATGCCCGTTCTGGAAGGCGGCCATGGCGCTCGCGGACTTGGCGTTCACCTTGGCATAGCCCTTGCAGAACGCGTCCATGCCGACGATGAGGTCGTTGTAGTAGGGCGCGCCGGCGGGGGATGCCGGGTTGCAGGTGCGCTTCAGGCCGCGGACGAAGTCGGCGGCGGTCACCGGGCGGGCCGGCTGGGTGTTCCACTTGAGACCGTCACGCAGCTTGATCGTGTAGGTCTTGCCGTCCTTGCTGATCCCGCCGTTGTCCGTCGTCGGGACGTCGCCGGCGGCGTCGGGGACCAGAGGGATCGTCTGACTGAAGGTGTTCGAGGCCGTGTTGGTGAAGAGCGTTAGCGCCCAGTTCCGGGAGAACCCCTGGTTGATCGAGCTGTAGGCGCTGGCAGGGTCGATGTGGTCGGGCAGCGACGAGCCGGCGACCTTCAGCGTGCCGCCCTTCTTCGGCGTGCCGCTGTCCGGGCTGCCGCCGGAGCCACCGCCGCCACAGGCGGCAAGGCCGACGGCGAGTGTGCCGACAGCGGCAGCCGCCTTCAACCCCGTCTTTCTGCGAGTCATGTACGCCCTCCATCCGGCCTCGCGGCCGTCTTACGCTTGGTGTTGCCGTGGTGTTCGCAGACATGCCGGGTCCCAGCACGTCTCAGGTGGGAGAACACCGCGAGCTTTGTTCGGTGTCCAGCTCAGAATGGTAAAGACCGGGGCCGGTTACTCAACCGTGCAGAATGCGAGACAAGCTCGTGATGCTGCGCTAACCGGCAGTAAAACGGACGCTGCTGTGCGTGTTTTCCGGGGAAAGACTCCTCGGTGACGCGTCCAACCAATCTCGTGCGCGCTCTCCTGTTCCCCGATGGTGACACGCCCGGACCCTGACCCGAGATCCGTCCGCTGCCCGCTTTCCGCTCAGACCCGACCCCGGGACCTGGGCGTGAACGCCGTGATCGAGGTCGGGCTGCCGTAAGCGTACGATCAGCTGTCAAGCGGGTCCGAACCCGGGGTGGCGATGTGTATTGCCAGGCCACAGATGCCAGAGGCCCGCACGCGGTCGCGTACGGGCCCCTGGGGCGAAACGTTCACTCGTCAGCTCATCGCTCGCACCGGAACGGTCGGGCTCGCGTCCTCGCTCAGCTCACCGCTCCACGTCGCCGGCGATGAAGCTCTCCACGGCCTGGCGCGCCTCGTCGTCGTTGTACTGCACCGGCGGCGACTTCATGAAATAGGAGCTCGCCGACAGGATCGGGCCGCCGATCCCGCGGTCCTGGGCGATCTTGGCGGCGCGGACCGCGTCGATGATGACGCCGGCCGAGTTCGGGGAGTCCCAGACCTCGAGCTTGTACTCCAGGTTCAGCGGCGTGTCGCCGAAGGACCTGCCCTCCAGGCGGACGTAGGCCCACTTGCGGTCGTCGAGCCACGGCACGTGGTCGGACGGGCCGATGTGCACGTCGGCCTTTGCCATCTCGTGCGGGATCTGCGAGGTGACCGACTGGGTCTTGGAGATCTTCTTGGACAGGAGCCGCTTGCGCTCCAGCATGTTCATGAAGTCCATGTTCCCGCCGAAGTTGAGCTGGTAGGTGCGCAGCAGCTCAACACCGCGGTCCTCGAACAGCTTGGCCATGACGCGGTGCGTGATGGTCGCGCCGACCTGGGACTTGATGTCGTCACCGACGATCGGGACACCGGCGTCGGTGAACTTCTGGGCCCACGTGGGGTCGCTGGCGATGAACACCGGCAGCGCGTTGACGAAGCCGACCTTGGCGTCCAGGGCACACTGGGCGTAGAAGCGGTCGGCGTCCTCGGAGCCCACCGGCAGGTAGGAGACGAGCACGTCGACCTTGGTCTCCTTGAGGACCCGGACGACGTCGACGGGCTTCTCGTCGGACTCCTGGATGATCTCCCGGTAGTACTCGCCGAGACCGTCGAAGGTGTGACCGCGCTGCACCGTCACGCCGGACGGCGGCACGTCGCAGATCTTGATGGTGTTGTTCTCGCTCGCGACGATCGCCTCGGAGAGGTCGCGGCCGACCTTCTTGGCGTCCACGTCGAAGGCGGCGACGAACTCCACGTCACCGACGTGGTAGTCGCCGAACTGGACGTGCATCAGGCCGGGGACACGAGTGTCGGGCGAGGCGTCCTTGTAGTACTCGACTCCCTGAACGAGCGAGCTCGCGCAGTTGCCGACACCGACGATGGCGACGCGCACTGAACCCATGCGGATGCTCCTTTTCTCTGTGTGCGGGGACGCGCCGGCGTCCTCAGCGATTCTCATCTGCTTGTTGTGCGCGCTCGCGCCCGATCAGCTCGTTGAGCCACCGGACCTCGCGCTCGACGGACTCCAGCCCGTGCTCCTGGAGCTCGAGCGTGTAGTTGTCGACTCGCTCCCGCGTACGGGCCAGTGCGGCGCGTACGCTCTCCAGCCGTTCCTCGAGGCGGCTGCGCCGGCCTTCGAGGATCCGCAGCCGTACGTCGGCGCGGGTCTGGGCGAAGAAGGCGAAGTGCACTCCGAATCCCTCGTCCTCCCAGGACGCGGGGCCTGCCTCGGAGAGGAGCTCCTGCAGGCGCTCCTTCCCCTCGGCCGTGAGTTTGTACACGATCTTCGAGCGCCGAGTGCCGCCCGGACGCGTCGCCGCGGGCTCCTGGTGGTCCTCCGTGATCAGCCCCTGCGCGAGCAGCTGCTTCAGGCACGGATAAAGCGACCCGTAGGAGAGCGCGCGGAACATGCCGAGCAGGGTGTTCAGCCGCTTGCGCAGCTCATACCCGTGCATGGGGGACTCGTGGAGCAGCCCGAGCACGGCGAATTCCAGCACGCCGGTCTTGCTTCTCATGGTCCCTCCACTCGACCGCTCGATTCGATGTATCGCTCGAATGTATCGACTCGATACATCAGAAAGATACGTGGAGCCACTCGCGGTCGCAAGCCGCACCCGCGACGTGTCGGTGGCGGGCGGCGCGAAGGGGGCTTGCGGGCCGTCGTAGTCTGCTGACATGTGGTCGCAGCGACTTGTCGTCGACTACGGGCTCGCCCGCCGTGCCACCCTGGCCGAGCTCTCCTCCGGCGGGTTGACCGTCGATGACGCCTGCGACGCCCATCCGTACCTGCTGAGGGCCGCGAAGTACCACGGCGAGCCCACCGGCCAGATCTGCCCGGTCTGCCGCAGGGAGCGGCTCACCCACGTGACCTATGTCTACGGAGACGAGCTCGGCCGCTACGCCGGACGGGTCAAGGTGACGGACGAGCTGGTGGAGATGGCCCGTGAATTCGGGGAGTTCCGGGTATATGTGGTCGAAGTATGCCAAAGTTGTGCCTGGAACCACTTGACGCTCTCGTACGTACTTGGACATGGGGACACGGCCCCTGACGAGGGCAGAACCGCACGCAAGTAGCCGCTCCCAGCGCGGAAACCCCGGCAGGCGGTCGCGCTCACTTGCCCACCCAGTACTGTCGGACGGATCGAAGACGCCGTACCCCAGTGAACGAGGTCGCGTGAGTTACAGCAGCGATTACGGGTCAGAGTACGGTCCATCGGGATCGGATGGACCCGCCCCGACCAGGCCGCAGACGCCGGTCGGGCGGTCGGACTTCCCTGCGTCGCCCAGCGGACCGCCGGGCGGATACAGCGGACCGCCGGGCGGATACAGCGGGCCGGGCGGCGGGCCGTCCGGCTTCGGTGGAGGTGGCGGTCCCGGCCGGCCGGGTGGACCGGGTGGACCGGGTGGCTCCGGCCCGGGTCGCAGGCGGGCGGGCGGTAATGGCGACGACGGAGGTCGCCGGCGACGCGGCAGGAAGCCGAAGAAGACCGGCTGGCGCCGCTTCGTGCCCTCGTGGAAGGTCGTCCTCGCGACGTTCGGCATCGGCACGCTCGCCGCGATCTGCACGGTCGGCGTGGCATATGCCATGGTGACGGTGCCGACCGTCCAGGCGCAGGCCAAAGAGCAGGGGTCGACGATCTTCTACGGCGACGGCAAGACCCAGCTGGCCAAGCTCGGATCGACGCGGACCATCGAGCCACTCGACAAGATCAGTCCGCACATGCAGTGGGCCGCGCTCGCGATCGAGGACCGCAACTTCTACAACGAGGCGGCCATCTCGCCACGCGGCATCGCCCGCGCCGTCATCAACGACCTGTCCGGAGGCGACACCCAGGGTGGTTCCACCATCACCCAGCAGTACGTGAAGAACGCCTATCTCGACCAGCAGCGCACGTTCACGCGTAAGTTCAAAGAGATCTTCATCGCCGTCAAGGTGGGCAAGCAGCAGGACAAGAACACGATCCTGCAGAACTACCTCAACACGATCTACTTCGGTCATGGTGCGAACGGCGTCGAGGCCGCGGCCCAGGCGTACTACGGCGTGCACGCCGCCGACCTCACGATTCAGCAGGCGGCGGTGCTCGCGGCCAACATCAAGCAGCCGGGCTACTACGATCCGCGCAGCAAGGGCCAGCAGCACCTCGACACCGTCAGCCGCTACGACACCGTGCTCGGTCAGATG
>JAOPYL010000365.1 GCA_025964625.1 Actinoallomurus sp. | reverse complement strand
CGCGCGGGCGCGGACTGCGTGCGGCCCCGGGCGGCGAGGGTCTCGAGGAGGGCGCCCGTGCCGGGACGCCGTGCGGGGTCCAGATCCAGGGCGGCCTCGACCATGGGGAGCAGGTCATCGGGCACGCCGTCCAGCTCGAACCGGCCGCGGAGTACACGCGAGAACACGGCCTGGGCGGGGCCGGAGCCGTACGGGGAACGGCCGGTGGCCGCGAAGACCACCGTCGCCCCCCAGGAGAAGACGTCGGCGGCGGGTCCCGCCCGGGCGCCGTCGAGGATCTCCGGCGCCAGATAGCCGGGAGTGCCGATCGCCGTGCCCGTACGGGTCAGCCGGGTCGCGTCGAGCACGTGCGCCAGCCCGAAGTCGATCACCACCGGGTGATCGTCGACCATGACCACGTTGGCCGGCTTCAGATCCCGATGGACGATCCCGGCGGTGTGGATCGCGTGCAGCGCCCGCGCGAGGCCCCGTGCCACTCCTGGGAACGCCGGCCCGCGCAGCGGTCCCCCGGCACGCACCCTCTCGTCGAGGGACCGGCCCTGGACGTAGCGGGTGACGATGTACGGCCTGCGGGCGGCGAAGTCCGCGTCGAGGACCTCGGCGACGTACGGGCTTTGCACGCGCCGCATCGTCGTGACCTCCCGCTCCAGACGCCGCCGGGCGACCGCGTCGCGGGCGATCACGGGATGCAGGACCTTCACCGCGAGAGCGCGGCCACCGGAGTCGAGCGCGAGGTACACCTCGCCCATGCCGCCGACCCCGATCTCCTCGAGGAGCCGGTACGGGCCGACGCAGTCACGCAGGGAGGTCATAACAATCCCGCAATAGACGGCTTGCCGCATGATCGTAGGGCTTGGACCTGCTTGCCGCTGGTTATGACACGCGCTGCTGAATGGAGTGCTGGAACCGGGAAAGCTCCTGCGCGATGGAGTTCTTCAGCTCGTACATCGGGGAGAACCTCGGCTGCAGCATGATCGCGCCGACCGCCGAGGCGAGGGTCAGCGCGCACAGGAGCACCCCGACCGCCGCGATCCGGCGCGGCCCACTGGCGAACGCCGCGAAGACCCGGACGAGATGGCGGCGTGGCGCTCGCACGCCGGGGGCGGCGAGGAGGACGTACGCCGCCGCTCCGGCTCCCCACGCGGCTCCCCCCAGCGGGGTCACCTGGACGTCGGCCGCGACCGCGGCCATGGCCGCCAGCGGCACGGCGACCGCGGGGACCGCCGCGTAGGGCACGGTGACGAGCGTGCCCGCCGAGCCGCGGACCAGATCGAGCGGCGCGGTCAGCGGACCGGCCAGCACGCGGAGCAGCCCTCCGCGGTGGCGCCGCACGTGGACGTCGCCCGCCCGCAGGTAGGACGCGCCGACAAGCGCGAGGACGAGTCCGGCGAACGGCAGGAGGACGGTGAACACCGCCACGATCGCGACGACCTGGTAGGCGAAGAGCCGCGACCACCCCTCGACCACGGTGTCGACGTCCTCTTCGTCCGCGCTCGGCTGCACGGTAACGGCTTGTGTCTGGTCCCAGGTCATGGCTACGCCACATTACCGGCGCGGACGGTCATTCCGTGTGAGGCGCGGGCGCGCTTCGCTCTTACCCGGACAGGCTCGACAGCAGATGCGCCAGCCGGCCGAGGTGCCGGTAGGGGACGGGCAACGGCCACCAGTACGGGGTGGACACCCAGGCCGCGTAGGCCGCCATCGCCGCGAGGCCGGTGATCACCGACCCGGCCCATACCGTCGCACGCCGGCCGGCGCACCGGCGCGCCACCGCGGCCCGGCGGATCGCGATCAGCGCATCGGCCAGCCCGGCTGTGGCGTCCTCCGGTGACGTCATAGGGCTCCATCCGCCGGATCGTGCGCCGGCTCAGTTGCCGAGGAGATTGCGGATGCCATGTCGCAGCTGAGCCAGATCGTGGTCGAACGCCGGGAAGTCGAACGGCCGCAGATCGGGTGTCTGGCTGAGCGAGAACGACACCAGGAAGAAGACGAGCAGGCCGACCACGCCCACCACGATCAGGGCCTGCTCCCGCCGGGGCACGATGCTGCCCCACATCCGGGCGAGCTGACGGCGTGCCGGCTCACTGCCCGGCCCGAGGCACTGCACGATGATGAACGCCGCCACGCTGATCGACAACGCCCGCGCGATCGTCATGTGCGTCTTGGCCGCCATCGCGATGAACAGCACGATGAGTCCGGCCATCACCCCGATCGGGCTGACCAGCAGCATCGTCAGCGCCCCCCGGACCATCGAGAACGGTGACTTGACGATCACGCCGACGACGTCGGCCGGCCGGGGGCCGCGCCGGGTGCGCTTGGAGGTCAGGTCCCGGTGGGCGCGGTCCGCCACCCGCAGGAGCAGCAGGACGACCAGCACCACGATCACCGCCACGGACGGCACCACCACGGCCAGCCCGACCGCGCCGACGAGGAGCAACAGGCTGAGCACACGGTAGAGGCCGTACGGCTTCGGGCCCTCTGGCCTCGGCGGCTTCTCCGCGCGCTGCTCGTGCGGCACGGCCGGCTGGCTGGGCGGAGCGTACGGCGGCTGGGCGTACGGCGGCGGGGACGGCGCCACCGGCGGCAGCTGGCCCCTGAAGTCCCTCGGGGTGGCGAGCGGCGCGGCCACGGCCGTGAGCGGCTTGGTCTGCGGCGGCGAGTCGAAGCGGGTCCGGTCGACGTCGATGCGCGTGGTCAGGCCGGCGAGCGCGTGCGCGGTGGGCCGCTCGGCCGGGTTCCGCGCCATCGCGGCGCGTACGAGCGGCAGCAGCGGTTCCGGCACGCCCTGGAGGTCCGGCCGCCCCTCCATGATCTTGTAGAAGATCGACTCGAAGGTGCCGGAGCCGAAGGGCGCCCGGCCGGTGGCGGCGAACACGAGCGTGCTGGCCCAGGAGTGCACGTCGGCGGGGGCGCCGGCGTCCTCGCCCTCGATGATCTCCGGCGCGAGGTAGCCGGGAGTGCCGATGAGCAGGCCCGTCGCGGTCAGCCGGGACGCGTCGACGCCCTGGGCGATGCCGAAGTCGATGATCACGGGCTCCCCGTTGTCGAGGAGCATCACGTTGCCGGGCTTCAGGTCGCGGTGGACGATCCCGGCGCCGTGGATCGCGTCGAGGGCGCGGGCGAGTCCGGTGGCCAGCCGCTGCAGCGCCGCGCCGCGCACCGGCCCACGGTCCCGCACGGCCTGCTCGAGGGTGCGCCCGGGGACGAACTGCGTGACGATATAGGGCGGCTCGGCGGTGACGTCGGCGTCGAGGATCTCCGCGACGTGCGGGCTGTGCACCCGCCTCATGGAGTCGACCTCGCGTGCCAGCCTGCGCAGTGCCGTCTGGTCGGATGCCACGCCCGGCCGCAGCACCTTGACGGCGACCTTGCGGCCCTCGGCGTCGACGGCCGAGTGCACGACGCCCATACCGCCTTCCCCGATCTTCTCGAGCAAGCGGTACCGGCCGATACTTTCCCCGGACGTGTCTACCCCCTTCATAGGTCCGTCACGATACCTGGGCATGTAGCGTCAAGCGGGCGTCAATCGGGACAACGCCACCACGTCGGCATCGGTTCGCGCTCGGAGAGCCGGGCCGCGGACGTGGCCCGGCTGTCCCATCCGCTCCAGCGGATCGCAGGAGCCGAGCGGCTGAACCCCCGTCACGTACATGTCCCGTTCGACGCGGGTTCGCGCGCACCGGTTCCGAGTAACGTCAGGGAACATGGATGATCTGCCACCGCGGCTGCGCGCGGCATGCGACCTGCTCATGCCCTGGGTACGCGAGGGGGCGGGACGGCACGAGTACGACGGCCGGATCCCGGACTACTCCGTCACCGCGGTCCGCGCCGCGCTGGACCGGGTGGGCCGCGGCGATCCCCTCGCCGATCCCCACGACGAGGCGCATCTGCGCGCGTTCGAGGAGTACCTGCGGGCGGCGTACGGAGAGCTGGAGCTGCACCGCCGCAGCCCGCTGGACCACCTGAGCGCACTCGACCTGGCCTGCTACGACCGTGACTACGCGCCCGCCGCGGAACGCGCGGCGGCCCGGATGCGGCAGCTGGCCGGCTGGCCCGAGGCCATCGACACCGCCGTCCGCACCCTCGACCTCGTGCCCGCGCCCGTCGCGAAGGCGCTGGTCGCGGCCGTGCGCGGCCTCGCGGCCGGGATACCCGCGGACTCCGGCGAGACCGGCGAGAAGGCGCGTGGGGCGCACGCCCGGCTCGTCGCGCACATCGAGCACCTCGCCGAGCACGGTGACCCTGACGCCGCGCTGGGCGGGCAGGCGCTGACCCGGCTGATGGGCGACGCGGAGGCCCTCGACCTCGACCTCACCGCACTGGCGGTGGAGGCCGGCCGCGAGCGCGACCGGCTCATGGCCCGGCTGACCGACGCCTGCGCCCGTACCGGGAGGTCCACGCCGCCGCTGGAGCTGTCCCGTGAGCTCGTCCGCGACCATCCGGACATCGACGGCGTGATGGACGCCTCGCGGTACTGGACCGAGCGGGCCCTGGCGTTCACCCGCGAACGCGACCTGGTGCCGTACCACGACGGCGAGTGCCGGATCGGCCCGGCTCCGGAGTCGCGACGGTGGGGGATGGCGATGATGTCCTGGGCGGCTCCCGGCGAGCCGGAGGGCCCGTCCTGGTACCACATCACCCCGCCGGACCCGTCCTGGCCGGCTGAGGACATCGAGGACTGGCTGCAGGTGTTCAGCGCGACGACGCTGCCCGGCGTCACCGTGCACGAGGTCGCGCCGGGGCACTTCTCCCACGGCCGGGCGCTGCGCCATGCCCCGACGATGGTGCGGCGGACCCTGCAGTCGGACGCGTTCGCCGAGGGCTGGGCACACTACGCCGAGGAACTCTGCGTCGAGGAGGGCTTCCTCGCCGACGACCCGAGGTTCGAGATCGGAGTGTGGCTGGAGGCACTCGTCCGTGTCACCAGGCTCGCCTGCGCCATCGGGGTGCACACCGGCGCGATGACGGTCGCGGAGGGGGCGCGCCGCTTCGCCGCGGACACGCACCTCGCCGGATCCGCCGCCCGCGCGGAGGCCGAACGGGCCGTTTTCGACCCGGCCTACGGCCGCTACACGCTCGGCAAGCTGGAGATCCTCCGGCTCCGCGACCAGGCGCGGGACAAATGGGGCACCGGCTACTCACATGGGCGTTTCCATCGCGCGCTGCTCGAGCTCGGCTCGCCGCCCCTCGGCCTCATCGGCGCCGCGCTCGCCTGACCGCCGCAGGCGAGGACGTTCGCGGCCTGGAGAGGAGGACACCCGGCTCCGGGCCGCGGCCGGGGCACCGCCGGCGTGGTCCAGGGCGGGCTCGAGCGTCAGTCCCCGCACACCGCGGACCCTGGCGATGACCGGCGTCAGCCGTACTGCGCGCCGGTGCAGCCGACGCTGCCGCCGATGGTGGCCATGATGCCCAGCACCGCCATGATCTCGCCGTAGTCGTCGCTGGTGAACTCGACCGAGCGGGCGCCCGCCCGCTTGATGCCCGGGATCATCGCGCACGACTCCGCCATCGAGGTGGACGCCCAGTCGATGCCGAGCGTGTACGGCGCCGGCACCACGTAGGGACGGAAGCGGTCCAGGCCCCCCAGCGCACGGGAGGACGCCTCGCGGATCAGGGCCTGGGCGCGGGCGGGCGGGAGGACCTCGGCGGAGTAGCGGTCGATGCCCTTCTTGACGGCCACGGTCTCCACGTCGCCGAGCAGCTCACGGGTCTCCGTGCAGGCGGCCTCGTCGCCGGCCACGAGCGCCACCGGCACACCCATCGACCCGGCCAGCCCGGCGATGAGCCGGATCTCGCCGCAAACCTCGCCGTTCAGGTAGAGGTTCTGGATCTCGTAGCCCATCCAGGTGTGGTTGAGCACGCCGTGCGGCACGCCCGCGCGGGCGTGGTATCCGACGAACATCGCCGCGTCATGCGACGGGCCGATCCCCTGTCCCATCCGCAGCGGGCGGTACGGCCCGCGGATCAGGGTGCACCGCTCGTCGATGAGGTCGGCGCGGAGGTTCTTCGTACTGCCGTGCGAATCGGTCACGACGACCTCGTCCGCGCCGGCGGCGAACGCCCCTGCGACCGCGGCGTTGGCGTCCCCGGTCATCAGCTCGCAGCCGCGCTCATAACCGCGGCCGCCCGCGGACATCTCCTCCGGGTCGGTGAGCCCGGAGACGCCCTCCATGTCGACGGAGACGAAGACCTTCATGCTCCTCCTTCTACGACCAGACGGCGCAGCGCATCCGCGGCGCGGGCGCTGGCATCGGCGTGCGCGACGAGCTCCCGCGCCAGCGTATCCACCCAGACGTCGAGCGGCACCTGGTCGCGGGACAGCACCACGCCGCGTACCTCGTGGTGGATCTCGGCGACCGGCCGCCCGCCGCCGGCCAGGAAGAGGGTGCGCTCGCCCAGCCGGACGACGATCCGGCTCGGCCGGCCGTCCCGGCCCCGCAGTTTGTCGCCGAGACTGCGGTCGTGCTCGACGGTCACGCTGCCGGGCGGCAGCGCGTCGGCGAGCGTGCCGGTGAGCACGCGGGCATAGGTCGCGACGTCGGCCGCGTCCTGGCGCAGCGCTGCGGCCACCATGTCGAAATCCATGGCCGTAAGTGAATCAGCGGTCGAGCCCGAGCACCATCTGCGGCTTGGCGATGACATGGTCGGACCGCAGCGGGCGCACGGCGGTGCCGATGGCGAAGAACTCCATCGTGTGACCGCCCCACTGATGGTGGAACTGGTCCAGGAAGACCCCGACGATGCCCTCCGCGTGCAGCGCCTGCCCCTCGGCCTGCATCCGCGCCATGGCCAGCTCCCGCGCGTCGTACAGCGCCTGGGTGAACTCGGGGATCTCGACGTTCTGCCCCAAGTTGCCGAGCACCGATCCGAGCCGCCGGTGCGCGATGTGGTAAACGCAGGTGCCCATGACCATGCCCACCGGCGCGTACCCCGCCTGGATGAGGGTCCAGAAATCCTGGCCGTTCAGATCGGAGGTGAACGGCTGGTTCTTGTTGTTGCGCCAGTTCTGTGAGGTGTCGTCGGCCTTCACCGCGGTGCCGATGGCGATGAACTCGGCGATGTCGCTGCCGAAGTCACGGAACTCCACGCGCAGCCGCACCCCGACGATGCCGTCCGCGCCGAGCTGGTCGGCCTCGGCCTCCATGCGGGTCATGGCCAGCTCACGGGCGTGGTACATCGCCCCGGACAGCTGGTCGAGCTCCATGTTCTTGCTCCACCGGCCGACCTGGATGCCGACGTGGTAGATCGAGCTGCCGAGGACCAGGCCGAGCGGACGGAACCCGGCCTCCCGGACGAGCAGGAACTCGTTGACGGACAGGTCGCTGGTGAACAGCGACCCCGGCGCGCCCGGCCGCAGTTCGGCGAGGCGGGCCATCGCGTCGGCGGGGACTCCCTGGGCGACAGGATTCGTCATCACAACCTCATGATCGTCAACGAGCGGGGCGGATGGTGGGCCGTGCGGAACCCGGCGACCGCGGTCCCGAGGATCGTCGTCTCCACGACGTGGTCGTGCTGTTCGTCGTTGTAGTTGCATTCGCGCCCGTGCACGCTCAGGTCGATATCCGAGACGACGACGCCGTCCGCGCCGGTGCGGGCGGTGTCGGCCAGGAAGCGCTGTCGCGCCTCGTGCCGGGTGACCGAGACCAGCTCGGTCCAGCCCGCCACCTCCTGCGCCGGGGCGAAGGCACCGGTGGACCAGCCGGTCCGCCAGTCGTCGTGACGGACGCCGACGGAGGCGCCCAGCACCAGGTCGACCGGCACCCAGCCGGCCTCGATGAGCTTCGCGAACTCCTGGCCGCTCAGGTGTGAAAGGAAGGCACGGCCCGGCCGTACGTCTCCGGCGGCGCGCACGGCGGTGCCGACCGCCTGGAACTCGAGGTGGTGTGCGGCACCCTGGAAGGGGGCGATGGTGAGCTCGACCGCCACGACGCCGTCGCCGCCGAGCGCCGCGCACTCCGCCGCCATCCGGCTCATCGCGGTGTGGCGTGCCCGGTACAGCGTGTCGATGTAGGCGCCGTATCCGCCCCACGCGCCCCGCATGCCGGACGTGATGGTGTACGCGCCCCCGCTGCCGAACATGCCGCGCCGGTAGCCGCAGTCGATCGGCGCGCCGTACCACCAGCCGAGGTTGTGGACGGTGCTGCCCATCACCTGGCCGACCGGCTCGAACCCGATGGACCGCAGCCCGGCGAACTCGCCGACGGTCAGGCTGGAGGTCCAGGTGCCCGCCTGCGTGGCCTGCTCCAGCCGGGCCCGCGCGGCGGGCGGCAGCTGTCCTTCATCCACATAGGCCCCCTTGACCGGTCGGATACCGGAACTTCACCACATATGACGTCTCAGGTGGGTCACCCGGTTCCACTCAGCGGCCGGAGAATCGGGCCTTGCCCGGGCCGTCCTCGAGGAAGCTGCGCATGCCGGTCTTCTGATCCTCGGTGGCGAACAGGCCGGCGAAGTGCAACCGCTCGATCTCCAGACCGGTGGTGAGGTCGGTCTCGAGGCCCGCGTCGATCGCCTCCTTGGCCGCGCGCAACGCCACCGCGGGACCCTCCGCGTACCGCGCGGCCATGTCCCTGGCGGCGGCGTACACCTGGTCGTCCGGCACGACCCTGTCGACGAGTCCGATGGCGAGGGCCTCGTCGGCCCGCACATGACGGCCGGTGAAGATGAGGTCCTTCGCCCTGGCCGGCCCGATCAGCCGCGGCAGCCGCTGGGTACCGCCGGCGCCCGGGATGACGCCGAGCTGAATCTCCGGCTGGCCGACCTTGGCGGACTCCCCCGCCACCCGGAAGTCCGCGCACAGCGCGAGCTCCAGCCCACCACCGAGGGCGTACCCGGTGATCGCCGCCACGACCGGCGCGCCGATCGCCGCGACGGTGTTCAGCGCGGCCTGGAGCGCACGGCAGTGCTCGGCCATCTCGGCGTATGACATCTCCGCCATTTCCTTGATGTCCGCGCCGGCCGCGAAGACCCGCTCGCCGCCGTACAGGACGACGGCACGCACCCCGGAGTCCGCGTCGGCGGCCCGGGCCGCCTCGGCGAGCTCCTCCCGCACCTGGGCGTTGAGCGCGTTCATCTTCGGCCGGTCCAGCCGGATGGTGGCAACGGCGTCCTCGACCTGGAAATGCACGAACTCGGCCACAAGCGTCTCCCATCGGCGGTTGTGCCAGCAGACTAATGCCCTCCGCCC
>JAOPYL010000354.1 GCA_025964625.1 Actinoallomurus sp. | reverse complement strand
CCGGGCCAGGTTCTGGGCGACCTCCCACGTGCGGTCGGTGCTGGCGTTGTCAGCGATGGTGATCAAGAACCGGTACGGAAGGGTCCCGGCGAGATAGGCGTGCAACCGCCGGATGCTCCCTTCCAGCACCTTTTCTTCATTGTGGACGGGAACGGCCACCTCGATCAGAGGCCCCCGTGGTTCGCCGGTGTCGGACGGCCCATCGATGAGGGTGACCCGGGAATCCGGGCCGTTTCCGGAAGAGCCCACGGAGGTCGTCAACTCGGTCATTCGACCAGGGATAGGGTGCCGCTGTTGAAGCGGTCTGATCTAACCGCTAATCACGCATGAACAACAGCTGACATCATCAGCACGTTTACTTCACATTTACCTTAATGGGGGACTGTCTTGCCACAGGTCACCTCGCCACCGGCTCGGCCGGGCAGGCGCCCCGCCACCCCGCCTCATCACTGAGTGGGTGCACGATCCCGTCTCACCCGTCGTTGACACACCGCCCACAGGCCTAAGTCGACCGCACCCGGAGGACTGGCGGTGTGCAGGTTCGAGCCGGTTCGGAGACCCGATCCTCCTCGGTTGCTCCCGGCGGCACGGTGTCTTGATCGTCCCGCTATGGGGTAAACGGCTAGTGTGATGCGCAACGAGCAGCCGGACTGGGAAGGAACACTCGTCGAGCCCCAAGGCGTGAACGCGGGAGCTCCGATAGACGAAGAGGTGGCGTCGGCGCCGGATGAAGAACGCCTCGAGGCCGGTCACGCGTCGATGCCGCCGGACACGCTCATGCCGAGTGGGATCACCTCCGATGAGATAGTCGGGTCGCCCGAGCAGGTACCCGGATATCCAGGCCAGCAGCGTTCGATCGACACGAGCTGACCGGCCGGTCTCCGGCTGTACACCGAGCGGCTGTGGTGTTCTTCGGCCCTGACCCGCACCGGTTACCCCTGGGACGCGGCACTGTGCCGCGTTGTCCCGATTCTTTGATCAAGAGTGGAAGCGCCCCGCCGTTGCTCGCAGGGCGCTGGAGTCCGCTCAGCGTTCAGCCGAGGCAGGATGCGGTGGTGACGAGTTCGGCTCGCATGTTGCGTTCCATCATGTGCAGTGCGGCCTCGCCCAACTGATGATTGATATGGGCCACTCCGTCTCGGGGGACTTTGATCGCCAAGTGCCGCACGTAGGCGTCCAGCGCGCTGTAGAGGACGCACTGTTCGGTCACCTGGCCGGTCAGGATGACGGTGCCGACCTGCTCGCGTTGCAGGAGGTACTCCAGCGGGGTGGCATAGAAGGCGCTGTGCCTGACCTTGGGCAGAAACGTACAGTCATCGGACGGCAGGATCGGCTCCACGAGGTCGGGCCGGCGGCCGTCGAGCGCCCGGTCGATCAGGTCCTGGCGAGTGACCGAGAAGTCGCCGTAGTTGTCATTGAGGTACAGCAGCCGTACATCCTCGTGCCGACGTGCTCGGCCGAGCAGGTCGCGCAACGGCTCAATGATCTTCTCGACGTTGGTCATCAGTAGATCGGCGTCCTCATGATCGTAAGGATTGATCATGTCGATCACGATCAGCGCGGTAGTACTCACTCATCGGGACCTGCCCCTTCCAGGAGCGGTTAGTCCACGCCGGGATCGTCGTTCCTCCGAGGGGAGGCGACTGGACTCAAGGTGATCGCTTCCGGTGTCGGGCCGACCTCACGTCGCGGTGACCGGCTGCCGATCCAGGAAGATCGTTCGCGCCCCCGGGCGTACATCGAGCTTGAGGAAGATCGGAACGAAAGCCGGCGCTAGGCCCCCGGCCGCTCGATGCGCTCCTGACGGTCTTGATCGGGATGCTGAAGTTCGGCCGCTGGGGCGGTCTTCACCACCTGGTACATGGCGTTGTCCTGCCACCGGCCGGCGATGTTGAGGTACGCGGGCGCCACGCCGAAGCGGACGAACCCGTTCCGTTCCAGCACGCGCTGCGACCTGACATTGTGCAGCAGGGTCTCCGCCTGCACACGGTGCAGCCCCAACTCCTCGAAGGCCACACGCACGATCTCGCGTACCGCCGCGGTGGCGAAGCCGCGACCATTCTCGGCGGCGCTCACCCAGTAGCCCAGACAGCACGACTGGAAGCAGCCACGTACGATGCCACTCAGCGTGATGCGGCCTATCACGCGGCCGGAGTCACCGAGGATGACGTGAGGCAGAGTCGATCCGTGCTCGTACCGTTCGAGTGAGTCTCGGATGACAGCGTGTTGGCCGTCCACCGTGAAGTAGTCCTCGCCCCGGATCGGCTCCCATGGAGCGAGGAAGTCACGGTTGACGCGGAGCAACTCCGCCAGGACAGGTGCATCGTCGAGAGTGACAAGTCGGGTGGCGCTCACCCGTCCATGATCCCACTAGGCACGCCAAGATCGACCTGCCGGGTGATCTTCGTCAGCCGCTTCGTCTGCTCGCGTTTCTCCAGCGGAACTGGTAAGCCCTACAACGACGAGGCTGGTTTCTGCCGCCTGCTCGACGACGCGAGCCAGCTGGAAAATACCATCCGCGACCATCTGGGAAACCGGTCGGCTAATGCGCCCCGAGCTTCGATCCGGTGGATCAGGATGCCCGGTCAGCGCGGCAGGAACGGGCTCGGTTCGCCGCTGTGCGTGACGTACAGGCGGTCGCGGGCGCGGGTGCAGGCGACGAAGAGCAGGCAGCGTTCGCGTTGCAGGTCCTCGTCGTGGGCGGCGGCGTCCTCCTCGGCGGACGCGACCGCGTACGGCATGGGCACGAGGTCGCCGTCCGCACCGATCACCGCTACGCAGCGGAACTCCAGGCCCTTCATCGCGTGCATGGTCGCGACCCGTACGCCATCGCCGGTGGCGTGCGTGGAGACGGCGGTGACGCCGGCGTCCTTCAGCGCGCCCTTCGCTTGCTGGACGAGTGTGTTGACGCGCGCCGCGATGCCGATGGCCCTCGGCTCGACGCCGTCGTTCAGCCAGACACGCACCTGCGTGACCAAGGCGTCGATCTCCGCTGAGCGATCGGCGAACCGGCGTACGACGGGACGGCGGCCGTGCATCGGTGAGCCGTAGCCGTCGAGCGCGTCGGGCTCGTCGTCCAGGCCGGCGGCCGGCGTCATCCCGAGGACGTGCACCGCCCAGGACAGGATCTCCTGCGTGGTGCGGTAGCTGACCGTGAGCCGGCGGCTGCGGCCTCGTACGTCGATGCCGAGGCTGGCGAGCGACACCCGATGGCCGTAGATCCGCTGGTGCGGGTCGCCGACGAGGAACAGGTCGTCGGGCCCGCGCGGCACAAGGGCGCGCAGCAGCCGCCACTGGACGGGGTGCAGGTCCTGCGCCTCGTCCACGATCACGTGCCGGTACAGGTGGCGGCCGCTCTCGGTCAGGATGTTCGCGGCCTCGTCCACGACCTGCAGGAACGACCACTCGTCGGCGTCGCGCATGCGCCCGGCCAGGGTGGTGATCGCGTGCCACACCGCGCGCCGCCCGGCCGCGCCGAGGCGCTCCCGCCGACCGGCGCGGCTGCACGCCAGGTACGCCTCTTCGCTGGTCAGGCCCTGCGCGAGGATGACCTGCTCCCACTCGTCGACCAGGAACCGGCCGCGGTGCTCGATGCCCAGCTCCTTCGCGGCGGCGTCCCACGAGTCGCGCAGGCGCGGGCCGGCGACCAGGGCGGGCTGCCGGCCGATGGCCTGCCGTACGACCTGTGCCGCGACCTTGTCGAGGTTGCGGACCTCCACGCGGCCGCGGATCTCTGGGTCGTCGATCAGCAGGGCGAGCTGCTGCTCCAGCGCGTGCGCGAGGCTCGTCGTGTACGTGGTCAGCAGGATCGACGCGCCGGGTTCGGCGATGTAGCGGTCGGCGAGGTATGCGGCGCGGTGCAGGGCCGTCACCGTCTTGCCCGTACCGGCGCCGCCGCTCACCATCGCCGGCCCGCTGTACGACTCGCGGCGGGCGATCTTCTGCTGCATCGGATGCAGGAAGACCCGCCAGACGTCGAAGGGGTGGTCGAGCATCTTGGTGAGCTCTTCGGGCCCTTCGACGAACGTCACCTGGTCCGGCGTACGCGCGATGGCGGAGCCGAGGTCGTCGGGGTCGACCCGCTCGGGCGGGGTGCTGTCGACCAGGCTCTTGCTGATCTCCGCCCACGCCTCCTCCATGCTCATTCCCGAGGCGAGCGCCACCAGCGCGTCGTACTGCAGCGTCGGCAGGAGGTGCTGCAACGCTTCGAGGTGGGCCTCCCGGGTGAGCAGGCGGATGATCGGCAGGATCTGCTCGTCGATGCCGAGGCGCTTGAGGTCGGCGTCCTTGTAGGCCTCGAAGAGCCGCTGCGGCACGACCTCGGCGGCCTTGCGGAGGGTCGGCTCGATCGTCTCCAACTGCGACTCGTCGCGGCTCTCCAGCACACCCAGCGTCTGGTTGACGGTGAACCGGCGGCTCATGCAGTACGCGTACGCGTCGTCGTGCGGCATGACACGCAGGAGGCAGTAGAGGTCGCCGCTCTCGGGCGCGAGCACGACGCCGCGCCAGAACTTGGCGATGCGAATCGTACGGATGCGCGGGTCGCGGGCGTGGTTGACCGGTTCGAGGTGCAGGCCGGCGTGGGTGTGGCGGCGGAACTTCTCGATCGCCTCCTGCACCGCGCGCTGTACGGGCTTCTCCAGCTTCGCGTACTCGGTGAGGAACTCCTTGGCGATCGCGAGCTGTGCCACGTACGGCTTCCTCTCCGGCGGTGACGCCCGGGATAGCGGGTGTGACCAGGATGGCCTGAATGTTATTG
>JAOPYL010000343.1 GCA_025964625.1 Actinoallomurus sp. | reverse complement strand
TCCTCGCTCGCTTCGCGGCCGGATCGTTCCTCACCGACCACTCCGCTCGCTCGTCGCCTCAGTCTCAGTACTGCTCGGTCTCGGCGTAGCTCTGGTCCTCGTCGCCGTAGTTGTCCGCCGCCGCGGTCGGGTCGAACCCGGGCGGGGAGTCCTTCAGCGTGAGGCCCATGTCGTTGAGCTTCTGCTTGACCTATTCGATGGACTTGGCGCCGAAATTCCTTATATCGAGGAGGTCCTGCTCGCTGCGGGCCACGAGCTCACCCACGGTGTGGATGCCCTCGCGCTTGAGGCAGTTGTAGGACCGGACCGTGAGGTTCAGCTCCTCGATCGGCAGCGCCAGGTCCGCCGCGAGAGCGGCGTCCGTCGGCGACGGGCCCATGTCGATGCCCTCGGCCTCGACGTTGAGCTCCCGGGCCAGGCCGAACAGCTCGACGAGGGTCTTGCCGGCGCTCGCCACCGCGTCACGCGGCAGCATGGAGGGCTTGGACTCGACGTCGACGATGAGCCGGTCGAAGTCGGTGCGCTGCTCGACACGCGTCGCCTCGACCTTGTAGGTCACCTTCATGACCGGGGAGTAGATCGAGTCGATTGGCACGCGCCCGATCTCCTGGCCCGGCTGCTTGTTCTGCGCGGCGGAGACGTAGCCACGGCCGCGCTCGACCGTGAGCTCCATCTCCAGCTTCGCCTTGTTGTTCAGCGTGGCGATGTGCAGCTCGGGGTTGTGCACCTCGACACCGGCCGGCGGCGCGATGTCGGCGGCGGTGACCTCGCCCGGACCCTGCTTGCGGAGGTACATCACGACCGGCTCGTCATGCTCGGAGGAGACGACGAGCTCCTTGAGGTTCAGGATGATGTCGGTGACGTCCTCCTTGACCCCCGGGATCGTGGAGAACTCGTGCAGCACGCCTTCGATCCGGATGCTGGTGACCGCGGCACCGGGGATCGAGGACAGAAGGGTACGGCGGAGCGAGTTGCCGATGGTGTAACCGAAGCCCGGCTCCAGCGGCTCGATGGTGAACCGCGACCGGAACTCGTCGACCTGTTCCTCGGTGAGGGTGGGTCGCTGTGCGATGAGCATGTAGGACTTCCTTTCCGCGGCGCCCGCTATTTGACTGCCGCGATCTTGCGCTCCCGGGCGCACGCCATGGGACGTGCGCCCGGGAAAGTGGACGTCAGCGCTTGGCGTACCACTCGACGATCAGCTGCTCCTGGACCGGCGCGTCGATGTGCTGACGGACCGGGAGCGAGTGCACGAGGATCCGCAACTTCTCGGGGGCCACCTCGAGCCATGCCGGGACCTGGCGCTCGCCGGCCTCGGCGCGGGCCACCACGAAGGGCGTGTCCTCGAGCGACTTCGGACGCACCTCGATGATGTCGCGCTCGCTCACGCGGTACGACGGAATGTCGACCTTCTTGCCGTTGACCAGGAAGTGGCCGTGGCGAACGAGCTGACGGGCCATGTCGCGGCTCTTCGCGTAGCCCGCACGGTAGACCACGTTGTCGAGACGACGCTCGAGCAGGCCCAGAAGGTTCTCACCCGTCTTGCCCGTGCGGCGGTTCGCCTCTTTGTAGTAGTTCACGAACTGGGCCTCGAGGACCCCGTAGATGCGACGCGCCTTCTGCTTCTCCCGGAGCTGGAGCATGTGCTCGCTCTCCTTGGGACGACCGCGGCCGTGCTCACCCGGGGGGTAGGGCCGGATCTCGATCGGGCACTTCGGCCCGTCGCACTTACTGCCCTTGAGGAACAGCTTCATCTTTTCGCGGCGGCACAGCTTGCAGTCCGCGCCGGTGTATCGAGCCATCTCTCTCTTCCCTAACTCAGACGCGGCGACGCTTAGGCGGGCGGCAGCCGTTGTGCGGCACTGGCGTGACGTCCTGGATGGAACCGACCTCGAGGCCGGTCGCCTGCAGCGACCGGATCGCGGTCTCGCGGCCCGAACCCGGGCCCTTCACGAAGACGTCGACCTTGCGCATGCCGTGCTCCATGGCGCGGCGCGCGGCGGCCTCGGCCGCCATCTGAGCGGCGAACGGCGTCGACTTACGCGAGCCCTTGAAGCCCACGTGGCCGGCGCTGGCCCATGCGATCACGGCGCCCACTGGGTCCGTGATCGTGACGATCGTGTTGTTGAACGTGCTCTTGATGTGGGCGTGCCCATGAGCGACGTTCTTCTTTTCCTTGCGGCGCACCTTCTTGGCGCCGGCACGGCTCTTTGGCGGCATCTGCTCTCAAATCTCCTGGAGGTCGTCGGTCCGTGGGCCCGGTCACCGGTCACCCACATGTTCGCGGGGACGGCGGCCCGTGGGCCGGGGACTACTTCTTGCCGGTCTTCTTCTTGCCAGCGACGGTCTTCTTCTTGCCCTTACGCGTACGCGCGTTGGTCTGCGTGCGCTGACCGTGCACCGGCAACCCACGGCGGTGCCGGATGCCCTGGTAGCAGCCGATCTCGATCTTGCGACGGATGTCCGCCTGGACCTCACGGCGAAGGTCACCTTCGACCTTGTAGTTCGCGTCGATCCAGTCGCGGAGCTGCACCAGCTCATCGTCGCCCAGCTCGTGGACCCGGCGGTCACCGCTGAGGCCGGTTTCCTTCAGGGTCTCGAGCGCACGGGTGCGGCCGATGCCGAAAATGTAGGTGAGAGCGACCTCAAGGCGCTTTTCGCGCGGGAGGTCGACGCCAACGAGGCGTGCCATCTTGGGCAGTTCCCTTCTGTTTCACGGAGGTCTGCGCTCCGCATCCCTCTCCCCTGCCCGGGTGAGGCCCCGGCCTCCGACCGAGGGTCGCTCTTCGAAAGAGCCGCGGAACGTATCTGTTGTGTGGCCGCACCTTTTGGTGCGGCCGGTCGGGCGTCAGCCCTGACGCTGCTTGTGGCGCGGGTCCTCACAGATGACCATGACCCGGCCATGCCGACGGATGACGCGGCACTTACTGCAGATCTTCTTGACGCTCGGCTTGACCTTCACTGGGTCTCCTCAAGACAGGGTCACCCCCGCGCTGCCGACGCGGGGAAGGCAACCCCAGTGGGTGGTTTCAATGGGTCTTTACTTGTAGCGGTAGACGATCCGGCCGCGAGTGAGGTCGTACGGACTCAGCTCTACGACCACGCGGTCATCGGGCAGGATCCGGATGTAGTGCATCCGCATCTTGCCGCTGATGTGGGCGAGGACCTTGTGCCCGTTGTCGAGCTCTACCCGAAACATGGCGTTCGGGAGTGACTCGACGACGGTGCCTTCGATCTCGATGGCCCCTTCTTTTTTGGGCATGTCCTCCGCGCTTCACTGATCGGTTCGTCAGGAGAACGGCCCGTGCGGGCACCCAGGCACACCAACGGCATGAGCGCATGAGCCGACACGGGACCGACAAAGAAGTGTACGTCACCGGCTGCGGGAATGTGAAATCCCTGGGGATTAGCCGACGGGACGGCCACTTACCCCTGGGGTCAACGCGGAAGTGGCCATGGTCATTCCCCTGTCCGCGTGATGAGCTTACCTCACCATGAAGATCATCGCCCAGCTCAGCGACCTCCACCTCACAGACGACGATCCCGGGCCGGTCCGGGCCCTGCGCCACGCCGTGGCCGCCCTGCGGTGACCGTGGGATACGCCCGCGTGGTCTGCTGCGACTCCACCATCCCGGGCGAGGCCGGCGGCGAGCTATCCGACCCTGACTGGCTGGACGCCACACTCGCGGAGGCGCCCGGCACACCCACAAGCGTCGCCATGCACCACCCCCGTTCCGCGTCGGCGTGGGCTGGATCGACGCGATGGGACACGCCCGGCCCCGCGCTGCACTTCGTCGACGGCCGGACGGCGGTGACCCATTTCCGGCCCGTGGGCGAGGCCGCTCTCAACGCCCGCTGATCAGCGGCGGTCGTCGTCCGAGCCGAAGATCTGCCCGGCGAGCATCATGACGCCCCACGGACCGGCGACCCACAGCCACCACGGATACCAGTTGCCCGACGGCACGGCCGCGAGAAGCCAGATGACGAAGCACAGGACGTTGACGGCGGCGTACGTGGCCCAGCCCGTCCGCAGCCCCGACCGGTAGAGTCCCCCGGACCCGCGGCGGGCCGGCGTCGAACGCCGCGACGCCGGGACCGGCAGCTCGTACATGTCCTCCTCGGGGAGGTCATCGGTCACCCGCTGGAGGTCTCCGAGGGTCCGCGCGCGGTAGACGCCCTCGAGGCGCTCGCCGAGCTCGTCGACGTCGATGCGCCCCTGAGCGCAGTGCTCCCTCAGCGCCGCCGCCACCCGGTCACGGTCGGCGTCGGAGGCCCGCATCTCAGGATTGAGCGCCATCCTTCATCCTCTCGTGTGCCCCCCGCGGCTAGTCCCGGCCGGCCCCCCGGCCGCCGTCCAGGGCGGTCAGCACCCAGGGCCCGTCCTCGGTGACGGCGAAGGTGTGCTCGAAGTGCGCCGAACGGCGGCCATCACCGGTGATGACCGTCCAGTCGTCGCCGAGCAGAACGGTCTCCGGTGTACCAAGGTTGATCATCGGCTCGACGGCGAAGCACATGCCGGGAACCAGGTCGGGTCCGTGCCCGGCCTCGCCGTAGTTGGGCACCGCTGGGTCCATGTGCATCTGGGTACCGATCCCGTGGCCGACGTACTCTTCGACGATGCCATAGGGGCCCTGCCCGCGCACGTAGGTCTCCACCGCGTGACCGATGTCGCTCAGCCGCCCGCCGGCGCGCCCGGCCGCAAGACCACGCCACATCGACTCCTCGCAGACCTCGATCAGCCTCTGCAGCTCGGAGCTGATCTCACCGACCGGCACGGTCACCGCCGAGTCGCCGTGCCAGCCGTCGACGATGGCGCCGCAGTCGATCGAGATGATGTCGCCCTCCGCCAGCACCTTCGTGCTGCTCGGAATCCCGTGCACGATCTCCTCGTTGACCGAGGTGCAGATGCTCGCGGGGAATCCCTGGTAGCCCTTGAAGGACGGCGTCGCGCCCTCGGACCGGATGGACTCCTCGGCGATCGCGTCGAGCTCGGCCGTGGTGATCCCCGGCTTGACGGCCTCGCTGAGGCGCTGCAGGGTGCGGCCGACGACGAGGCCCGCCTCCCGCATGACCGCGAGCTGGTCCCGCGACTTGATCTGGATGGCCGGCTTACGCTTCTTCCACACTCTTCGCTCCGCACCTAGGTCGGGGGTCCCGGTTCGAGGCATCGGCCGCACTCGGCAGGCCGGCCCGTCCGTACCGGTCACCGGCTGTTGGGGATACCGGCTATTCGGCGAACGGGCGGAGCGCGGCGAGCGCCCGCTCGGTGACCTCTTCGACGGGCCCGGTGGCGTCCAGACCCACCAGGATGCCCTCATCCGCATAGAACGACGCGAGGGGGGCGGTCTGTTCCTGGTAGACCTCCAGGCGGTGCCTGATGGTCTCCTCGCGGTCATCGTCCCGCTGGAACAGCTCACCGCCGCAGACGTCGCAGATGCCGTCCTTCGTCGGCGGGTCGAAGGCCACGTGCCAGATCCGCCCGCACTTGCGGCACGTGCGGCGTCCGGACAGCCGACGCACCACCTCGTCGTCGTCGACCACGAGTTCGAGAACCAGATCGAGCTTGCGATCCATCTCGGCGAGGATCTTCTTGAGCGTCTCCGCCTGCGGGACGTTCCGCGGGAAGCCGTCGAGGAGGAAGCCCTCGAGCGCGTCGTCTTCGGCCAGCCGGTCACGCACCATGGCGATGGTCACCTCGTCGGGGACGAGATCACCACGGTCCATGTACTCCTTGGCCTTCTGTCCGAGTGGGGTATTTCCGCTCACGTTGGCGCGGAAAATATCACCTGTCGAGATTTTCGGGATTGACAGGTGCGATGCGATGAATTGGGCCTGTGTCCCCTTGCCCGCTCCGGGGGGACCCACGAGCACGATGCGCACTACCGCAGAAAGCCCTCGTAATTGCGTTGCTGGAGTTGACTCTCGATCTGCTTCACCGTGTCCAGCCCGACACCGACCATGATCAGGATGCTGGTGCCACCGAACGGGAAGTTCTGGCTCGCGCCGAGAAGCCCGAACGCCACCATCGGCACCAGCGCGATGAGCCCGAGGTACAGCGCGCCCGGAGCGGTGATCCGCGTGAGCACGTAGTCGAGGTACTCGGCGGTCGGCCGGCCCGGCCGGATGCCCGGGATGAAACCGCCGTACTTCTTCATGTTGTCGGCGACCTCGGTCGGGTTGAACGTGATCGCGACGTAGAAGTAGGTGAAGAAAATGATCAAAAGGAAGTACAAGCCCATGTAGATGGGGTGATCGCCCTTGACGAGGTACTTCGAGATGAAAGTGCTCACCGGGTTCGTGCTGTGCCACATCTGCACCACGAGCTGGGGCAGGTACAGCAGCGACGAGGCGAAGATGACCGGGATGACACCGGCCTGGTTGACCTTGAGCGGGATGTAGGTCGACGTGCCGCCGTACATCCGGCGGCCGACCATCCGCTTGGCGTACTGCACCGGGATGCGACGCTGCGCCTGCTCGACGAAGACCACCCCGGCGACGATCGCGATGCCCACAAGGAGCACGATCGCGAAGACGAAGCCGTGCTTGGTCTTGTAGATGCTCCAGAACTCGGTCGGGAAGACCGCGACCACCTGGGTGAAGATCAGGATCGACATGCCGTTGCCGACACCGCGGTCCGTGACCAGCTCACCGAGCCACATGATCACCGACGTGCCCGCGGTGATGACGATGACCAGCGTGACGATGGTGAACCAGCTCTTGTTCCAGAGCAGCTCCTCGGTGCAGCCCTGCAGCAGGTTGCCGGTGCTCGCCATCGCGACGATGCCGGTGCCCTGGAGGATCGCCAGCCCGATCGTCAGGTAACGCGTGTACTGGGTGATCTTGGTCGTGCCGGCCTGGCCCTCCTTGCGGAGCACCTCCAGCCGCGGGATGACCACCGTGAGCAATTGCAGGATGATGCTCGCCGTGATGTAGGGCATGATGCCCAGCGCGAAGATCGACAGCTTGAGCAGTGCTCCGCCGCTGAACAGGTTGACCAACCCGTAGATGTTGCTGTTGGCCCCCTTGCTCACCACGTCGACACAACGATGGATAGCTCCGGTGTTCACGCCGGGTGCCGGCAGCTGGGAGCCCAGCCGGAACACCGCGATGATGAAGAGCGTGAAGAGAAGCTTCTTGCGCAGGTCGGGTGTTCGGAACGCCCGAGTGAACGCGGTCAGCACCATTCCTCCTGCGCGAATTCCGGCCATTGGCCGCTCACGGGGCCCGGTCGTTGGTAAGCGACGGCGACAGCCGCCGATCGAACTCTAACAGCCCTTGCCGGGAGTGACGCCCCCGCCGCGATGTGGCGGGGGCGAATCCCACAAGGGCCTGTGCTCACAGTTCTTCGGCAGTGCCACCGGCGCCAGTGATCTTCTCCTTGGCCGAGGTCGAGAAGGCATGCGCCTTGACCTGGACCGTTACGGAGATGTCACCGGTTCCGAGGATCTTGACCAGACGACCTGAACGCACCGCGCCCTTCGCCGCCAGGTCCTCCGGCGTGACCTCGCCACCCTCAGGGTAAAGCTCGGTCAGCCTGGCCAGGTTGACGACCTGGTACTCGACCCGGAACGGGTTCTTGAAGCCCTTGAGCTTCGGAACCCGGCGGATCAGCGGCATCTGGCCGCCCTCGAACCCGGCCGGTACGCTGCCGCGCGCCTTCGTGCCCTTGGTGCCGCGTCCGGCGGTCTTGCCCTTGGACGCCTCACCACGGCCCTTGCGGACCTTGGACTTGTGCGCGCCCGGCGCGGGCCGCAGGTGGTGCGGCCGCAGCGGAGTTTCTGCGCCCATGATCAGTCGACCTCCTCGACCGTAACGAGGTGGCGTACGGTGTTGATCATCCCGAGCACCTCGGGCTTGTCCTCGCGGACGACGCTCTGGCCGATCCGCCTGAGCCCGAGGGTGCGCAGGGTGTCACGCTGGTACTGCTTGCCACCGATTCGCGACTTGACCTGAGTGATCTTCAGGTTCGTCATGACGCAGCCTCCTGCCGCGGTTCGCTGCCGACCGCACGGGCCTTCAGCATGGCGGCCGGGGCGACGTCCTCAATCGGCAGGCCGCGCTTGGCCGCGATCTCCTCGGGCCGGCTGAGCCCCTTCAGAGCCGCCACCGTCGCGTGGACGATGTTGATCGCGTTGGACGAGCCCAGCGACTTCGACAGGACGTCGTGGATGCCCGCGCACTCCAGCACGGCGCGCACCGGGCCACCCGCGATGACACCGGTACCGGGGCTGGCAGGCTTCAGGAGCACAACTCCTGCGGCCGCCTCACCCTGGCTGGTGTGCGGGATGGTGCCCTGGATCCGCGGCACCTTGAAGAAGTGCTTCTTGGCCTCCTCGACGCCCTTGGCGATCGCCGCGGGCACCTCCTTGGCCTTGCCGTAGCCGACACCGACGGTGCCGTTACCGTCCCCCACGACGACCAGCGCCGTGAAGCTGAAGCGCCGGCCGCCCTTGACGACCTTCGCGACGCGGTTGATCGCTACGACACGCTCGATGTACGACTGGCCTTTGTCGGCGCCACCCCGGCGATCATCACGCCGGTCGCGCCGCTCGCCGCCGCCACGACGTGGTGCTGCCATTAGTGGTTCCTCTTCTCGTGCATCGCCATCAGTTGCGGGGCCATCAGAATTCCAGCCCGCTCTCCCGTGCACCGTCGGCCAGCGCCGCGATGCGGCCGGTGTAACGGTGCCCGGCGCGGTCGAAGACCACGGCGCCGATACCGGCCTCTTTGGCCCGCCCGGCCAGCAGCTCGCCGACCTTGCGCGCCTTGGCGGTCTTGTCGCCGTCGCTCGTACGGAGCGTGGCGTCAAGCGTCGAGGCGGACACGAGCGTGTGACCGGCCGTGTCGTCGATGATCTGCGCGGAGATGTGCTTGGCCGAACGGGTCACGACCAGCCGCGGCCGCTCTGCACTGCCCTGGACCTTCTTGCGGACGCGCAGGTGCCGGCGGGTCCGCGACGCGGCGCGTGACGAGGTCCGCTTGCGGACCTGAGTCTTGCTCGCAGGCATGACTACTTACCAGCCTTTCCGACCTTGCGGCGGATCTGCTCGCCTTGGTAGCGCACGCCTTTGCCCTTGTACGGGTCGGGCTTGCGCAACTTGCGGATGTTCGCGGCGACCTCGCCGACCTTCTGCTTGTCGATGCCCTCGACCACGAGCTGGGTCGGCCGCTCGACGCGGAAGGTGATGCCCGCCGGCGGCTCCACCGTGATCGGGTGGCTGTAGCCGAGGGAGAACTCGAGGTTGCTCCCCTTGGCCTGGACGCGGTAGCCGACGCCGACGATCTCCAGCGTCTTGCTGTAACCCTGCGTCACTCCGACGACCATGTTGTTGATCAGCGACCGGGTCAGGCCGTGCAGGGCACGGACCGGTCCCTCGTCGCTGGGGCGGCCGACCTTGATCTCGCCGTCCTCCTGGACGACGTCGATCGGCCGGGCCACCACGTGCTTCAGTTCGCCCTTGGGGCCCCTGACCGTGACCTCCTGGCCGTCGACTGCGATGTCGACGCCGCCGGGGACGGGGATGGGCAGACGTCCAATGCGCGACATGCTGTATTCCCTCCCCTTACCAAACGTAGGCGAGGACTTCCCCGCCCACGCCATGCTTGCCGGCCTGCCGGTCCGTCATGAGGCCGGACGACGTCGAGATGATCGCGACGCCGAGACCACCGAGGACCTTCGGCAGGTTGTCCTTCTTCGCGTAGACCCGGAGGCCCGGCTTGGACACCCGCTTGAGTCCGGCGATCGAACGCTCACGGCTCGGGCCGAACTTGAGGTCGACCACAAGCTTCTTGCCGACCTCGGCGTCCTCGACGCTCCATCCCGAGATGTAGCCCTCCTGCTGGAGGATCTCGGCGATGTGCGCCTTGATCTTCGAGTACGGCATACCCACGGTGTCGTGGTATGCCGAATTCGCGTTCCGCAGACGTGTCAACATGTCTGCGATCGGGTCGGTCATCGTCATGGCCTACTGGGCCCTCCTCGCCGCGGTTTCCATACGTGACGTCTCTGCCGTCCGTCCGGACCTTCGACGTGGTCGTGGGCGCCTTGCTCAGGCACCCGGTTGGTCATTATCGAGATGCTGGCTTACCAGCTGGACTTGGTGATGCCGGGCAGCTCGCCGCGGTGCGCCATCTCCCGGAAGCAGATCCGGCACAGGCCGAACTTGCGGAAGACGGCGCGCGGACGCCCGCACCGCGAGCACCGAGTGTAGGTGCGCACGGCGTACTTGGGCCTCCGGTTCGCCTTGGCGATCAGAGCCTTCTTGGCCATCAATTCTCCTCGTTGCGAAACAGCCGTCGATGGACAACCGTCCTCCGACGGCCGCCGACGGCGCCTAGTTCTCCTTGAACGGGAAGCCCAGGTGCCGCAACAGCGCCCGGCCCTCGTCGTCGGTCGTCGCGGTGGTGACGATCGTGATGTCCATGCCGCGCTGGCGATCGACCTTGTCCGGGTCGATCTCGTGGAACATCACCTGCTCGGTGAGCCCGAACGTGTAGTTGCCGTTGCCGTCGAAATTCTTCGGCGACAGGCCACGGAAGTCACGGATGCGCGGCAGTGCCAGCGAGAGCAGCCGGTCGAGGAACTCCCACATGCGGTCGCCGCGAAGCGTCACGTGAGCACCGATCGGCATGCCCTCGCGCAGCTTGAACTGCGCGATCGACTTCTTCGCGTGAGCCACGGCGGGCTTCTGCCCGGTGATGGTCGTCAGGTCGCGCACCGCGCCCTCGATGAGCTTGGAGTCGCGTGCCGCCTCCCCGACGCCCATGTTGACCTTGATCTTGGTCAACCCCGGGATCTGCATCACGTTGGCGTAGCCGAACTCCTCCCGCAGCGCCTTGGCGATCTCCTCGCGATAGCGCTGCTTGAGCCTCGGCTGCGGAACTTGCTGCGTAGTCGTGTCGGCGGTCATCAGATGTCCTTACCGGTACGGCGCGAAACGCGAACCTTCGTGCCGTCGTCCTCGAAGCGGTAGCCAACGCGAGTGGGCTTGCCGTCCTCGGCGAGCATCACGTTGCTGACGTGGATCGGCCCCTCTTTGGTGACGATCCCGCCCTCCTTGGCACCGCGCGGCCCCTGGTTCGTCTCCTTGCTGTGACGCTTCACCAGGTTGACGCCCTCGACGACCACGCGCTCACGCTTGGGGTCGACCGAGAGCACCTTGCCGCTCTCACCCTTGTTCTTGCCGGCGATGACAATGACGTCGTCGCCCTTCTTGATCTTCATCAGAGCACCTCCGGCGCCAGCGAGATGATGCGCATGAACCTCTTGTCGCGCAGCTCCCGGCCGACCGGCCCGAAGATACGCGTGCCGCGCGGGTCACCGCCGTCCTTGATGAGCACAGCCGCGTTCTCGTCGAAGCGGATGTAGGAGCCGTCGGGACGGCGGCGCTCCTTGCGGGTGCGCACGACGACGGCCTTAACGACATCACCCTTCTTCACGCCTGCTCCGGGAAGGGCGTCCTTCACGGTCGCGACGATGATGTCGCCGATGCCCGCATAGCGCCGACCCGAGCCACCGAGAACGCGGATGCAGAGAATCTCCTTGGCACCCGTGTTGTCGGCGACCTTGAGTCGCGACTCCTGCTGGATCACGTCAACTCCTGTTTTTCTCGCCGGTTCTCATTGTGAGCCTGGCGGTTTCGATCCTCAGTCGCTTGGCGGCGACTGCCAGTTACTTGGCCTTCTCAAGGATCTCCACGACGCGCCACCGCTTCGTGGCGGACAGCGGACGGGTCTCCATCAGCCTGACCCGGTCCCCGACGCCACATGCGTTGGACTCGTCGTGCGCCTTGTACTTCGTCGTACGGCGAATGATCTTGCCGTACAGCGAGTGCTTGACACGGTCTTCGACGGCGACCACAACGGTCTTGTCCATCTTGTCGCTGACCACCAGACCCTCGCGGATCTTGCGGTAGCTCCGCGTCTCGGTGTTCTGGTCACTCATCGCTGGCCTCCTCCACGGGCTCCTCGGCGAGCACGACGATGCCGAGCTCTCGCTCCCGCATCACGGTGTAGATGCGGGCGATCTCCCGCTTCACTTCGCGCAGCCGTCCGTGAGTCTCAAGCTGGCCCGTCGCCGCCTGGAAGCGGAGGTTGAAGAGCTCCTCCTTGGCTTCCTTCAGCTTCGTGACCAGCTCCTCATCGGGCTGGGACCGCAGATCATCGGCGGTAAGGCCCTTGGCAGCCATCACGCCTCACCCACTTCACGCTTCACGAACTTGCACTTCATAGGCAACTTGTGCATCGCACGGCGGAGCGCCTCGCGAGCCAGCGGCTCTGGCACGCCGGCGAGCTCGAACATCACCCGTCCCGGCTTGACGTTCGCCACCCACCACTCCGGTGAGCCCTTACCGGAACCCATGCGGGTCTCGGCCGGCTTCTTGGTCAGCGGACGGTCGGGGTAGATGTTGATCCACACCTTGCCGCCACGCTTGATGTGCCGGGTCATGGCGATACGTGCGGCCTCGATCTGCCGGTTGGTCACGTAAGAGCCTTCGACGGCCTGAATACCGAACTCACCGAAGACGACCTTCGTACCACCCTTGGCCATCCCGCGCCGCCTCGGGTGATGCTGCTTGCGGTGCTTGACCCTGCGAGGGATCAGCATTGGTTATTCAGCTCCCCTCGCCCGCGTTGGACGGCCCAGCCGTCTCAGTCGCCTGCTGCTCGGCCGGTGCGCTCGCGGGTGCGGGGGCCTGCTGCTGCCGGCCGCCACGCTCTCCACCGCGCTCACCACGACGGCCACCGCCGCCGCCGCCACCGCCGCCACCGCCACCGGCACCGCCGGCACCGCGACGCTGCGGACGCTCGCGGCGACCAGCGCCACCGGCGGCCCGCTCCTTCGCCTGCTGTGCCTCGCGCTCGGCGCGGCTGGTGGGCGCCTCGCCCTTGTAGATCCAGACCTTCACGCCGATCCGGCCAAAGGTCGTACGGGCCTCGTAGAACCCGTAGTCGATGTCGGCGCGCAGCGTGTGCAGGGGCACCTGGCCCTCGCGGTAGAACTCCGAACGCGACATCTCGGCGCCGCCGAGGCGGCCGCCGCACTGCACCTTGATCCCCTTGGCGCCGCTCTTCATGGCGCTCTGGATCGCCTTACGCATCGCACGGCGGAACGCGACTCGGCTGGACAGCTGCTCAGCAACGCCCTGTGCGACGAGCTGCGCGTCGATCTCCGGGTTCTTGACCTCGAGGATGTTCAGCTGGACCTGCTTGCCGGTCAGCTTCTCCAGGTCGCCGCGGATACGGTCCGCCTCCGCGCCCCGGCGGCCGATCACGATGCCGGGACGGGCGGTGTGGATGTCGACGCGGACGCGGTCACGGGTGCGCTCGATCTCGACCTTGGAGATGCCGGCGCGGTCCATGCCGCGGGTCAGCATCCGGCGAATCGACACGTCTTCCTTGACGTAGTCCTTGTACAGCTTGTCGGCGTACCACCGGCTCTTGAAATCGGTGGTGATGCCCAGTCGGAACCCGTGCGGGTTTACCTTCTGCCCCACTAGCGGGTCCTCCTCGTCTTATTGCGGCCGTTGGCCTTGCCGTCAGGCCGCGACTCGACCACGACCGTGATGTGGCTGGTGCGCTTGTTGATGCGGTACGCACGCCCCATGGACCGCGGGCGGTAGCGCTTGAGCGTCGGGCCCTCGTCGACCCACGCGCCGCTTACCCAGAGCGTGTCGGCGTCGAGCTTGTTGTTGTGCTCGGCGTTGGCGATGGCGCTCGAGAGCACCTTGTACACCGGCTCGCTCGCAGCCTGAGGGGCGAACCGCAGCACCGCCTGAGCCTCCGCGGCCTGCATGCCGCGGATGAGGTCCACCACGCGGCGGGCCTTTCTGGGCGTGACGCGGGCGTACCGCGCCTGGGCCCTGGCTTCCATCGCTGTTTCCTCGCTCTCGCTACTTCTCGGTTCAGCCGCGCCGACTGCGGCGGTCGTCCTTGATGTGGCCCTTGAAGGTCCTCGTCGGGGCGAACTCCCCGAGCTTGTGACCGATCATGGCCTCGGTGATGAATACGGGAACGTGCTTGCGGCCGTCGTGCACGGCGATCGTGTGACCGAGCATGTCGGGCACGATCATGGAGCGCCGCGACCACGTCTTGATGACGTTCTTGGTGCCCTTTTCGTTCTGCGTGTCCACCTTCTTGATCAGGTGGTCGTCCACGAACGGGCCCTTCTTAAGGCTACGTGGCATCGGAACAGCTCCTACCGCTTCTTCTTGCTACGACGTCGGACGATGAGCCGGTCGGAGGGCTTGTTGGCCTTCCGGGTACGGCCCTCGGGTTTGCCCCACGGACTCGACGGGTGGCGGCCACCGGAGGTCTTGCCCTCACCACCACCGTGCGGGTGGTCGATCGGGTTCATCGCGACGCCGCGGACGGTCGGGCGCTTGCCCTTCCAGCGCATGCGGCCGGCCTTGCCCCAGTTGATGTTGGACTGCTCGGAGTTGCCGACCTCACCGACCGTGGCGCGGCAGCGCAGGTCGACCATCCGCATCTCACCCGAGGGCATCCGCAGAGTGGCGTACTTTCCCTCCTTGGCCAGCAGCTGCGCGCCGGAGCCGGCCGACCGGGCCAGCTTGGCGCCACCACCGGGCCGCAGCTCGATCGCGTGCACGACCGTACCGGTCGGCACGTTACGCAGCGGCAGGCAGTTGCCCGGCTTGATGTCCGCGGACGGACCGTTCTCGACGCGGTCGCCCTGCTTCATACCGGTCGGGCAGAGGATGTAGCGCTTCTCCCCGTCGGCGTAGTGCAGCAGCGCGATCCGCGCGGTACGGTTCGGGTCGTACTCGATATGCGCCACCTTGGCCGGCACGCCGTCTTTGTCGGCACGCCGGAAGTCGATGACGCGGTACGCCCGCTTGTGGCCGCCGCCCTGGTGACGGGTGGTGATGTGGCCGTGTGCGTTACGGCCGCCCTTCTTGGGGAGCGGACGCACCAGCGACTTCTCCGGCTCGTCGCGAGTGACCTCGACAAAGTCGGCCACACTCGAACCGCGGCGACCGGGCGTCGTCGGCTTGTACTTACGGATGCCCATCTTTTTCGTTCATCCCTTGTCTGTCTTCGGACGGATTTCCGATCCGGACCGGACCTCCGCTGGGCCTATCGTCCGGAGGGTGCGCTCGCGCGCCCCCATCCGGGAGCAGCGAGCAGCGGAGGCACAGGTCATGAGACCGGACCTCCGAAGATGTCGATCCGCTCACCCTCAGCGAGGCTCACGATGGCCCGCTTCGTGTCCTTGCGCTTTCCATAACCGAACCGGGTGCGCTTGCGCTTGCCCTGCCGGTTGATGGTGTTCACACCGGTCACCTTGACCCCGAACACGGCCTCGACGGCCTGCCTGATCTGGGTCTTGTTGGCGTCGGTCCGGACCTCGAACGTGTACTTGTTCTCGTCGAGCAGCCCGTAGCTCTTCTCCGAGATCACGGGCGCCACGAGGATGTCGCGCGGGTCGGCGATCTTGCTCACTTGCCGTTCTCCTTCCCGCTCACACGATTCACGCTGCGGCTGTGCTCCGCCTTGGCGATGAAGGCCTGGTACGCCGCCTCGGTGAACACGACTTCGTCGCTGCACAGCACGTCGTAGGTGTTGAGCTGGTCGGCCATGAGCACGTGCACCTCGGGCACGTTGCGCAGGCTGACCCAGGTCAGCTCGTCCTCGCGGTCGAGGACCAGGAGGACCTTCACGGCCTCCGTGATCTCGCGCAGCGCGGTGAGCGCGGCCTTGGTCTTGGGCGTGTCGCCCTCCACCAGGTTCGACACCACGTGCACCCGGCCATAACGGGCCCGGTCCGACAGCGCACCACGCAGTGCGGCCGCCTTCATCTTCTTCGGCGTCTTCTGCTCGTACGAGCGCGGCTGCGGGCCGTGGACGACGCCACCGCCGGCGAACTGCGGAGCGCGGATCGAGCCCTGACGGGCCCGGCCGGTGCCCTTCTGCCGGTACGGCTTCCGGCCACCGCCGGAGACCTCGCCGCGGGTCTTCGCCTTGTGCGTGCCCTGCCGTGCCGCGGCCAACTGCGCCACGACGACCTGGTGGATCAACGGCACATTGACCTTGGCGTCGAAGATCTCCGGGGCAAGTTCGATGTCCAGTTTGGTGGTCACTTACTACGCCCCCTTCGCGGTGCTGCGGACAAGGATCAGGCCACCGTTCGGTCCGGGAACCGCGCCCTTGATGAGCAGCAGTCCCTTCTCGGCGTCGATGGCGTGCACGGTCAGGTTCTGCACGGTCGTACGGGTGTTCCCGTGCCGACCGGCCATGCGCAGGCCCTTGAACACGCGGCCCGGCGTGGCGCAGCCGCCGATGGAACCCGGCGAGCGGTGCTTGCGCTGGGTGCCGTGCGACGCGCTCAGGCCCTTGAACCCGTGACGCTTCATGACACCCGCGGTGCCCTTGCCCTTGCTGCGGCCAGTGACGTCGATCCGCTGACCGGCCTCGAAGACCTCAACGGTGATCTCCTGGCCGAGCGCGTACTCGGTGGCGTCGTCGGTGCGCAGCTCAACGATGTGACGGCGCGGCGTTACGCCGGCCTTCTCAAAGTGCCCGGTGAGCGGCTTGTTGACCTTGCGCGGGTCGATCTGGCCGTAGCCGAGCTGGACGGCGGAGTAGCCGTCGGCGTCTGGCGTACGTACCCGGGTGACGACGCACGGCCCAGCCTGGACGACGGTTACCGGAACCATCCGGCCCTCATCGTCGAAGACCTGGGTCATGCCGAGCTTCTCGCCCAGGACGCCCTTTCTCTGCTTGCTCATTTCTAGTGCCCTTAGAGCTTGATCTCGATGTCGACGCCGGCCGGAAGGTCGAGCCGCATGAGCGAGTCGACCGTCTTGGGCGTCGGATCAATGATGTCGATCAGGCGCTTGTGTGTGCGCATCTCAAAGTGCTCGCGGCTGTCCTTGTACTTGTGCGGCGAGCGGATGACGCAGTACACGTTTTTCTCGGTCGGCAGCGGCACCGGGCCCGCGACCTTCGCGCCCGTGCGCGTCACCGTCTCGACGATCTTGCGCGCCGAAGTGTCGATGACCTCGTGGTCGTAGGCCTTGAGCCGGATGCGGATCTTCTGTCCCGCCATTGTGGCCTCGGTGTCCTTTGCTTGCTAGGTGCCGCTGGGATCTCTTCGTGGTGCGGCGGCCGGGCCCTTGGCAGGCACCGACCGCCGCTCCGCGGTGGTACTACTTGAGAATCTTGGTCACTCGGCCGGCGCCGACGGTCCGGCCGCCCTCGCGGATCGCGAACCGGAGGCCTTCCTCCATCGCGATCGGCTGGATGAGCTCAACACGCATCTCGGTGTTGTCGCCCGGCATGACCATTTCAGTGCCCTCGGGCAGGTGCACGACGCCGGTCACGTCCGTGGTCCGGAAGTAGAACTGCGGACGGTAGTTGTTGAAGAACGGCGTGTGCCGGCCACCCTCGTCCTTGGACAGGATGTAGACCTGCGCCTCGAACTCGGTGTGCGGGGTGTTGGTGCCCGGCTTGATGACACACTGGCCGCGCTCGACGTCCTCCCGCTTGATGCCGCGCAGGAGCAGGCCGACGTTGTCGCCCGCCTGGCCCTGGTCGAGCAGCTTGCGGAACATCTCGACACCGGTGACGGTGGTCGTGGTGGCCTTCTCCTGAATACCGATCAGGTCGACGGTCTCGTTGACGTTGACGACACCACGCTCGATCCGGCCGGTGACGACCGTGCCGCGACCCGTGATCGAGAAGACATCCTCGATCGGCATCAGGAACGGCTTGTCGGTCTCACGGACCGGCTCCGGGATGTTCTCGTCGCAGGCGTCCATGAGCTCGGAGATCTTCGCGCCCCACTCGGCGTCGCCCTCCAGCGCCTTCAGCGCGGAGACGCGGACCACCGGGAGGTCGTCGCCCGGGAACTCGTACTCGCTGAGGAGCTCGCGGACCTCCAGCTCGACGAGCTCGAGGATCTCCTCGTCGTCGACCATGTCGGCCTTGTTGAGCGCCACGACGATGTACGGGACGCCGACCTGACGCGCCAGGAGCACGTGCTCCTTGGTCTGCGGCATCGGGCCGTCGGTGGCCGCCACGACCAGGATCGCACCGTCCATCTGGGCAGCGCCGGTGATCATGTTCTTGATGTAGTCGGCGTGGCCCGGGCAGTCGACGTGGGCGTAGTGACGCTTCTCGGTCTGGTACTCGACGTGAGCGATCGAGATCGTGATGCCCCGCTCCCGCTCCTCCGGCGCCTTGTCGATCTCGTCGAACGGCGTGAAGGGGTTCAGATCGGGGTACTTGTCGTGGAGCACCTTGGTAATCGCCGCGGTAAGGGTGGTCTTACCGTGGTCGATGTGCCCAATGGTGCCGATGTTTACGTGCGGCTTCGTCCGCTCGAACTTGGCCTTGGCCACCGGTGTCTCCTTGAATCTCTCTTGACGCCGTACGACGTGCGTATTCGTGAATCTGGCTGGTTAGGGTCACTCGCCGCGTGTCATTCGCCACGCGCCTTGGCGATGATCTCCTGCGCGACGTTCCCCGGAACCTCGGCGTAGGAGTCGAACTGCATGGTGAAAACGGCCCGGCCCTGGGTCTTACTGCGCAGGTCACCCACGTAACCGAACATCTCGGACAGCGGAACGGTGGCCCTGATGACACGGACGCCGTGACGCTCGCCCATCTCCTGAATCTGGCCACGACGGCCGTTCAGGTCGCCGATGACGTCACCCATGTAGTCCTCAGGAGTGGTGACCTCGACGGCCATCATCGGCTCCAGCAGCGCGGGGTCGGCCTTGCGGGCCGCCTCCTTGAACGCCATGGAACCGGCGATCTTGAAGGCCAGCTCCGAGGAGTCGACGTCGTGGTAGGCGCCGTCCTGGAGCGTGACCTTGACGCCCACCAGAGGGTAACCGGCGAGCACACCGAACTCGGCCGCCTCCTGGCAACCGGCATCGACCGAGGGGATGTACTCCCGCGGGATGCGGCCACCGGTGACCTTGTTCTCGAACTCGTAGCCGTCGCTACCGCCGCCGAGGGGCTCGAGGTCGATGATCACTCGGCCGAACTGGCCCGAGCCACCCGTCTGCTTCTTGTGGGTGTATTCGACCTTCTCCACCTTGCGGCGGATGCTCTCACGGTAGGCGACCTGGGGACGCCCGACGTTGGCCTCGACCTTGAACTCGCGCTTCATGCGGTCGACCAGCACCTCGAGGTGCAGCTCGCCCATGCCCCAGATGATCGTCTGGCCGGTCTCCTCGTCGGTCCGCACCTGGAAGGACGGGTCCTCCTCGGCGAGCCGCTGGATCGCGGTGCCCAGCTTCTGCTGGTCGACCTTGGTCTTGGGCTCGATGGCGACGTTGATGACCGGAGCCGGGAAGTTCATCGACTCCAGGACCACCGGTGCCTTCTCGTCGCAGAGCGTCTCGCCCGTGGTGGTCTGCTTGAGACCCATCACCGCGACGATGTCACCCGCGCCGACGCGCTCGATCTCCTCGCGCTTGTTGGCGTGCATCCGGTAGATCTTGCCGATGCGCTCTTTACGGCCCTTCACGCTGTTCAGGACCGAGGAGCCGGCCTCGACCACACCAGAGTAGACGCGCATGTAGGTGAGCTTGCCCAGGTGCGGGTCGCTCGCGATCTTGAACGCCAGGCCCGAGAACGGCTCGTCCTCGCTCGGCCTGCGCTCGATGACCTTCTCCTCGTCGCGCACGTCGTGGCCCTTGATGGCCTCGACGTCCTGCGGTGAGGGCAGGTAGTGGACGATCGCGTCGAGCAGCGGCTGCACGCCCTTGTTCTTGAAGGCGGTGCCGGTGGTGACCGGGGTCAGGTGGCCGGCGATCGTGGCCCGGCGGATCGCCGGGATGAGCTGCTCCACGGTGGGCTCGGTGCCCTCCAGGTACAGCTCCATGATCTCGTCGTCCGCCTCGGCGAGCGTCTCGACCAGCTTGTCGTGCCACTCACGGGCGGCGTCGGCGTGCGTGTCGGGAATGTCGAGGACGTCGTACATCTCGCCCTTGGCAGCCTCGGCGCTCCACACCAGGGCCTTCATCCGAACCAGGTCCACGACGCCCTTGAAGTCGGCCTCGGCACCGATCGGGATCTGTAGCACCAGCGGGGTGGCGTGCAGCCGTTCGACGATCATGTCCACGCAACGGTGGAACTCCGCGCCGACCCGGTCCAGCTTGTTGACGAAGCAGATCCGCGGAACGTTGTAACGGTCGGCCTGGCGCCAGACCGTCTCCGACTGCGGCTCCACGCCGGCAACGCCGTCGAAAACCGCGACGGCTCCGTCGAGGACGCGCAGTGAACGCTCCACCTCGACCGTGAAGTCGACGTGACCGGGAGTGTCGAGGATGTTGATGGTGTGGTCGACGTCGTCGACCGTCCAGTGGCAGGTGGTGGCGGCGGACGTGATGGTGATGCCGCGCTCCTGCTCCTGCTCCATCCAGTCCATGGTGGCGGCGCCCTCATGGACTTCACCGATCTTGTAGTTCACCCCGGTGTAGTACAGGATCCGCTCGGTGGTGGTGGTCTTGCCCGCGTCGATATGGGCCATGATCCCGATGTTCCGGACCCTGGCCAGGTCTACGCCGGTCTGAGTAGCCACTTCTCGCGTCCTCGTTCGTCTCGTACGTCTGGGTGCCGGTTATTACCAGCGGTAGTGAGCGAAGGCCTTGTTGGACTCCGCCATCTTGTGTGTGTCCTCGCGCTTCTTGACACTCGCGCCGAGGCCGTTGCTCGCGTCGAGCAGCTCGTTCATCAGCCGCTCGGTCATCGTCTTCTCACGCCGCTGCCGTGCGTACAGCACCAGCCAGCGGAGCGCCAGGGTGGTGCTGCGCGCCGGGCGCACCTCGACGGGCACCTGGTAGGTGGCACCGCCGACACGCCGGCTGCGGACCTCCAGGGTCGGCTTCACGTTGTCGAGAGCGCGCTTCAGCGTGACGACCGGGTCGTTACCGGACTTCTCGCGAGCACCCTCAAGGGCGTCGTACACGATGCTCTGCGCGATCGAACGCTTGCCGTCGAGCAGGACCTTGTTGACCAGCGAGGTGACCAGCGGTGAGTTGTACACCGGGTCAGCGATCAGCTGGCGCTTGCCTGCGGGACCCTTGCGAGGCATGTCAGCTATTCTCCTTCTTCGCGCCGTAGCGGCTGCGCGCCTGCTTCCGGTTCCGGACACCCTGGGTGTCGAGCGACCCCCGGATGATCTTGTACCGGACACCCGGAAGGTCCTTCACACGGCCTCCGCGCACGAGCACGATCGAGTGCTCCTGCAGGTTGTGTCCGACACCGGGAATGTAGGCCGTGACCTCGATGCCGCTCGTCAGCCGAACACGGGCGACCTTCCGAAGCGCCGAATTGGGCTTCTTGGGCGTCGTCGTGTAGACGCGCGTGCAGACGCCGCGGCGCTGCGGGCTTCCCTTAAGCGCCGGCGTCTTGTTCTTGGTCACCTTGTCCTGGCGGCCCTTGCGGACCAGCTGCTGGATCGTGGGCACCGCGTCTCCGTCTTCCTCGTACCAAGCGGGTAAGTCATTGCTGTTTGCCACACTCTCGCGTGGCCGCAGATCACGGCCTCTTCAACGACCATGACCTGCAGTTTTTCTTCTCCATCCGACCCCCGAGGTCGGGCGTGTCGCGCCCGCCGTCCGGCACCTAGCCCATAACGGGCCACGTGAACTCAGGGAGTCAGATCCGCGCCGCACGCTGATCTCAGGTCTGTCACCCGGAAGGTGAGACGCCAAGATCGGTGTGCGCGCACGTTGAACCCGCGAACCGCGGGCACGAAGGGAGAGACTACCTAACACCCGCGCATGGGTCAAAACAAGAGCTTGCCGTACCGGCGTGGCGCGGTAAGTCACTCCCTACAACGGCAGGATGCCGCCGGTTGTTCCCGTCGGCATTCTGTCCTACTCACTCCCGTTTGGGAAGCAGGCGCAAAGCAGGCATCCTCGGCCGTCAGAGGCTTCAGACGCTGAGGTACAGCACGATGAACAGCACCACCAGCAGCACCGCGCCCCCGCCGAGTGCGATCCACAGCTTCTGCTTGGAACCGCCGCCGACCTGGGACTGCGCCTGGCTGTAACCCGGGTAGCCGGTCTGGCCACCGCCTTCCTGGCCGTAGGGCTGCTGCCCGTACGGCGCGGGCTGCTGGCCGTACCCCTGCTGCTGGCCGTACCCCTGCTGCTGGCCATACGCCTGCTGGCCATAGCCCTGCTGGCCGTAGCCCTGCTGGCCGTACGGCGCGGCCTGCTGGCCGTACCCCTGCTGCTGGCCGTACCCCTGCTGGCCATAGCCCTGCTGGCCATAGCCCTGCTCGCCATAGCCCTGCTCGCCATACGCCTGCTGGCCGTACCCCTGCTGCTGGCCGTAGCCGCCCTGCTGGGGGTACCCCTGCTGCTCGCCATAGGCATAGGGCTGCCGGCCGGGATCCTGGGTGTGCTGCGGATAACCGCCGCCCGGCTGCCCGGACGGTGACGCCCACGACTGCGCGCCCTGCTCACCACGCGGCTGCTGCGCGTAGGGGGACTGCTCACCGTACGGCTGCTCACCGCCGGCCTGCGATGAGCCCTGCGACGCCGAGGGCTCCGCGGGCGGAGTGGACACCGCCGACTGGCCGAAGGCGGTCGTCGCCATTCCCTCGATACCCGGCGCGGCGCCGGAGGCCTGCTCCGGGCGGTACGCGGGAGGCTCCTCATCGACCTGGCCCTGGTCCGCGGACCCGGACTCGGGAGGCGGCACCATCATGGTGCTCTCCCCCCCGCCGCGGTGACCCCGATCGTCCTCCGGCTCCCCCTGGAGGGGGCCGAACCCGGGCACCACCTCATCGACGGGGGATGTGCCGTAGGCGGGCACGTCACCGGTCTGCGAAGGACGCTCGCCACTCTGCTCGCCGGAGTCGTCCAGCATCGCCGAGGGCGGCTGCGGATAGCCCGTGCCCTCCCCGGCCGGCGGCGCGCCGAACGACGGGGGCTGCTGCTCACCAGCGGCGACGGGCACGTCATGGCCCACCCCCGGGAATACCGTGGTCGACGGCACCCACGGGCTGTCGCCGGACTGCGACGCGGACTCTGACGGCGGCGGCACCACGGAGGTGCGCTCTGCCGCGTCGTCCTCGGCGGACGCCGGCATCTCCTGCGGTACGCCGTCCTGGCCGTAGGGCGACGGACCATACGCGGGTGGCCCCGCGGGCTGGCCGAAGGGCGGCTGCCCGCCGTAGGGCTGGGGATCGTAGCCCGGCTGTCGGTAGGGCCCCTGCTCCCCGTAAGACGGCGGAGGATAGCCGGGCCGGCCCCCGTACGGCGGCTGCTCGGTGGGCTCCGGCTCGTAGGGGGCCTGCTCGCCCGTCGGCCGGCCGTAGGACGGCTGCTCGCCGAACTGCTGACCGTAGGGCTGCTGACCGTAGGGCTGCTGACCGTAGGGCTGCTGACCGTAGGGCTGCTGACCGTAGGGCTGCTGACCGTAGGGCTGCGCGGGCTGCTCGACCGACGGCCCGCCGTACGGCGGCGTGCCCGCCTGCCCGTACGGCGGCGCACCCTGCTGACCGTGGGCGTCCTGGCGGTACGGCGAAGTGGGCTGCGGACCGGAAAGGTGCTCGGGGGGCGGACCGTAGGAGGGGGGCTCGCCCGGCTGAGAGTACGGCGACGGCCCTCCCCCCTGCTGCTGGCCGTAGGGAGGCGCGGACTGATCGTAGGACTGTTCACCCTGCGGCTGGCCGTAGGGCTGTTGACCGTAGGGCTCGGCGTACGGGGGCGGCGTGCCCGGCTGGCCGTACGGTTGCTGACCGTAGGCCGGCGGGGACTGCTCGCCCGGCCGGCCGTACGGCGGCGGAGCACCGGGCGAACCGAACTGACCCTGCTGGGCGTACGGCGGCGGAGACTGCTCGTAGGAGGGCGCATTCTCACTGCCCGCGCCTGGCTTTGCGGCGTCGTCGTCCTCGGCGGGCGTGGAAGGCGCGGCGGGACGGCGGTGAGCGCCGAACACCACGGTCCGGCCCGACTCGAGGATGTCCGGGGACACCTCCAGGACCGGAGGCTCCTCCGTCTGCTGTGGCGACGTGTCGCGATCCGCGTCCTGGCCGCCGGGCGGCTTCTGCTTGTCGCTGTCGGACGGTTCGGACGATCCTTGCCCGTCAGGCAGCGGCCAGTGCGATCCCTGGGTGCCGTTGTGCTCGGTCATCGTCGGACTCCTTCAGCGCCGGTGCCGCGGGCGGGTCGCCGCCTGCGGCCTGGATGCACATCCCCACTCGAAGGCGCTTGGCGCATCGGGGGGCCTCCGAGTCCTGTCGCTGGCCACCAGCCGGCTGTATCAATCCTCCGCTGGCTTACCCTTCGCCCCAGCCTGCCGTGATGACCGGCCTAACCGCAAATCACCATGGTCGGGGCGGTCTTCGCAGCAGCCGAAAGGCCGCTTCCGAGATGCTCGGAAGCGGCCCTCGAGCTGCTACCAACCGGCAGCGGTCATCGCCGGCTAGCGGTTGTACTGACCGAAGTCGTACTCCTCCAGCGGGACGGCCTCGCCGGAGCCCTGGCCGAAGGCGTACTCGGCGCCCTCGTCGTAGGACCCGACGGAGTAGACCGCCGCCTTGGCCTCCTCGGTCGGCTCCACCCGGATGTTGCGGTACTGCGGCATTCCGGTACCGGCCGGGATCAGCTTTCCGATGATGACGTTCTCCTTCAGGCCGACCAGCGGGTCGGACTTGGCGTGGATCGCCGCGTCCGTGAGCACCCGCGTCGTCTCCTGGAAGGAGGCCGCCGACAGCCACGACTCAGTGGCCAGCGAGGCCTTGGTGATGCCCATGAGCTGCGGACGGCCGACGGCGGGCTGTCCGCCCTCGGCGACGACGGCGCGGTTCCGCTCTTCGAACCGCGGCCGCTCGATCAGCTCGACGCCGGGCAGCATGTCGGTGTCGCCGGACTCCAGCACCTGGACTCGCTTCAGCATCTGCCGAACGATGATCTCGATGTGCTTGTCGTGGATCGACACGCCCTGGGACCGGTAGACCTCCTGCACCTGGTCGACCAGGTGCAGCTGGACCGCTCGCGGGCCGAGGATGCGCAGCACCTCATGCGGGTTGATGGCACCCTCGATGAGCTGCTCGCCGACGTCGACGTGGTCGCCGTCCTTGACCTTCAGGCGCGCCCGCATCGGCACCGGGTAGGCGATCTCCTCGCCACCGTCGTCCGGGATGACCACGATCTTCCGGGTCTTCTCGGTCTCGTCGATGCGGACCCGGCCCGCCAGCTCGCTGATCGGGGCGACGCCCTTGGGGATACGCGCCTCGAACAGCTCCTGGACACGGGGCAGACCGTGCGTGATGTCGATACCCGCCACACCACCGGTGTGGAAGGTACGCATGGTCAGCTGCGTGCCGGGCTCACCGATCGACTGGGCGGCGATGATGCCGACCGCCTCGCCGACGTCCACGAGCTTGCCGGTGGCCAGGGAACGGCCGTAGCACATCGCGCAGACACCGATCTTGGACTCGCAGACCAGCGCGCTACGGGTGCGGACCGTGTCGACGCCCGCCTCGATGAGCCGGTTGAGGACGACGTCGGTGATGTCGGTGCCGGCCGGGAACAGGACCGTGCCGTCGACCTTCATGTCGTCCGCGAGGTTGCGCCCGACCAGGCTGTTCTCGGAGTTCGCGATCTTGACCAGGGTGCCGTCGGGCCCCTTGTTGGCGATCGCGAACTTGATCGTCCGCTCGGTGCCGCAGTCGTCCTCACGGACGATCACGTCCTGCGCGACGTCGACCAGACGACGGGTGAGGTAGCCCGAGTCGGCGGTACGCAGAGCGGTGTCGGCCAGGCCCTTCCGGGCACCGTGCGTGGCGATGAAGTACTCGACCACGGACAGGCCCTCGCGGAAGGAGGACTTGATCGGACGCGGGATGGTCTCACCCTTGGGGTTGGAGACCAGACCGCGCATGCCGGCGATCTGCCGGAGCTGCAGCGGGTTACCGCGAGCGCCGGAGTTGATCATCATCCAGATCGGGTTGGTGGCGGGGAACGCCGCCTCCATGTCCTTGGCGACATCGGCCGTGGCGTGGGTCCAGATCTCGATGAGCTCCTGACGGCGCTCGTCGTCGGTGATCAGACCACGGTCGTACTCCCGCTGCACCTTGTCGGCGCGCTTCTCGTACGTCGCCATGATCTCCGCCTTGTTGGGCGGAGCGATGACGTCGTCGATGGCGATGGTGACGCCGGAACGGGTCGCCCACCGGAAGCCGGTGTCCTTCAGCGCGTCCAGCGCGTTGGCCACCTCGACCTTCGGGTACGTCTCCGCGAGCTCGTTGACGATCACGGAGAGCTGCTTCTTGCCGACCTCGTAGTTCACGAACGGGAAGTCGGCGGGCAGTGCCTCGTTGAACAGCGCGCGGCCGAGGGTCGTCGCCAGGCGGTACGGCTTACCGGCCTCGTAACCCTCCGGGGCGGTCCACCCGCGCGGCGGCGGAATGTCCTTGACCCGGACCTCGATGTTGGCCTGCAGGTCCAGGTCGCCCCGGTCGTAGGCCATGATCGCCTCGGAGAGGGTCGCGAACGCACGGCCTTCGCCGTCCGCCCCTACCTTCTCCGTGGTGAGCCAGAACAGGCCGATGACCATGTCCTGGGTCGGCATGGTGACCGGCTTGCCGTCGGACGGCTTGAGGATGTTGTTGGTCGAGAGCATCAGGATGCGAGCCTCGGCCTGGGCCTCGGCCGACAGCGGCAGGTGCACGGCCATCTGGTCACCGTCGAAGTCCGCGTTGAACGCGGTGCAGACGAGCGGGTGGATCTGGATGGCCTTGCCCTCGACCAGCTGCGGCTCGAAGGCCTGGATGCCGA
>JAOPYL010000340.1 GCA_025964625.1 Actinoallomurus sp. | reverse complement strand
GCCCGCCGCGCCGCCGAAGGCCCCGGCCGCCGGGCTCACGCCACCGGCCCAGGTCCCGCGGCCCGCGGCTCCGATCCCGCCACAGCAGGCACCATCCGCTCGTCCGGCGACACCGCCGGTGCGTCAGGGCGGTCCGCCCGAGTGGGGAGACCAGGCCGCGGCGCCGTCCGAGTCGCCCGCCCGCGGCGTGCGTTCGGGTCCCGCGTCCCCCGTGCGGCCCCGTCCGATGCCCCAGACGGCCAACGATCAGGAGGGCCGCGACGACGACGGGCGCGGGCTCCGCCGGATCTTCTCCGGCGGAGGCCAGGGCGACGGCGACTACGAGGATCGGGTGCGCACGGCGTTCGAGGGCGCCCGCCGGGTCGTCGTGCTGGGCTGCACCGGTGGCGCCGGGCAGACGGTGACCGGACTGATGCTCGGCCACACGTTCGCCCAGAATCGCGGAGACCGGATCGTCGCGGTCGACGTGAACCCCGGTCCAGGAGCCATGGCCCGGCGCACCCGCACCGAGACGAGGGAGACGCTCACCTCGCTGATCACGCACGCCGAGCAGGTGACGGGCTATCAGATGATGCGCCGCTACACCTCGGTCTCCAAGTCCGGCCTGGAGGTGGTGGCCGCCGGCAAGAACCCGGTCCAGGCGCTCGACGATCGCGACTACGCGCTCGCGATGCGCACGCTCGACCGTTTCTACTCCATCACGGTGCTGGACGCGGCCGCCGCGGTGGTCGCGCGAGTGCTGCCTTACGCCGACCAGATCGTGCTGGTGGCCCCGGCCAGCTCCGACGCCCCGCGCGCGGTGGCGATGACCTTCGAGTGGCTCGACGGACACGGCTACGAGGACCTGCGCGCGAAGGCCGTCACCGTGATCAACGGCGTGAGCCGGCGCAGCATGGACGACGTCGAGCAGGCCGAGTCGGTCGCCAGGGGTCGCTGCCGGGCGCTCGTGCGGATCCCCTGGGACGACCATCTCAGCCTCGACCGGGCGCCCCGCAATGAGCTGCGGACGCTGCGCGGGCCCACCCGCAAGGCCTACATTGCGCTCGGCGGCGTCGTCGCCGGCGGACTTGTCCAAGTCCCCGAACGCTACCCACGGCAGGAGGTCTCCCGATGAGCCGGGAGCGAGCCCGACACAGCGAACGCGGTGGACGGGCCGGTGGTGGCCGATCGCGTGGTTTCGGCGCGACGAGTGAGGAGCGGGAAGCGAATGAGTAGGGCGTCCAAAGCCCGTAGCCGGCTGGCCGTACGGTACTTCGACGATCGGATCCTGCTCACCGACGGCGCCGCCTGGGCGTACTTCCGGCTGCCGACGGTGTCGTACGAGTTCACCACGGGCGAGGAGCGGGAAGCCCTCGCGACCAACATCACGATCGCGCTGGCCGGCGTCCGCATGCAGGACGCCGAGATCCATCTGCGCGTCGCGCACCGCACATATCCCGCGGCCGACTGGGCGCTGGCGCTCGACGAGACCTCCGATGGCGGGCCCGGCTGGCGTGAGTACCTCGAGGAGATGTACGCCCACGTCTGGTCGAAGGACTTCTGGTCCAAGGAGGTCTACCTCGGCGTGCGCCTCGGCCCGCGCGGTGTTGGGGCGCAGCTGTCCGGTGGAGCTTTCAAGCAGCTCTTCGGCTTGTACAAGCGCAGCGAGGAGGCGCTCGGGCTGCATGACGACGCGATCCCGGAGAAGGAGATCGCGCGCTGGACCGAGCAGTCCGAACGCCTTGGGCGCGCGCTCACCGGCAGTGCGCTGTACGCACGGCACGCCTCCTCCACCGAGGTGGCGTGGCTGTTCCAGCACGCGGCCAGCGGAGCGCTCACCGACCCGCCCCCGTCGGCCACCCCGCGCCGCACGTGGGGCGCCGGGGAGATCGAGTCCCTGGTCGAGGGCTCGATCGTCAACGGCCGTTCGAACCTGCGGATGGAACAGCCGGGCGGCGCGTCGTACGCCGCCTACCTGTCTTTCGCGCGCTTCCCGGATCTGATGCCGTTCCCCGATGGCGAGCCCTGGCTGCACTTCGCCGACGCGCTGCCGTTCCCGGTCGAGGTGTCGGCGCGGATGAAGCTCGTGCCGCCGGCGAAGGCCTCCAAGGACGTCTCGCGGAAGCTCGCACACGCTCGCGACATGGACCAGCACATCCGGGAGGCCGGTGCCGAGGCGCCGATCGCGCTGGCCGAGCAGATCGACGCCGCGCGCATGCTCGAGCACGGCATCGCCAAGGAGCGGCTGCCGTTCGTGTACGGCTGGCACCGGCTCATCGTGTCGGCGCCGACGGAGGAGCTGCTGCAGCAGCGCGTGGACGCCGTGGTGGAGCACTACCGCGACCTCGGGATCGACATCGTCTGCTCGACCGGCGACCAGTTCTCGCTGTTCTGCGAGTCGCTGCCGGGGGACCGTATCCGGGTCAACGCCTACGCCCAGCGGCAGCCCCTGCGCACGATCGCCGGCGGCATGCCCACCGCGACCGTCGACCTGGGGGACCGGCTCGACAATACCTCCTCGGGCTGGGTCGGGCCCTACATCGGGGAGACCCTCGGGCGGGCCCGCTCGGTCGTGCATTTCGATCCGCTGGTGGCCGCGGCGCGCAATCGGCCCACCGCGGTCGCGATCACGGGTGAGCCCGGTGGCGGGAAGACGACCCTGGCGCTGCTGCTCATCTACCAGATGGCGCTGCGCGGAGTGACGATCGCCGCGATCGACCCGAAGGGCGATGCCGAGTCCCTGATCGAGCTGCTGCGCCGGCGTGGGCGCCGCGCGCGCGTGCTGCCGCTGGGATCGGCGGCACCGGGCCTGCTCGATCCATTCAGCTTCGGTGACGATCTGGCGGCCAAGAAGACGATGGCCACCGAGACGCTCCGGCTGCTGCTCCCGCGCATGTCAGAAGAGCGGGAGTCCGCGATGATCCAAGCGGTGGGAGCGGTCGCCAATCAGCCGCGGCCGTCCCTCGGCAGGGTCGTGGACCATCTGGACGCGTCCGATGATCCCGCGTCGAAGAACCTCGGCGCGGTGCTGCGCTCGATGTCGGAGATGCGCCTCGCCCGGCTGTGCTTCGACCCATCCGGCGGCGAGCGGATCGACACCGCCGGCTGGACGACTGTGTTCACGCTCGGGGGACTGACCCTGCCCGACGTCGCCATCTCCCGTGAGGACTACTCCTACGAGCAGCGGCTGTCGGTGGCGCTGATGTATCTGGTGTCGCAGTTCGCCCGGCGGCTGATGCACGGGCTCGACCGGCACCTGCCCAAGGCCATCTTCCTGGACGAGGCGTGGGCGATCACGCAGACGCCCGAGGGCGCGAAGCTGGTTCCCGAGGTGTCCCGGATGGGGCGATCGCGGAACACCGCCCTGATTCTGGTCTCACAGAACGCCGGGGACCTCTTGAATGAACAGGTGACGAACTGCCTGTCGTCGGTCTATTCCTTCCGCTCCACCGAGCGCAACGAGGTCGGCAACGTGATGTCCCTGCTCGGCGTGGAGAACTCCGACGAGCACAAGGCCGTCCTGAGGAATCTCGGGAACGGCGAATGCATCTTCCGGGATCTCGACGGGCGGGCCGGCCGTATCGGCATCGATCTGGTCTCCGATGAACTGCTGCGCTGGCTCGACACCAACCCGACCCGTTCGAAGCCCGGCGAGACCGTCGGCGGCACGGCCCCGGACGCGCATAGTGAGGGTGAGTCACCGCCCCGAAACGCCCCGTACGACCCGGCGACCGAAGTCACCCAGGAGGTCCCGCGATGAGGGTGCCAGCCGTCCGCCGGCGAAAAGTCGCGGACCGCGGGAAGCCACGGGGGAAGCGCAGGTCGCTTCTCATTCTTATGTTCATGGCCGTAATCGTGCTGAGCCCCATGGGCGTCGCGAGTGCCGCGCCGCCGCTGCCGAGCCCCAATGACGCCTGCGCGCCCGCCGACCATCCCTCTCCCGAGCAGTACGGCTCCGGCATCGACGGCATGGTCAGGCCGCCGGACTACCCGAGCGGCCAGCTCCAGAAGGCACCGCCGGACAAGCTCAGCTACTACGACCGGTACGGCACTTCCGGGCAGACCTGGTACGCCGTCGACATGGGTTGCTCGGATGCCATGGCCATGGTGGGCAACTCGGTCTCCAACGTGGTGTTCACGCTGGCCAAGGCGTTCGACCGGACGACGATCACCATCTACCAGGCGGCGGCGTCGGAGTCGCTGCTCGGCTGGTTGAAGAAGACCGTCGACGGGGTCATCCGTGGCATGGGCAACACGTTCGGCGCGAAGTATTGGTCGTGGGTCGTCATCCTCGGCGCGCTCTGGCTGGCCTGGTGGGGACTGATCCGCCGACGGGCCAGCAAGGTGGCCGAGGGCACGATCTGGATGGTGGTGGCCATGGTCGCGCTGATCTGGCTGATCGCCAGACCGGGTGACTTCACCACGCTGGGTACGAAGGTCTCCAATGGTGCGACGGCGGCGTTCAACGCCGCGCTTCCGCAGAGCAATGCCAATGCCTCGGCGTGCATTCCGAACGGCCCCAGCGCGCAGCAGACCGTGCAGAACGACGCGGTGACCCGCAACGCCAATGGGCTGTGGGTGACGCTGGTCTGCAAGCCGTGGTTGATGGGCGAGTTCGGCACCGACGACGCGAAGAGCAAGATCGTGCAGGACGACGGCGCGAAACTGCTCTCCTCGCAGGCGGTCGATCTGACCGAGACCTACTCCGGAAACAAGCCGGACGTCAACAAGAAGGCCGACGACTACCAGGCGGTCACCAAGGACGTCAAGAACAATTACCCCGGCGTCTACTCCCTGTTCCAGGGGAAGAACTGGACGTCTCGGCTGGCCGTCTCCTTCGGTGCGTTGCTCGCCGCGCTCGTCGCCGGGCTGCTCATCCTCGTCATCGCGGTGATGCTGATGATCTTGAAGATCTCGTTCCTGCTCCTGCTCGTGGCGGGGCCGATCTTCCTGGGCATCGGCATCCATCCGGGGATCGGCCGGGTCATCGCGGTGCGCTGGTTCGAGTTGCTGCTGTCGACCCTGTTGAAACAGGCGGCTCTGATCGGCGTTCTTGCTCTTCTGCTGTGGTGCTACGGCCTCGTCATGGCGGAGAGCCTGCCGTGGGGGTTGCAGATTCTGCTCATCTCCCTGGTCACCCTCGCGGCGTTCATCTACCGCAAGCCGTTCCAGCATCTCTTCGCCGCGGTCGGCTACTCGGCCGTCGGTTCCCGCAAGAGCGAGGAACACCTCGAGCAGGCGGTACGGGAGACGCGCAAGCGCAGCACGGCCGTTGCCACCGCGGCCGTTCCGGGTACCGCCGGCTACCGGTTCAGCCGCTGGGGCAAGCGGGATTCCGGCAATCTCGCGGGTGCCCCCAGCCTCATGGGGGACGATCCGCGCGATCTCGACCTGGCCG
>JAOPYL010000205.1 GCA_025964625.1 Actinoallomurus sp. | reverse complement strand
GGCGGCGAGGGTTCCGGTAGCATGTGCGGGCGGTCTACCGAGACGGCGGGCCGATGCGGGTGTAGTTCAATGGTAGAACTCCAGCTTCCCAAGCTGGTAGTGCGGGTTCGATTCCCGTCACCCGCTCTCATGACGAAGGCCCAGGCCAGGGGCATGATCCCGGCGCTGGGCCTCTTTGCTGTCAGGGTGGACTTCGGGTCGCCGGGCCATTAACGGGCCATTAGGCCGCCGCCTCCGTCTTCGTCGTCCTGGTCGTCGGCGGCGGATCGGTGCTCGCCGAGGAGCGCGTCCAGTCCGTCAGCGATCTTTCGATCAGCCTGGCTCGATGCGTGCTGGTAGATGAGCGCCGCGCGTTCGTTGTCGTGTCCCATGCGGACCATCAGGTTGCGAAGAGAGACGCCCATGTCGGCGGCGAGCGTGTTACCGGTATGCCGAAGATCGTGGAAGTGCAGGCCGGGTACGCCCATGGTGGGTACGACGTCGACCCAGCGGGTCAGTTTGTTGAAGCCGCTCCGGCGCAACGGGCCACCCTTGATCCCGGTGAACACGAGCGCGTTTCGTGCCCGTTGCGTGCCCGTCAGAGCGGGCGATCACGGTCGCCTACGGTCGTCAACGGGGTGAACGCCGGGTAGGTGCAGGTCAACGCCACCGCAGGTGATCAACGATCACTGGTGCCGACTTCCCAAGCTGGTAGTGCGGGTTCGATTCCCGTCATCCGCTCCACAAACACCACGTCACAGCGTTAATTATTCGCCGAGATGGTCTAAGCGTAAGCTTCCGTCGCCGGTTCGAAGGTTCGGCGGTATCCAACCCGCCCTGCCTCGTATCCGGCGGGAACCGGTTGAGCAGCGCGTTCGGGCTGATTCTGTGCATGGTTCATGCCTACGCTGCGAGACATGACCGAGTACTCCGCACACCACAGGGGCGAGGATGATGAGAACCCGATGCCGCCCTTGCCGGAGAACCTTGCCGCCCTCATTGGGTCCATCCAGGGGCCTGCGGATCTGGGACGCAACCACGACAAGTACTTGGCCTACCCCGATCGTGAGCAGGCCGTCGGAGCGGCGTCCGCGTGATCCTGTGTGACACCGGCCCGCTCGTTGCCACGTTCAACAAGGCCGATGACGACCACGAGCGGTCACCGAAGGCTCCGGCCAGGGACACGATTCCCAACCTGGGCCTTATTTCGTTCGGGGCCTATCACCGGCAGTCGGGCAATTAGGACGCAGTAGCCCGGCAGCGTCCCGTTGCTCACGTCCCCGACCACGATAATTGCGGTTGCGTAACAGGCCGCGCACGGAGGGGGCCCGCTCGGTGATGATCTGGTTGGTCGAGACCTGATCATCAACGAGCGGTTGCGGGGTCGTTGTGCAGGAGGGTGTGCGCGGTATCAGGGCGGTGATGGGCCGGCTGGCTTCGGTGGCCGCGGCGGTCCTGGTCATCATGATGGCGGTGGTGCCGATATCCCGGCCGACGTCAGCCAATACCTCGGCCGTCGCTCGTACGGTGCTGTCGCTGCCGAATCCGACCGGCCCGCATCGGGTGGGCACCGTCTCACTGCATCTGGTGGACGCCTCCCGTCGCGATCCGTGGGTGCCCTCGCATCCGCTTCGAGAGCTGATGGTGCAGTTGTGGTACCCAGCCGCACGTACCGCGGGTTCTGCCCGGGCCCGCTACATACCCGCCCTGGCCGGACAGAGCTTGGACGAGCAGGCGGCGCAAGCGCTGAACACGGCGGTGCCGGCCGGGACCTTCCATGCTCTACGGACGCACTCCTTCCAAGGTGCTCCGGTCGCCCACGCGCCCAAGGGAGGCTGGCCGGTCATCCTGTTCTCGCCGGGTGATTCGCTGGACCGGTCCTCACTGACCAGCCTTGCCGAGGATCTGGCCAGTCACGGATTCCTCGTCGCGGGCATCGACGACACCCACGATTCCGGGCAGGTGGAATTCCCCGGAGGCAGGGTCGAAGTCGCGCAGCCCATTCCCCCGGGCAGCGCGGACCAGGAGACGCTTGTGCGCACCGCCGACGCCAGGTTCGTACTCGACCAGCTCACCCGGCTGAACACCGGCACCAACCCCGACGTCGACCACCAGCACCTGCCCGCATTCCGCCACACACTCGACCTGGCCCGCACAGGCATGTTCGGCCACTCCCACGGCGCCGAAGCCACCGCCGAAACCATGCTTCAGGACCACCGCATCACCGCCGGAGCAGAACTGGACGGCGGCGTCAGCACACGCGTCGCCACCGCCGGCCTGCGCGCCCCGTTCATGGTCATCAGCGGCAACTCCTCAGCAGGCCACCCCAGAACCGAAGAGAACCTGACCACCCTGTGGCCCCACCTGACCGGCTGGAACCGCTGGCTGCGGCTCCGCGATTCCGGCCATCTGAGCTTCACCGACTTCGAAACCTTCGCCCCTGAACTCAACACCCCACGGGCCACACGGCAGAACCAGTTCGGCACGCTCGACCCCGAACGCGCCGTCACCATCGAACGGACCTACCTGCTCGCCTTCTTCACCCAACAGCTCGATCATCGCCACGAGCGGCTCCTCGACCGGCCCTCCATCCGGTACCCCGAGATGATCTTCGAGCGCTGACCGGCCCGGCAGCCGGGTCAAGAGCAGGGGCGAACGCGCCAGACCGTTGCGCTCCCGGTCATGCAATATCCGCGGAACGGGGCCGGTCGTCCGGTGGTCAAGAGTCGTTCAGCGGTGCACCTACGCTCGGTTCCATCCCTGTCCGACAGACCACTGGACGCTCGGTCGCCGTCCGGCCGGGGCCGGGACCTTCGCAGACGAGCGGACCCTGCGTCATTCGCGCTGAGGCACTCGAACGTTCGGCGAACGGACATCTGCCCGACCCCTTGACGGTGGTTACGACGTCCGGCACAGTAAGCGCAATCCAGACAACGGACGTCAGTTGTCAGACAACCTACGACAGTGGAACGCCTCTCCTGAGAGCAGGCGGGAAGAAGCCAGCGATGACGATGGACCGGTCCGGGGCCGCAGAAGTGACGGTGGCCGACCCGGCGGGGACACAAGAGCCTCATGGACTCCGGCGGAACCTCAGCCTCTGGCAGGTCCTCGGCGTCTCGATCGGCGTGATGGGACTGACGCTCTCGGCGAACATCAATCCGCAGGGTGCGGAGCCGGCCGCCGGCCGTGCCATCCCGCTCACCTTCGCGATCGCGACGGTCGGCGTGCTGCTGCTGTCGCACAGTTTCGTCCGGCTCAGTCAGCACTTCAACACGTCCGGCTCCGTGTTCGGGTTCGTCGGCGCGACGCTCGGAGCGCGGGCGGGCACCATCGCCGGCTGGTGTCTGTTCGGCACCTATCTGCTGTTCGGGACGAGCAGCGCCTACTCCGCCGCCATCTTCTCGTCCTCGCTCATCGAGTCCCTCGGGCTGGCGGCGAATCCGCCCGCCTGGCTCCCGTACCTCGTCGCCCTGGTCGTCCTGGTGATCGCCGCGGCTGTCGCGGTCACGCCGGCCAAGCGCGGCGCGGACCTGCTCCTGCTGTTCGAGGGCTTCACCGTGCTGCTGATCCTCATGGTCAGCGCGGTCGTGCTGTACAAGATCACGAACGGCGGCGGGCCGCAGGGCCAGACGTTCACGCTGTCGGTGTTCCGGCCGGCGAAGGGGACGGGCAACTCGTCATTGTTCCTCGGCGCGGTCTTCGGGTTCCTCGCGTTCGCCGGGTTCGAAGGGGCGGCGACCCTCGGTGAAGAGGCTCGCCAGCCGCGACGCAGCATTCCGCGGGCCATCCTCGGCACGGTGCTCATCGGCGGTGTGTTCTACGTCTTCACCAGCGCCGTCGAGGTCATGGGCTTCGGCACCGGCAAGAGCGGCCTCGACCGCTTCCACGCGAGCAACTCGCTCTTCGGCGACCTCGGCAGCCACTACCTCGCCTCGTGGGTCGGTGACCTCGTCACGGTGGGCACCATGGTCTCGGCGTTCGGCGGTGCGCTCGGCTGCGTCGTCGGCGCGTCCCGGCTGCTGTTCTCCCTGTCCAGGGCGAGCACCACGAGGACGACCTTCCTGACGAGGGTGTCGCCCCGGTTCGGCACACCCGTCGGCGCGACCGCCGTGGTCTCCGTGGTGATGGTCGCCTCGATCGTGGTCTTCGGCTGGGTCGTCCCGCAGCCGGTGCTGTCGGTCTGGGGCTGGATCGGGACCGTCGGCACGCTCATCGTGCTGGTCGTCTACCTGCTGGCCACGGTCGGGGCCGGGCGCATGCTGGCCCGCACCCGCCAGGTGGCGCGCTGGGAGATCGTCATCCCCGTCGCGGCCATCGCCGTCCTGGGATACACGCTCTACCGGAACGTCGTGCCGTACCCGACCGGTGCCGCGTACTGGCTTCCGATCGCGAGTGCGGTGTGGATCGCGATCGCGCTGCTCGCCGTCGTGTGCTTCCCGTCCGTGGTGAGGCGGATCGGTGAGCGACTCACCGCCGACGAGGGGCTCAGCGTGAAGCCCGGCCAGGACGACACCGTTCCCGTCGAATAGTCCGGTGGTGGGCCAGGCCGGCCGGCGCTTCCCGCCGGCCGGCCACGTCACCGTTTCAGCAGGTCGACGCCACGTAAAGCGTGCCCCGGCCCGACACGGACACCACGCCCGCCGACGCGGAGACGAAGACCGAGTGACCCGCGCCGATGACCTCGGTGGACCCGCCGGCGGACGCCGTCACCCGCCCGTCGACGCAGAGCAGGACCTGCGGGCCCGCCGACGCCTCGATGGTGACATCCGCGTCGATGACGTACAGGGTCAGCCGGAGCCCCGCCTCCGGGATGCGGAAGTCCTGCGGCCCCGGCCGCGTCGGGTCCGCAGTGATGATCGCCGGTTCGGACGGCCGGGGATCGAGTACGGCAAGCAGCTCGCCGACATCGACGTGTTTGCCGGTGAGGCCGGCGCGCAGCACGTTGTCGGATGCGGCCATGATCTCCACCGCCGTGCCGGACAGGTACGCGTGCAGCCGTCCCGCCGGTACGTGGACACCCTGTCCGGGCGCGAGCCGGACGAACCGCAGAGCGGTCGCCAGCAGCACTCCGGCGTCGCCGGGATACGTGTCGGACAGCCGGATCAGCCATCGGCACAGGTCGCTGTCCGGATCCCCGGTGTCGATCGCCTGCCGGGCGGCCGACACCGTACGCGACTGGAGGGCTCCCACGCGGTCACCGGGGATCCGCAGCACGCGTGCCACCAGCTCCGTGCCGTCCGACGCGTCGATGACCTCGCGCAGCCAGCTGAGGCGGAGCCGGTCGGCGAAGGACGCGACGTCGGCGGCAGGGCGGACGCCGACGAACGCCTCGACGGGGGTCAGCGCGACGAGCAGCTCGGGTTTCGGGTACGGGTCGCGGTAGTTGCGGGTCGCGGCGGTGGCGGCCACGCCACGGCGCTCCTCGTCCTGGAAGCCGGCGAGAGCCTGCTCGGCCGACGGGTGCACCTGAAGGGAGAGCGGAGCGTCGATCGCCAGGACCTTGAGCAGGAAGGGGAGGTGCGGACCGTACCGGCCGACCGTGGCGGTGCCGAGTTCCTCGTGCGGGTCTGCCGCGATCACCTCGTCGAGTCGCCGGGTGACACCGCCCACGACGACGGTCGAGGGGGCGGTGGGATGCGCCCCCATCCAGAGCTCCGCCTCGGGCGACTCGGTCGGATGGCTCCGGACCTGCAGCCTCGCCAAGGTCTCGCGGGATCCCCACGCGTACGAGCGGACGGGGTTGGTCATCGGACGCAGCAGCGTCATCGCGTCTCCGTTCTGAGGAGTGGACTGTCGTCGCCCGAGCCGCCGCCACCGGCCGGACATGCTCCGTTCTTGACAACAGAAGATAGCGTCAGACATAGTCTCTACATCGTCAGACAAGTTAATAGGATGTCAGACAAGATGGTCGCTCCAGTGCTCAGGCGTTCGCCGAGCCGCTCCGACCACCTCCCCACTCCGGCCAACCACTCGGCCGTCACAGGAAGTACGCACATGCTCAACTTTGATGAAGAGCGGTTCGTCCGCATTCAGTCAGGCGCGGTGGCGCTCTCTGATGGCATCCGCCAAGCGATCGCCGACAGCCTGGAGAACGGTGCGCAGAACCTCTTCTTCCTGGGCTCCGGCGGCGCCGGCATCCTCATGTATCCGGCCGCCCGGCTCCTGCAGACGCGATCGACCTTCCCGGTGCACGTCGAGATGCCGGCGGAGCTGGTGGTCACCGGGTCCGCCCACCTCGGACCGCAGTCGATCGTGGTGATCCCCTCCCTCTCCGGTACCACCAAGGAGAGCGTCGAGGCTCTGGCCTACTGCAAGTCCCGCGGCGCCACCGTGATCACGCTGACCGGGCACGCGGACACCCCGCTCGCCGAGGACGCCGACCACACCTTCACCAACTTCGCCGAGGACGACACGTCCTGCGAGTCGTTCTACCTGCAGTCGCTCATCATCGCGCTGGCGGTCATGCAGGAGCGCGGGGAGATCGACGACTACGACGCCGTCCTCGGCCAGCTCGCGCGGCTGCCGGAGCTGCTGCTGGAGGTCAAGCGTGACTTCGAGGAGCAGGCCGAGAAGTTCGCCGCGCAGATCCAGGACGAGCCGTATCACATCATCACCGGGGCGGGCTCGACCTGGCCGGAGGCGTTCTACTACGGCATGTGCATCCTGGAGGAGATGCAGTGGATCCGTACGCGTCCGGTGCACGCGTCCGACTTCTTCCACGGCACGCTCGAGCTGGTCGAGAAGGGGGTGAGCGTCATCCTGTTCAAGGGTGAGGACGAGACCCGGGTGCTCACCGAGCGCGTCGAGGCGTTCGCGCCCACGTACACCGACAAGCTCTCGGTCTTCGACACGGCCCAGCTCTCGCTGCCCGGCATCTCCGGCCGGGTGCGGGCCCTGATCTCGCCCGTGCTGCTCGCCACGATCTTCGAGCGCGTGAGCGCCCACCTGGAGGTCAAGCGCGACCACCCGCTCACCATGCGCCGCTACTACAAGCGCGTTTCCTACTGAGCGAACCGGGAGACGCATGATGCCGCCGGTCATGACGACCAACCGCGCGGACCGGCTGTTTGCCACCGTCGGAGACAACACCATCGACGAGTACGTCGGCGCGGAGAGCAAGAGCTTCGTCGGCGGAAACGCGCTGAACGTCGCCGTCCAGCTGCGGCGGCTGGGCGGCGCCTGCCGGTACGCGGGGGCGATCGGCGCGGATCTCGCCGGTGAGCGGGTGCGGGCGAGCCTCGAGTCGCACGGTGTCATGACCGACGGCCTGGTGAGGTTGCCCGGCCATACCTCCGTGTCGCGGATTCGGGTGGACGCGACCGGCGACCGGGCGTTCGAGTCCGAGGACTTCGCGGTCTGCGCGGACTACCGGCCGGACGAGGACGAGCTGGCGAAGCTCTCCCGCTGCGCGGTGGTGCACATCGGGATGCTGCCCGGCGCCGCCGACGTCCGCAGGCGGCTCTCCGGCCATGGCGTCCTGGTGAGCCAGGACTGCGCGGTCAGCTCCGGGTACGACCATCTCGACGTGGCCTTCTGCTCGGCGGGAGAGGACGAGCCGCGCGCCCGGCACCTCGCGGAGGAGGCCATCGACGGCGGCGCGACGCTCGCGGTCGTCACCTGCGGCGCGGCCGGCAGCCTGGCGTTCGACGGCGGGTCCTGGTGGCAGGTGGCCGCCGTGCCCGTCGACGCGATCGACACGACCGGGGCCGGAGACAGTTATATCGCCGGTTTCCTCGCCGCGCGGGCAGCCGGATCCGATGTCGAGCAGGCCATGTGGTCCGGTGCTCGTGCCGCCGCTCGCACGTGCGGGCACCTGGGCGCGTGGCCGCAGGACGCCGCCCCGGTCGCCTGAGCGGGGCGGCGCGGTCCGCCTACACTTTGGGTTCCACTGCCGGGACCTGAACTCTTGTTGAATAGGAAGCGCACATGCCCGATAAGCGACCTATGTCGGTACAGGTGCGTGATCAGCTCGTGGACCTGTTCCAGTCGCGCGGGCTACTTCCCGGCGACCGGCTGCCCAGCGAGGCGGAGATAGCCGAGCTGTGCGACGTCGGCCGGAGTACCGCCCGTGAGGCGCTGAAGCTGCTCGAACAAGAGGGCCTGGTCCTGGTCGAGCGCGGGCGGGGCCGGTTCCTTTCGTCGCTGAGCACGCTGAAGGTCGAGCGTCCGATCACGCGGTTCGAGTCCGTGAGCACCATGCTGAACGCTCTAGGGCACGAGTCGCGGACCGTCGTGCTGTCCGTCGAGGAGGCCGACCCGACGAGCACCGAGCAACAGGCGCTCGGCCTCAAGGAGGGAGAGCAGGTCATCCGGCTTGAGCGGCTCAGGTTCGCCGGGGACGACCCGCTCATCTACAGCGTCGACACGGTCCCCCAGGAGTGCATACCGGGCCCGGTCAAGCACGTGAACTGGACCGGCTCGCTGAACACCCTGCTGGCCGCCCAGGGGTACCCGCTCGTGTCCTCGGTCGCACGCCTGCAGGCGGTCGAGCTGCCCGATGACGTGCGGGAGCGCTACTCTCTGGCGGGTCTCGGGCCGTGGCTGCTGATCTCCGAAACCGCCATCACGACCTCGGGCCGGCATGTCCTGTACGCCGAGGACTATCACCGCGGCGACGCGTTCGCGTTCAACGTGCTTCGCCGGTAGGCACTCGGATTCACGACGAAAGCCGTGGTTCGCATCCCTTTGGACGCCCTGCCGGCTTCCCGGTTCGGTGGTCATCGCGCGTACGGTAGCTTCGGCCCCATGGACCGGCCGGTACGAATCGCCAACTGCTCCGGTTTCTACGGCGATCGGATGTCCGCTCTCGCCGAGATGGTCGACGGCGGCCCCGTAGACGTCATCACCGGTGACTACCTGGCCGAGGTCACTATGCTGGTGCTGGCCAAGAACCGGCTCAAGAGACCCGGCGGCGGCTACGCCAGCACGTTCCTCCGCCAGCTGGCGCCGGTCGCCGCGAAGATCGCCGAGCGCCGGATCAAGATCGTCGTCAACGCCGGCGGCCTCGACCCGGCCGGCCTCGCCGGCGCGACCCGAGACCTGCTCGCCGAGGCCGGCGTGGACCTGTCCGTCGCCCACGTCGAAGGCGACGACCTCGCCCCGCTCGTACCCGAGCTCCTCGCCGACGGCCACGACCTCGCCCACCTCGACACCGGCAAGCCGTTCACGAGCTGGGGCCGCGACCCGCTCACCGCCAACGCCTACCTCGGCGGGTTCGGCATCCAGGCCGCGCTCGCCGCCGGGGCCGACATCGTCATCACCGGCCGGGTGGCGGACGCCTCCCTCGTCACCGGCGCCGCCGCCTGGTGGTGGCGGTGGACCCCCGCGGACCACGACGCCCTCGCCGGCGCGGTGGCCGCCGGTCACGTGATCGAGTGTGGCGCCCAGGCCACCGGCGGCAACTTCTCCGGCTTCCAGCAGCTCGGCGACCTGTCCGACCCGGGTTTCCCGCTCGCCGAGGTCGACCGCGACGGGACCAGCGTGATCACCAAGCACGCGGGCACGGGCGGCGCCGTCACCGTCGACACGGTCACCGCGCAGCTGCTGTACGAGATCGGCGACCCCGCCTACCTCAACCCCGACGTGATCGCCCACCTCGACACCGCCCGCCTGGAACAGGCCGGTCCCGACCGCGTGCGGATCAGCGGCGTCGCGGGTTCGGCGCCGCCGGCGACCACCAAGGTCGCGATCACCGGCCTCGGCGGCTGGCGCAACAGCTCCACCTTCGTGCTCACCGGACTGGACGCCGACGCCAAGGCCGCGCTCGTCGAGAAGGCGGTACGCGCCCGCCTCGACGGCGACCCCGGGATCACCGACCTGCGCTTCACCCGCATCGGCGTGCCCGCCACCGACCCCGCCGATCAGATGTCGGGCTCGAGTCTGCTCCACATCTCGGTGGACGGAGAGCAGGCCAGCGCGGGCCGCCCCTTCTCCTCGCTGTGCGTGGAGCTCGCGCTGTCCAGCTACCCGGGCATCTACGGCATGGGCGTGCCCGGCTCCGGTGCCGCCTACGGCGCGTACTGGCCGACCCTCATCCCGCAGCGGCTGGTCGAGCACACGGTGGTCCACCCCGGCGGCCGGCGCGAGGCGGTCGGGCCACCGCCCGCGGGCGGCCCGCTCAAGAGCACCGCGCCCGCGGGCATCGGCCCGGACGACGCTGCCGAGTCCGGCACCTCGTACGAGTCCGGCGCCTCGTACGACTCCGGGCCGACGGTGGACGGGCCGCTCGGCCTCCTGGTGCACGCCCGGTCCGGTGACAAGGGCGGCAACGCCAACCTTGGCGTGTGGGTCACCGACCCGGCCGCGTGGCCCTGGCTCCCCGCCACGATGACCACGGCGAAGCTGCGCGAGCTCCTCCCCGAGACCGCCGGCCTCGACATCGACCGCTACGAGCTGCCCAACCTGAACGCGGTCAACTTCGTCATCCGCGGCCTGCTCGACGGCGGCGCCACCGAGGCGCGCCGCTTCGACACGCAGGCCAAGGCGCTCGGCGAATGGCTCCGTGCCCGCCACCTCCCCCTGCCCGCTCGGCTGTTTACCACCGGCGCGGTAAGTCCGGGTATCACCGGAGGTGATGGATAGGGAGACGGAGCAGTCGCTCTCCACGGTGGCGTCGGTGCAGCTCGGCGTCCTGCTGGCATTCGTGGGCGGATTCCAGGACGCCTACTCCTTCATCGGCCTCGGCGGCGTGTTCGCCAACGCCCAGACGGGCAACGTCGTGCTGCTCGCCGTGGAGGCGGCCCGGGACCACTGGGCCGAGGCGGGACGTCATGTCCCGCCGTTGCTGGCCTTCGTGGTCGGAGTGGTGGTCGCGGAGACGCTCCGGCGGCCCCGTGTCGCCGACGCCATCCGCTGGCCGGCCCGGGCCGCGCTCGTCCTGGAGATCATCGTGCTGACTGTCGCCGGGTTCCTGCCGCCCGCCGTGCCGGACAGCGTGGTCGTGGTGATGATCGCGTTCACCGCGTCGGTGCAGGTGTCGACCTTCCGCACGCTGATCACATGGACGTACAACACGGCCATGGTGACCGGCAACCTCCGTACCGCCGCGCAGGCCGTGTACGTGGCCGTGGCCGACCGCGACGCGGACGCGGCCCGGAAGGCGCGGAGCTTCGCCATCGTCATCGTCAGCTTCGTCATCGGTGCGTTCACCGGCGGCTGGCTCACCCTGCATCTCGGCGAACACGCGATCTGGATCGCCGCGGGCGTGCTCACCGGCGCTCTCGGCCTGTTCGTGGTGGATGAGCGCAGAGGCCAATGGGGACGACGTTTCCGGCGCAACGCCGGGCGTCTCGGGCGATCCTGATCACGAGGGACACGTGACCGGCGATTAACCTCGCGTGACCTTCGTCTCCCTAGGCTTGCGGTCCATGGGGATATCGAGGGCGTTCGCCGGTCCGCCGACGGTTCGGGGGTGAGGGGGCCCGTCACCGTGCGCGACGGGCGGCTGCGCCTGAGTGGGCCGCGGCCGTCCGCAGCGACCGCCGCCGGTTCATGAGCCCGGCCCGGGTAAGGCTCATGCTCGGGCTGGCCGTCGCCGCGGTGGCGGCCGGATGCGCGTCGGCGGTGCGCCCTCCGCGGGCGTCACCCCCGCCCGCCCACGTGGCGGTGCCGTACCACCCGCGCGAGCAGCGGGACGTCTACGCGCACGACCGGCCGGGAATGTTCGCCCCCGCGGTGCGCGACCTTCCGGCGCGGGTCTACGTGCCCGACTCGGGCAGCGACGACGTCATCGTCGTGGACCAGCGGAGCTTCAAGACGGTGGGCCGGTTCCGGGTCGGTCGCAGACCCCAGCACGTCGTGCCGTCCTGGGATCTGAGGACGCTGTGGGTGAACGACAACGACTCCAGCGACCTGGTGCCGGTCAATCCGCGGACCGGCAGGCCGGGCCGGCCGGTACCGGTCGACGACCCGTACAACCTGTATTTCACACCGGATGGCCGGTTCGCGGTGGTGATGGCCGAACGCCTCCAGCGCATCGACTTCCGAGATCCGCACACGATGCGGGCGGTCCACCGGGTCGAGGTGCCGTGCCGCGGGCCGAACCACGCCGACTTCTCCGCCGGCGGAGACTTCTTCCTGACGGCGTGTGAGTTCTCCGGAGACGTTCTGAAGGTCGATACGGCGAGACAGAAGGTCGTCGGTGTGCTGCGGCTCTCCCATGGTGCGATGCCGCAGGACGTCAAGCTGTCCCCGGACGGCCGCACGTTCTATGTCGCCGACATGATGGCCGGGGGAGTGTGGATGATCGACGCCGCCACCTTCCGCAAGGCCGGCTTCATCCGTACGGGCGCGGGCGCCCACGGGCTCTACGTCAGCCGCGACTCCAGATACCTGTACGTCTCCAACCGGGGCGAAGGGTCCATCTCCCTGATCTCCTTCGCGCGCCGCCGCGTCGCCGCGCGGTGGCGCCTGCCGGGCGGCGGGTCGCCGGACATGGGCGGGGTCTCCGCCGACGGCAAGGTGCTGTGGCTGTCGGGCCGCTACGACTCGGTGGTGTACGCGATCTCCACCGCCGACGGCCGGCTGATCCGGAAGCTGAGGGTCGGTGCCGGGCCGCACGGCCTGTGCGTCTACCCCCAGCCCGGCCGCTACTCACTCGGCCACACCGGTGTCTTCCGGTAGGCGCCTCAGGCGCCTGCGGCGGTCACCACCGCGTCGGTGACGAAACCGAGCAGCATGCCGAGGGCCACGCACCACGCCGTGAGCTCCTTCGTCGCCATGCGGCGGGCGACGGCGAGCAGCTCGATCACGACGTACAGGATCGAGCCGGCGGCGAGGCCGAGGAAGGCCACGGACACGGTGTCGTTCACCACGCTCTGCCCGACCATAGTGCCGACGAAGGTGGGGCCCCCGCCGATGAGTCCGAGCAGCAGCAGCCGGGGCCAGGAGGGACGCTCTCCCTCGGCCGCCAGCGGCGCGACGATCCCGAACCCCTCGGTGGCGTTGTGCAGGCCGAAACCGATGACGAGCAGGGTCGCGAGGGAGATCTCGCCCTTGGCCGCGGAGTTCCCGATCGCGAGGCCCTCGGCGAAGTTGTGCAGGCCGATGCCGACCGCGATCATCAACGCGATCTCACCGGCCGCCGAGCGCCGTACCCGCGAAAGCTCGGTGACCGAGGCGGCGCCGGGACCTGTCGGCCGGGCGGCGCGAGCGCGCCGGGCCGCGGCCCACCGGTCGTAGTGCGCGAGTCCGGCGAGCCCGGCGGTCAGCCCCACGGCGAGAACGAGCCCGTCCTGGAGCGCGGGACCCCAGTGGTGGTGGCCGAGCGCTCCGTCGATCGGCTCCCACGCGTGGGTCAGCACATCCCAGACGAGGAAGAGCAGGATGCCGATGGCGACGGCGTTCAGCGCCGACTTCAACCGCGGCAGGTCGGCGCGGATCCGCCCGATCGGCAGGCCCAGATAGATCGTGAAGCCGGCGATGGCCCCAAGCAGAGCGATATTCGCACCGGACACAGCTACCTCTCATCAAACATCAGATCCAGGCAAGCCTCACCTAACATTGCCCAAGTACAGCTCGTCAAACCAGGGCCGGAGCCTCGTTGTACTCCGATAGCATCCGATCAGCCGGCGCCGGCGGCGAAACCGCCTTCGCAGGCGAGGTTCGTGCCGGTCATTCGCACGGGTCGGCCGGCGGAGAGATCTCACCGAGGACACGGGTCACGGCCGCGCGCACGAGTGCGCGGGTCTGGGCGGGATCGTCGAGGTCGCCGCCGACGACGAGCCCGTCGCGGAGCAGTACGAGCATTGCCGTCGTGCGCTCGGCGTCCGGGTGCCGCGCGGCGACGAGCAGTTCTCGCAGCAGGTCCCGGAACCAGCGGCGGTGCGCCGCGATGACCTGACGCACCGGATGTGCGTGGTCCGGGTACTCCGCGGCGGCGTTGACGAACGCGCAGCCCCGGAAGCCCGGCCCGCACGAGATCTCCCCGATGACCTCGAACAACCTCATGATGTGCGCCTCGGGTGCGACGTCGCGCAGAGCCGTGGCGCGGCGAATGCGGCTGTCCTGCTCCTGCAGGTAGGCGCAGACGAGGTCGTCCTTGGACGGGAAGTGGTGGTAGAAGGTGGCCTTTGCCACGGCCGCCTCGGCGATGATCCGGTCGATCCCGACCGCGTGGATGCCCTCGGCGTAGAACAGTGCGTTCGCGGCGTCGAGCACGCGGCGCCTGGCGGGACTCTTAAGCGGCGGCGGGGGGCCGCCGGTCAGGGTCCTGGTCGTCACGGGCATACTTTGACATTAACAGACAGATCTGTCTAGCCTACGGATCGTACAGACAGGTCTGTCTACTAAAGGAGACCGTCATGAGCTCGCTCTACACCGCGATCGCCACCGCCTCCGGCCGCGACGGCCGGGCGGTGACCTCCGACAAGAAGCTCGATGTCACGCTGGCCCGCCCGGCCGAGCTCGGTGGGGACGGCGAGGGCACCAACCCCGAGCAGCTCTTCGCCGCCGGGTACGCCGCCTGCTTCGCCAGTGCCCTGAGCCTCGTGGCCGGCCAGAAGGACGTGGACGTGTCCGACGCCGCGGTCACCGCCGAGGTCGGGCTCGGGGCGAACGGCTCCGGCGGCTTCGCCCTCGCCGTAACGCTTCGGATCGAACTGCCCGAGGACGTGCCGGCTGAGACGGGCCGCGGGCTGGTCGAGGCGGCGCATCAGGTGTGCCCCTACTCCAACGCCACGCGGGACAACATCCCGGTTGAGCTCGTCGTCGAGTAGCGCGACCGGCCGCCGGCGCCGGTCACGGGTGACGGCGGCCGCCGCACCCACGATCGGGATCCTGGGCCCGGCCGCCCTCAGGCAGCACGTTCGGTGTTCAGCCACTGATCATCCCGGTACGGGAGATCAATTTGCGCTGGAAGCTGGCCCACCGGTCCGCCACGGTGCCGGCCGCGTCGGCGTCGCCGTCCACGAGCGCGGCGTCCGGGGAGCAGAATGACGATGGCCGCCACGGCGACGTAGCCGACGCGCAGCAGGCCCAGAATATTGAGGGGGATGGGCACGAGGTGCCCGACGAGCCGTACGACGTAGAGGAAGAGGAGCCCGCCCGTGGTCAGCCAGGGCCAGCGCCACCGCGTCTGGATCAGGTCGTATGCGACGGCTCCGAGCAGTACCCCTGCGGTGTAGTAGGAGTAGACCTCGGGGTCGAGCAGGATCCGCGCTGTCGTCGCGAGCAGGATCACCGCCGGCCACCGCCCTCGTACGACCGCCACCGTCCCGAGCAGGCAACCGAGGAGCAACTGGGCCGGGCGGTCCCACGCAGGGGTGTGCGCGTCCGGAAATCCGAGGGCACGTAGCCCTGAGGAGGCCGCCGTGGGGATCGTGAACCTCGACGCCGCCAGCGTCTGCGGGTCGTAGATTACGAACGGCAGCCAGGCGATCGCGAGCCCCACGGCGCCGGCCACGGCCGCTCGCCACCAGTCACGGCGTGGCAGTGCGAGCAGCAGAGGCGCGAACGCCGCGGCCCAGGGCTTGCAGTCGGCGGCGGCGGCCACAAGCAGTCCGGCCACGAGCGGGTTCCCGCGACGGACCGCGTGCATGGCCGCGACCCCCGCCACCAGCGCCAGGACGTCATCGAGGTGACCGGCATGGGTGACCAGCTCGGCCCAGCCCGGCAGGAACACCAGCCCCGCGATGAGCAGCCGGGACGGGCGACGCGCGGACGGCGGGACCAGTCGCCACAGAAGCCCAAGCAGCAGCGGACCCGTCACGCTCATCAGCAGAACGGCCACCGCGCGGCCCGGCCACGTGCCGAGCAACCGGAACGGTGTGGCGACCAGAAAGGAGATGGGCCCGATCTGCAACTCAGGATGCGCCGCGTACAGGTGCAGGCCCTGGCCGGGACCGTGCCCGAAGAGCACGCTGCTGCCCTGTGCGAAGTAGTGCCACGAGCCGCCGGCACGGGGCAGTCGGATCGCCGTCCACAGTACGGTCCAGCCCCACAGCCACCACCACACCGGCCGGATCCGTGGGGTGCGGACCGCGGGTTCGAACTCGTCGCGGGAGGGAGGCGCCGGCCACTCCAGCGGGTCCGCCCGAGTCGTCGACGGACGTGTGCCGATCATCGCGCTACCGGCCGGCTGCGGTGGCCGGTAAGTGGGTACCCGGCCGAGTCGGTCGAATAAAAAAGTTGCATATGTCCGGCTCCCCCCTGATCGGTCGGTCGATACACCGTAGGGACGGGCGGGTTAGCATCCGCGTAGCCCAAGGCAAGCGAGCCGCTTACCTGCGCGACCATGAGCTGATCAGGACATTGCGGGCACGTGAACATGGCCCCGTGGATGCTCCCGCGCCGCCGACCGGATCGCCGCGTGCCGGCCTAGGCCGCCTGTCCGCGCTTATCCGCCGGGCGCCCGCGATTCGACAGCGGAGTGCGGGGGCCGGCCGATCAGGAGAGTTGGTCGGCGGTACGCCGGGATACCCGGAAGACGCGCACGACCTCGCTCATCCGGTCCGCCATCACCTCTTCGGCCTGCTGCTCGTACGACCCCCGCCCGGCGCGGTGCTGCGCCCACCTGGGCACCGGGGTGGCGGCGCGGTTGGCCGCGTGCCAGCGTTCGGTCAGGTCGCCGAGGCCCTGGCGGGCCTGCGCGAACGTGTGGCCGGGCAGGTCGACCTGCCGCGCCTGCCGGGCCGCCGTCTCCGTCGACTGGTACGCCTTCGCGGCCTCCACCGCCTGGTTCTCCCTGCGCGCGGGCCCGACCATGCTGACGACCGTGGTCAGCATCGCGGCGCCCAGCGCCAGGCCGCCCGCGAACACCGGGAAACGGTCGCCGGCGAGTACCACGCTGCCGGCGACGCCGGCTGCGAGAACGGCGGACGAGCCGAGAATCAGATTGATGACGCGCCAGATCCTGACGGTCTCCCATTGGGCGCGTGCGGCGCGTGAGCAGATCTCCTCGATTCGGCAGAACTCGGCGGCGACCGCGACTCGCCACGTAGGTTCGATTCCGCCGAACAGCTCCTTCTCGGCCATGGCGCTTCTCCCGGTTACCTCGCCGATGATGAGGCAGATGATTCAGCGCTCACGACCGCGTCGGGGTGCCGACAACGCAAACGAGGAATTCCCTTGACCGAGGCATGGGACGCGGCCTTCGCCGAACCGGACTCCGCCTGGCCGGGCTGCCGAGCCGGGCTAACGAAGGTCGGTGAAGATCTTGTCCCAGCGATCGGCGATCTCGGAGATGCGGTAGCGGCGGACCGTCTCCAGGCCGCCTGCGGCGAGGCGCCGCAGTTCGTCCTGGTCGTCCATCAGCGAGAGCAGCGCGTTCGCGAACGCGTCGATGTCGCCGTCGGGGACGAGCACGCCGTCCTGACCGGAGGTGATGATCTCCCGGGGGCCCTGCGGGCAGTCGAAGGAGACGACCGGGACGCCGGCCGCGAACGCCTCCACGATCGTCATGCCGAACCCCTCGAACCGAGAGGTGACCACATGCAGGGAGGCCTTGGCCAGCACGTTCTCCATGTCGGCGGTGGACCCCATGAAGGCGACGTTGTTGTGCAGGCGCAGGGCGCGTGCGCGGCGGCTCAGCTTGTCCGCCTCAGTGCCGTCACCGTAGATCCGCAGCTTCCAGTCCGGGCGCTTCTCGACGACCTTGGCGAACACATCCAGCAGCCGGTCGTATCCCTTCACCTTGACCAGCCGGCCGGCCGCGACGACGAGCCGGTTCTCCAGCCGGGACTGCGGGCGTGCGGTCTCCGGGAGTCCGTTGCCGATGGAGTACACGAGGGTGCGGTCGCCCTCGAGCATGCTGGAGTACTCCAGGCGGTCCGCCTCGGTCAGCGTGACGATGGCGTGCAGCTTGGGGTACCACTCGCGGATCTCGCCGAGCAGGCCGGGCAGGTGCGCACCGAAGTGCAGATGCTCCTGGCCGACCAGGACGATCCCTTCGCGGGCGAAGCGGGCGGCGGCGATGTTGAGCCCGGCCCGGGTCGTGATCAGCACGTCGGTCCGCGCCGCGGACAGGTACTCCTTCAGCGCGCGGTCGCTCTGGGCGTTGAAGTTGCCGTACGCCCGCTCCTCGGGATGGAACAGCTTGCTGGGCCGCTGGAGACGGGCGGCGAACCCGCGCCGCCACCATTTCTTGGTGCCCGGCCGCAGGTCGACGAGGTGGGTCAGCTTGACCCGGTTGGACAGTGGAAGGAACGGCGTGTCCCGATGCCGGAAGACGCTGACGATCTCCACCTCGTGGCGGTGGGAGAGCTCGTCGGCCAGGTGCGCCGTGGCACGTACGGTCCCGCCCATGCCGTAGGCGTTCATGATGAGAAACGAGATCTTCATGACGCCTCCTCGTTGGCGACGACCGTGGTGGCGATCGCAAGGTGGTCATTGTCGGTGTAGTAGGCGCGTACGCGCACGCGGTCGCCGCCGCGTTCGACATGCTCGGCCGGGAACCGGACCTTGTTCTTCTTCTGCGGGATGTCGTCCAGGAGGGCGGCGACCATGAGGCCGCCGAGCCGGAGGTCCCAGAAGCCCCGGTCGCTCTCGACCGCGAACGGCTCGTTCGGCAGCTCGGCCCGCCACCGGTCTCCGGTGATGGTCAGCTCGCCCATGACGAGTTCCTTGGTCTTGCGCCGGGCGGCCACGAGGTCCGCCTTGGCGGGTGCCTCGCCGAAGGCGAAGAAGCCCTCGATGACGAGGTGCTCCTCGTCCGGGTGCACGGCCGTCACCTCGGCGTACGGCTCCACGGTGCGGACCATGACACGCATCCCGCCCGAGTGCCCGCGGAAGACGTGCATCGCGCGCGAGCGTGGCCGCCGTGCGTAGTCGACGAGTCCGTCGAGAGAGAATCCGGGATCGGTGGTGTGGACCTCTTGGGCCGCCGCGTGAACCGACCATGCGCCCTCGGTGAGGTCGAGGCCGGACAGGTCGGCGCTGTCGCCGTTCAGTGACACCGATCGTTCCGTGGCCTTCTGACGCAGCACGAGAGCGGTCCCGTCCGCCGGCGGCTGGGCCCAGCTGATGCGCAGAACGTCGTCGACGTCGAGCCGGGCCGACGTGGCGAGTACGACCATCGCTGGGGGGTCCCTTCTGCAATGAGGGCAAGACTCGGCATGTAACCAAAAACCGGGTAAACGCCCGGCTAAGACATCTGGCGTGGTCCGAGCACTGTCTGTCGGTGAAGAAGACGCACGTCACGCGATCTTGGTTCGCGCTTGCACGGCATGAAGGAAGCGTATGTGCGCGGGCGGCGGGTTTCTTCCGGCACGCGATCAGCTCTGGAACGGGATTGACACGACCGAGCGTAGTACTACAGTTGGTAGTACTACACTATGTCAAGACGCCGATGGAGACGGTCGTGATCGCACCCCCCGTGGCCGTCTCTCCGAGCCGCCTGCTGGACCACCGCCTCGAGGAGCTCGTCGCCACGGAACTGGCCCGGCTCGCCCGCCGCGCTCCCGTGCTCGCCGACGATCATCTCGGCCTCATCGAGGCGTCGCTGCAACGGATCATCAACCGGCTGCTGCCGGCCCGAGGACGCGCCGATGCGCGCCCCGAGGCCCTGGCCGCCCTGTTCAACCTGGAGGAGTCGTGACGATCGAACACTGGACCGACCTCGCCGCCTGCCGTGGCGTCGACCCCGAGCTCTTCTACCCCGTCAGTACCAGCGGGCCGGGTGTGGAGCAGGTGGATGAGGCGAAGCGGGTGTGCGCGGGCTGTCCCGTCACCTCCGAGTGCCTGAGCTGGGCGCTCCGCGCGGGTGAGCCCGCAGGCATCTGGGGCGGCACGACTCCGGAGGAGCGCCGCTACCTCCGGCTCAAGCCGCTCCCCGCCGCTCCCGCCTGGCACTGAGGCCACGGGGGCGTCCCCGTGTCCCGCCTCACACCTCCACGATGGCACCGCGATGCTGGGCGAACACGACCGCCTGCAGCATCGTCACCCGCACGTCCGTGAGCTCGATCTCCCGGGTGTCGACGCCCTCCAGGCGGGCGTCCCGCAGGTCCGCCTCCTTCAGGCGGGCCTTGTGCAGCCGAGCGTGCGAGAGGTTGGCCTTGTGCAGCACGGCCTTGCGCAGATCCGCCTCGGTGAGATCGGCATAGGCCAGGTTCACTCCGGACAGGTCGAGTCGCGACAGCACCGCTCCGCGCAGCGAGACGTACGACCAGTCGCCACCGCGGACCGTCAGCGGGAGGAGGGCGGCGGCCACGAACTCGCTGCCGGTGAGCTTGCAACCGTCCAGGGTCGCGTCGAACAGCGACGTCCGGTGGAACCGGCAGCGGAGGAAAGCGCTGCGCTCGTGCGATGAGACGTTCAGCTTCGCTCCGGAGAAGTCGCATTCCTCGAACACGGCGCCGCGCGTGGTCGTCTCGGTGAGGTCGGCATCAAGGAACCGGCAGTTCTGGAAGACCGCGTTCCCGAGGTCTCGGCCGTACCAGTCCGCGCCGGTGAAATCCTCGTCGATGTGCACCCGCCGACCTTATTTGCCGGCACCCGGCATCGGGCATCCCGGTCAGCCGCGAACGCTGACATCGGTAACGGTGGCGTCGCGCGGGGTACGCAGCGCGTTGACGATCACCGTGGCGACGGAGTGGGCCGACATGTATGCCTCCGCGGCGTAGTCGCCGCCCTCCTGGGCGCGGATCTGACGCTGCATCTCACTCGCCGTACGCCCCGGGTACACCGAGGTGACCCGGATCTCCGGTTCCTCGGCGCGGAGTGAATCGGCCACGGCCCGCAGCGCGTGCTTGCTCGCCGAGTACGCGCCCCACGCCGGGTTGGCGCGGAGCCCGGAGCCGGAGTTGACGAAGACGACATGTCCCTGGGCGGCCCGCACCGCCGGCAACAGCAGGCGTGTCAGCTCCACGGGCGCGGCCACGTTGACCATCAGTTGGTCGATCCAGTCCTCGACCCGCGACCCGGCCACGGTGCCCAGCTTGGCGACTCCGGCGCTGTGCACGACGCCGTCCAGCGGTGGCAGCTCGGCTCCGCCGAGCGACGGCTCGATCCGCCGCGGGTCGGTGAGGTCGAGGACCAGCGTCCGCACGCGTGTACCGCCGGCCTCGCCGGCGAGTAGCCGGGCCATGTGGTCCAGCCGCTCCGCCGAACGCCCGGTCAGGATGAGGTCATGGCCGGCCCCGTACAGCAGCTCGGCGACTGCCGCGCCGATGCCCCCGGTGGCCCCTGTGATCAAGTAAGTTCCCACGCGTTCATTCTCGCCGGTCGTGCCGCGCACGGTCGCCCAGGTCATGTCCGGCGGAGCACGCGGGCGACGCCGGAGATCAGGGCGGTGGCGAGGATCCAGCCCGTGCCGGTCAGTCCCCAGGCCAGCCAGTGCGTCCAGCCGAGCGGATCCCAGGCGCTGCGCTGCCCGAACGTCTCGATCGGCAGCATCAGGTCGAGCGTGTAGATAAACGCGTGGAAGTGCGGGCGTTCCCCGGGCTGCCTGATCGTCCGCGGGTGGTGGAGGCTGAACACGGTGGTTCCCAGGCCTACCAGCAGCACCAGCCACAGCGCCGAGATCCAGGGCCGGTAGCCGTACCCGACCGTCCAGTCGAGCAGCACGCCCCATGCCCGGCTGACCGGGTTGAGGTGCTGCCGCCGCGCCCGATGCTTGGCGAGCTGGCACCTGAGGGCCAGGTCCTCCCGGCCGATCCGCCGCAGCCACGCGGCGAGCTGCTCGTACGGCTGCGGCCGGAACCCGTGGGAGTCGCGGGCGATCCAGTCGAGCCGCCGGCCCTCCGGCGCGCCGCGCAGGGTCTCGTACACGAGCCCGTTGAGCCGCAGGTCCTCCGGCCACACGTTGGGGCGGTCCAGGATCACGTCGATACGCGAATACCCGAGCGTGACCTGGCCCTCTATCGGCTCGCGCGGAACGAGGATCAGTTCCTCGATCTGGGCGTGACTGAGGTGCAGCGCACGTCTGCCCGGTGCCCTGACCGCGCCCTGGTGGAAGGAGAGGGTGCCGTCGATCCGCACGCCGCGCAGGCGTACGGGACCCTCGGCGGTGAAACCGTGGCCACACTCCATCTGATCCTGGACGATCATGTTGTCGCCGTCCAGCGCGAAGCCCTGGGAGTCGCGCAGCGTCGTGCCCTCCAGGAAGAAACCGCCGGTCATCCGGGCGCCGGTCAGCCGCACGCCGCCGGTGATGTCCGAATGCCGGATGAAGGCGCCCGCCTCCACGGTCAGGCCGCCGGCCGAGAGCGCGTATCCGCCGTCGTTCCGGACGTGGACATTGTTCATCCGGAAACCGCCGGCCAGGTAGCCGCGCAGCAGCCGCACCTCTCCGTCGATCCGCGAACCGGAGAGGCTGAAGTAGCCATCCGCGCGCAGTCCGCCGCCGTCGAAGCCGGGGAGCGCGCAGTCGGCGAATCGCATCTGCCGGGCACGTGCGTTGGAGAAGTCCGGTGTCTCGTCCAGCAGGCAGTGCTCGAGGCGGAGTTCGCAGCCGACCTCGCCGCCGGAGACGTTCAGCGACCCGGTGATGCGCGCGCCGCGCAACCGCACGGCCGGGACGTGGCCGGGCTCCGGCTCGCACGCGCCGAGTAGCAGGGCCGAGATCACCTCGGCCCGGACCGTACGCCGCGGGTCCTCCGTGTCGCCGGGGCGGTCGTCGCCCAGGGAGACCCGCGCGCCCGTCGGGTAGGCGTCCCAGAGCAGCTGTTCGGCATGGGTCAGGTCGAGCCGGTCACGGTTCAGCCACGCGACGACGGAGTCCCAGGCATCGGCCACAGGCCGTCATCGTAGGCGTTCCGGCCGTCCGCGTGTCGGGGCAATAAGGAAGATCAGCGACACCATCCCCAGTTTCCCTCCAAACGGAGGAGCCCCTCCCCCCGGCCGGTTGTCCATGAAACGGGCTGATTTCGGTCTTGTGTTTGTCTGTCCGGTTACTCGCGAGTAGCATCACCAGTGTTACTGACTGGTACGTAACCGGGCGTGATTCGCCCGCCCGAGACTTACGGGGTGTTCATGGGCCACTACAAGAGCAACCTGCGCGACATCGAGTTCAACCTCTTCGAGGTGCTCCGGCGGCAGGAGATCCTGGGCGCGGGCCCATACGGCGAGGTCGACGAGGCCACCGCGCGCAGCATCCTCGACGAGGTGAACCGCCTCGCGACCGGTGTGCTCGCGGAGTCGTACGAGGACGCGGACCGGAACCCGCCCGTCTTCGACCCGAAGACGAGCTCGGTCACGATGCCGGAGAGCTTCAAGAAGTCCTTCCGTGCGTATTTCAACGAGGCCGAGTGGTGGCGGCTGGAGCTGCCGGTCGAGCTGGGCGGCATGAATGCCCCCCGTACCCTGCACTGGGCCGTATCCGAGCTCGTCCTCGGCGCCAACCCGGCCGTCTGGATGTTCTCCAGCGGCCCGAGCTTCGCCTGGCTCCTGTGGCAGATCGGTACGCCCGACCAGAAGAAGCTGGCTGAACTGGCGATCGAGAAGCAGTGGGCGTCGACCATGGTGCTGACCGAGCCGGACGCGGGCTCGGACGTCGGCGCGGGCCGCACCAAGGCGGTCCAGCAGCCCGACGGCACGTGGCACATCGAGGGCGTCAAGCGCTTCATCACCAGCGCCGAGCACGACATGGCCGACAACATCTTCCACTACGTCCTGGCCCGCCCCGAGGGCGCCGGGCCGGGCACCAAGGGCCTGTCGATGTTCGTGGTGCCCAAGTACCTGGTGGACGCCGAGACGGGTGAGCTGGGCGAGCGCAACGGCGCCTATGTCACCAACGTCGAGAAGAAGATGGGCCTCAAGGTCTCCACGACCTGCGAGCTGACCTTCGGCGAGAAGCACCCGGCCGTGGGCTACCTCGTGGGCGGCGTGCACGAGGGCATCAAGCAGATGTTCATGATCATCGAGCAGGCTCGCATGATGGTCGGCACGAAGGCGATCTCGACGCTGTCGACCGGCTACCTCAACGCGCTGGAGTACGCCAAGGAGCGCGCGCAGGGCGCCGACCTGGCGCAGATGGCCGACAAGACCGCGCCGCGCGTGACCATCACCCATCACCCCGACGTCCGCCGTCTGCTCATGCTGCAGAAGTCCTACGCCGAGGGCATGCGGGCGCTCGTCCTGTTCACGGCCTCCTACCAGGACAAGGTGCAGATGGCCGAGGCCGCGGGCGAGCGCGACCAGCTGGCCGAGAAGGTCAACGACCTCCTGCTCCCGATCGTGAAGGGCGTCGGGTCCGAGCGGGCGTACGAGGTCCTGACGCAGTCGCTGCAGATCCTGGGCGGCTCCGGCTTCCTGCAGGACTACCCGATCGAGCAGTACATCCGGGACGCCAAGATCGACTCTCTGTACGAGGGCACGACGGCGATCCAGGGCATGGACTTCTTCTTCCGCAAGATCCTGCGGGACAACGGCGAGGCGCTGAAGCACGTCGCCGCGCAGATCAAGGAGTTCGCGGACAGCGAGGCCGGCAATGGCCGGCTCAAGCAGGAGCGGGCGCTGCTCGGCAAGGCCCTCGACGATGCCCAGGGCATCCTGAACCCGATGGTCGGCTGGGCGCTGGGCTCCATGGAGAAGTCCGAGGAGATCTACAAGGTCGGGCTCAACACGACCCGCCTGCTGATGGCCCTCGGCGACGTCGTCATTGCCTGGATGCTGTGCCGGCAGGCGGAGATCGCGCTGCACAGGCTGGGCGGCGAGGTCTCCGAGGCCGACAAGGCCTTCTACACCGGAAAGGTCGCGGCCGCGCAGTTCTTCTGCGCGACCCAGCTGCCCAAGCTCGCCGCCGAGCGGGCGATCGCCGAGGCGACCACCACCGACCTGATGGAAATTCCCGAAGAGGCCTTCTGAGCCTGACTCTGAATTGACGTCATATGTCCCGTCGCCCTCGCCAGAGCGGCGGGACATACGACATCATCACTGTCGATAGGGTGGTGTGCCGCAGCACGCGGGTGTTTACTCAATCTGAATCCGGATCTGCCTGGTGTTCCGGAGGTCGGAGGCATGGTGGGCTTTGGGGTCAGCATCTTCCTGATCACGCTTGGAGCAATCTTCAAGTTCGCCATCAAAGCGCACCTCAGCGGCGTCGACCTGCCGGCGCTCGGCGTGATCCTGATGATCGTCGGTGGCGCGTCATTCCTGCTGCAGATCGTCCTGATCAACCGCCAGCCCAGGGCGAAGACCGGGCCGGAGGTCTTCAACGACGAACGCGGCAGCAGCAACCCGCCCCAGATCTGACCGCGCGGTACGGGCCGTGTGTGTCCAGGGCCAGGTCGTCGCTGTCCGCGTCTGCCCGTTCGTGAAGATTCAGGTGGCGTCGATGAGCTCGCCGTCGTCGGCGCGGTAGACCAGCATCCGTCCGGGCAGGGGAGCGACGCGTATCGTCGCTCCGGGCTCGGGCTCCCGCCCCTCCGGCACGGTCACCTGCACGCTCGGGCCCGAGGTCGCCAGGGTCACCAGCGCCGTCGTGCCGAGGTTCTCCACGATCTCGACGTGTCCCTCGATGCCGTCGTCCGCCTCGCCGAGGTACTCCGGGCGGATCCCGACGATGACCTTGTCGCCCGGACTCAGCTCGCCGGTGATGTCCTCGGGCACCGGCAGGTGTACCCCCGCCACGTCGATCCGGTCGGTCCACGAGGCCGTCGTCTCACCCTGGCCGGGCACGCACTCGCCCTCGAGCAGGTTCATCGGCGTGGAGCCGATGAAGCCGGCCACGAAGACGTTCGCGGGCCGCTGGAAAACCTCTTTCGGCGTGCCGAGCTGCCGGATACGGCCGGCCTCCATGACCGCGATCCGGTCGGCCAGCGCCAGCGCCTCGGCCTGGTCGTGCGTGACGAAGACCGTCGTCACGCCGAGGTCGTGCTGGAGCTTCTTGAGGAAGGTGCGGGCCTCCAGGCGAAGCCGTGCGTCGAGGTTGGACAGCGGTTCGTCGAAGAGGAACACCGTGGGCTGGGCGGCCATCGCGCGCGCCAGGGCCACCCGCTGCTGCTGGCCGCCGGACAGCTGTGCCGGGCGGCGTTCCATGAGGCCCGCGAGCGACAGCGCGGCGCCGGTCTCGGCGGCCTTCGCCCGGCGTTCCGTACGCCCCACCTTCTTGATGCGCAGCGGGTAGGCGATGTTGTCGGCCACGGTCATGTGCGGGAACAGCGCGTAGTCCTGGAAGACCATGGCCACGTCGCGTTCGCCCGGCTGCAGGCGAGTGACGTCCCGCTCGCCGATCCGCACGGCGCCGGACGACGCGGTCTCCAGCCCGGCGATGGTCCGCAGCAGCGTGGTCTTCCCGCAGCCGGAAGGCCCCAGCAGTGCGAAGAACTCGCCGTCCTCGATGTCGACCGACAGGCCGTCCAGGGCCCGTACATCGCCGTCGAAGACCTTGGTCACCTCTTCCAGCGAGACCCTCATGCCTTGATCCCTCCATGGAAGCGGAAGCCGTACCGGCGGCTGACGAACAGGAACATGATCACCACTGGGATCGAGTAGAGCAGCGAGAACGTCGAGATCAGCGCGAGGTCCGGCTGACCGCCCTCGGTGTAGAAGGTGTTCAGCGTGACCGCGGCCGGCTGCTTCTCCGGGGAGCGGTACAGCAGGAACGGCATGAGGAAGTTGCCCCACACGTTGACGACCGCCCACACGGCGATCGTGGCGAGCCCCGGCCGCACGTTCGGCAGCACCACGTGCCCCAGCACCTGCAGCGAGTTCGCCCCGAACACCCGCGCGGACTCCTCGTACGACTTCGGCATCGTGTCCATGAAGTCCTTGAGGATGAAGATCGCCGCGGGGAGCAGGCCCCCGGTCATCACGAGGACGACGCCGACGTCCTTGTCCAGCAGGTGGAGCTCGAACATCAGCTGGAAGATCGGCACCATCGCCGCCGTACCG
>JAOPYL010000275.1 GCA_025964625.1 Actinoallomurus sp. | reverse complement strand
GGCCGCCAGCGAGGGCGAGGCCGCCGCGGCCACCGCCGAAGGGACCCAGGCGGTCTCCCGGGTCGCCCAGCTCTTCGAGAAGCTGCAGGCTCTGTTGCGCAAGATCCTCACCACCATGAAGGGGATCACGACGAAGAACTTCCGGAACCTGACAGCTCCCACGACTCACCAGGGCGCCATCAAGACGCGCCTGTGGCAGGGTCTGGAGGGCGCCGCCAGGGATGTCGCGAAGGGCAAGAAGTTCACCCCTTTCGGAGGTTTGGGCCCGACCTACGCCGGAGCGGGTGCGAGCGCCGTGGGCAACGGCCTCGGCCAGAGTGTGCAGGACGCCGGCGGCAACCCGTTCGACAACCCGTCGAGCACTGAGATCGACCAGTTGCTCAACCCGGACGGCTGAAGGAGTACTGAGTGCGCAAGACCGGGTGGAGAAGCGACCGTGAACTGCTGGACGCCGTCCTGGGACAGGACCCCTACGTCAAGCGGACCGACGCGACGGTGGAGGAGTTCGGCTTCGCGCGCGTCGCCTTCGACAAGGTGGCCGGCTACTGGCGCTTCCCCCCGATGTACTACGGCGGGGCACTGACCGTGGAGAACGTGCTGAGCTGCTGGGCAGGAACGTGGCGGGACCGGCCGATGGCCGTCGTGACCCTCTTCGACCTGTGCGGCAACCAGTGGCGCCGCACCCGCCGTACCAGGGAGCTGGCTGTCTTCTACCGTCAGGTGGTGGCGGCGCGGCTCGATGTCCCCGCTGCGGCACGGCCCTGGGTCGCCGCCCGGCCGAAGTGGCCGAAGGGCAAGCACTCACCGAGCTCGATGCACCACGAGAACCCGGTCGGTTGGCCCGGCTGGCTTCCCATGGTCTCCAGGGGGCTGCACTTCCCCAAGCCCGGGGGGTTCGCCGTCTCCGCCCCGGTGGAGCTGGAGAAGTGGAGGATCCAGGCGGACAACACCCGCTTCGCCGGCATGCTGATGGCCGAGGTTCCCTGGCTCCTCACCGACCCGATGGCGGGCTGGCAGATCGACGGCTTGGACGTCGTCCACTTCCAGTCCGTTCCCGTGGGCGCCGGTTGGCTGGACGGGAACGCGCTGACCGAGCGGCTGGACCACGTCTGTGACACCGCCGAAACCGTCGAGAGGCTGGTCAGGCTCGGCTACGGCGACCGGCCCTACTCCCCGAACTGGCCAGAGGAATCGGGTGTCGCCGAGCGTTTCCCCTCCGACGTGGTGCAGGCGCTCCAAGCGGCCGGATGGGCTCCGGGACGCGGCATCCCCGCCGAGGAACTGCTCCGCCGCGGCACGACGGAGAAGGCGAACATCCGTCCGTTCCCCGCGGCCGAGACCGCACTCCGGGAGTTCGGCGGACTTCGCGTACGACACGACCCGCCCAGCCCGGACACCCCGGCGGGCACCTTCACTCTCGACCCGGGCCTGGTCCCATCCAAGGTCATCCAGCAGACCCACAAGTGGCTGTTCCCCCTCGGCATGGTGGACGAACCGGTCCTTGGCGAGCGGACGTTTCTCGTGATGGGCGAGACGACAGGCCATGTGTACGGCCTGCGCGACGACGACGACATCCTGCTCGGCTACACCTTCGACGAAGCCATCACCAAGCTCGTCCGTGGCATCTTCTCCCCCAAGACCGAACACAGCCTCCGTAAGAACCGCTGATGGCGCACTCTCCGATGGCGCGGTTTCGTGGCTTTGCGACTGGTCTATCTAATGTTCATCCGCTTCCTTGGCGTCATCACTCTTGTCCGCTTGTACTGCTTCGCCGTCATCGAGCACGCCACAGGCCGGTCGAAGCTCCATGACGTCCAGACGCTCGTCCCAGCCGAGGACCGGTGGAAGCCGACTGACAGTGCACCGCCACGCGCGCCCCAGAGGGGCGGTGCGGGACGCCGTCCCAGGAGGTGGGAGCGTGGATACCCGTCTTGTGCATCACCCCCCGCGTGGTCCGTCGCCATAGGATCGCGCACCACGAAGGAGGAGAACTCATGTCGAAGCCGCCGCTCCCCGATGACGCTGTTGCCATGCTGAGCAAGCCCAACCCGGCCGTCATCGCCACCATGCGGTCCGACGGGCAGCCGGTGACCACGGCCACCTGGTATCTCTGGGACGACGGCCGGGTGCTGATCAACATGGACGAGGGCCGCAAGCGCCTCGACCACATCCGCAACGACCCCCGGGTCTCGCTGACGGTGCTCGATAAGGATGACTGGTACACCCACGTGACCCTTATCGGACACGTCGCTGAAATACGCGATGACGAGGACCTGGCCGACATCGACCGGCTGTCCCGGCACTACCTGGGCCAGCCGTACGCGCAGCGGGACCGCCGCCGGGTCAGCGCCTGGATCGAGATCGATCGCTGGCACGGCTGGGGCAGCTTCCGGGACAGCAGCCAAGCGGCCGGCTAGCGACCAAGGCTTGAAGAAGCAACCGGGGGCTGGGCAAGGCGGGGGGCATACCGCCGAGCCCAGCCTCCTCTCAATCCCCTGAAAGTGTGGGGGTAACTGGCTCGGCCTAGAGGAATGCGCGGGTGCCCAGACGAGTGGCTCCGATGTGCCCGGTCGCGTCTGACCGCTTTTGCCGGCCTGGGCGCAATCCAACGATCTTGGCAGGCATCATGGGAGTCCGATGTTGAAGGAGTGTTGCCGGTGAGACTCGTCTGCGACCCCGTGTACGGCGAAGTGGATCTCACCGCGTCGGCGGAAGAATTGAACCGTTTGGCAAGCGCGGTGGCCACGACCGGGGTCATCGCCCCGCCGATCATCCCGCCCAGCTGGTAGGCGAGGGAGATGCCGCTGTACCGGACGCGGACATCGAAGACGTCGGGGTGCAGGAGGACCGATCCGGGGTAGGCGCATCACCATGCGGATCGTCATCGTGGGCGCCACCGGAAACGTCGGCACGAGCGTCGTACGGGCCCTGGCGGCCGACCCGGCCGTCACGTCACTGCTGGGCCTGGCCCGGCGTACGCCGGACTGGCGAGTCGAGAAGACCGAATGGGCGGCGGCCGACATCACCGAGAGCGACCTGGTGCCGCTGTTCCGTGGCGCCGACGCCGTCGTCCATCTCGCCTGGGCGTTCCAGCCGACTCACGACGCGGCGGCCACTTGGCGGACCAACGTCCTGGGCGGCAACCGTGTCTTCGCGGCGGTGGCCGAGGCCGGCGTACCCGTCCTGGTCTACGCATCGTCGGTCGGCGCGTACTCCCCCGGCCCCAAGGACCGGCCGGTCGACGAGAGCTGGCCCACCGACGGCTGGCCCGGCGCCTCCTACACCCGGGAGAAGGCCTACCTGGAGCGCGTCCTGGACGTCTTCGAGGCCAGGCATCCCGAATGCCGGGTGGTCCGGCTCCGTCCCGGTTTCATCTTCAAGCGGGAGGCGGCACAGGAGCAGCGCCGCATCTTCGGCGGCCCGCTGGTGCCGGGGCTCGACGTGCGCCGCCTGCCGGTCGTTCCCGACATCCCCGGCCTGCGCTTCCAGGTGGTGGCCGCCGAGGACGCCGCCGAGGCGTACCGGCTGGCCGTGCTGGGACAGGCGCGTGGGCCGTTCAATATCGCCGCGGACCCGCCCATCGGCACCCCCGAGCTCGCCGATCTTCTGGACGCGCGGCCCGTACGCGTGCCCGCCACCCTCGTGCGTACGGCCCTGGCCGCCGGCTGGAACCTTAACCTGGTCCCGGCCTCGCCCGGCCTGTTCGACGCGGTCCTGCGGCTACCGATCATGGACACCGGCCGGGCGCGTACCGAGCTCGGCTGGACGCCCCGGCGGAGCGCCACCGAGGCGCTCCAGGAGTTCTTCACCGGACTGCGCGAGGATGGCGGCATGGCCACGCCGCCGTTGGCCGCCCGTACCGGCGGCCGCATACGGGAGTTCCTGACGAGCCGCCGCCCCTGACCGGTGTGATCGATCACCCAGAGGGGGTAGAAGGAGCTACCTGACGGACTTTGACGGGAGACGATGTGCAACATCCCAAGACCGCGTTCGTGCTGGGTGGCGGGGGGCTGCTGGGCGCCCACGAGGTGGGCATGCTCCGCGCGCTCACCGAGGCCGGCATCCGTCCCGACCTGGTCGTCGGCACGTCGGTCGGCGCGTTCAACGGCGCGTTCGTGGCCGCCGATCCGTCGGGCGCCGTCGACCTGCTGACCAAGGCGTGGCAGGGCGAGGGCGCGGGCTCGGTGTTCGCCGGTTCGTTCTTCGCCCGCATGTCCACGCTGGTCCGCTCGGGGACCCACGTGCACTCCACGAGCGTGCTCTCCGCGGCGCTGGAGACGTTCATCGCGGCCGAGCTGATCGAGGACCTCGCGGTGCCGTTCCACTGCGTGGCCGCAAACATCGAACGCGCCGAGGCCCGCTGGTTCACCCGTGGTCCGCTGGTGCCTGCCGTGCTGGCGTCCTGTGCGGTGCCCGGGATCCTCCCGCCGGTCCGCATCGGCGACGAGCACTTCTATGACGGCGGGCTCGTGCACAGCATCCCGATCGGCCGCGCGGTCCGCGAGGGAGCCCAGACGATCTACGTTCTGCAGGTGGGCCGCATCGAGAACCCGCTCACCGCACCGCGCCGGCCATGGCAGGTCGGGCTGGTCGCCTTCGAGATCGCACGGCGGCACCGGTTCGCCGAGGAGATGGCCGAACTGCCGGACGAGGTGACGGTGCACGTGCTGCCCACCGGGACGAACGGTCCGAGTTCGGGCCTCTCCCAGCTGCGCTATCGTGACGCATCACGCGTCGAGGACAATATCGAAAGGGCGTACGCGGCAAGCAGCGCCTATCTCGCGCGCGGCTGACCCCCTTGGAGCGGCCTCATGGTCCCGCCGCGTCTGGTCCGGCGGCTGGTCTTCGCGCCTCTGCTGATCGCGCTCGCGGTCGTGGTGGTGGTGCTGACGCCGTTGCTCCTCCTCGTCGGGCTCGTCGCCTCACGCGGCCGGCACCGCGTGCTGCGCCTCACCGTGGTCGCGGTCGCCGGGCTGGCGCTGGAGACCGCCGCGGTCCTCGTCTCGCTGGCGCTGTGGATCACAGGTAACGGCTCGCGCCGGGAGCGGTACTACGCCCTCTGCGGATGGTTCCTCGCGCGCCTGTACGGGGTCTCGACACGGGCGTTCCGGCTCGTCGTGGAGGTCCAGGAGCCGTTGAACGCCTCGTCGGACCGCCCGGTGATCGTGTTGAGCCGGCACGCCGGGCCGGGCGACTCGTTCTTGATCGTGCATTTCCTGCTCAACGTGTACGGGCGCCGGCCGCGCATCGTCTTGAAGGCGGCCCTGCAGCTCGACCCGGCGCTCGACGCGGTGCTGGGCCGGCTGCCCAACGCTTTCGTGCCCGGCAGCGGCGCGCCGCGCGAACAGGCGGTCACCGAGATCGAACGGCTGGCCGCCGGCCTCGGCTCCGGCGACGCGATGCTGATCTTTCCCGAGGGCGGCAACTTCACCCCGCGCCGCCGCGTACGGGCGATCCGCCGGCTGCGCCGGCAGGGCCAGCGGGCCGAGGCGGAGCGCGCGCGGAAGATGGCGAACGTGCTTCCGCCGCACGTGGCCGGCACGCTCGCCGCGATGGAGGCCGCACCCACCACGGACGTGATCTTCGTGGCGCACACCGGGGTCGACGACCTGATGTCCGTGGGCGACGTCTGGCGGGCGATCCCGATGCGGCAGCCGCTACGGGCCCGCTGGTGGCGCGTGCCGTACGAGGAGATCCCAGTCGAGGACCGCGAACGCTGGCTGTACGACTGGTGGAAGACGATCGACGCCTGGATCGCGGAGAACCGCCCGGTGGCGCCGGAGCAACCAGCCTGATCGGCTACTTCGCCAAAGGTCGTGAGGCGGCGGTGCCCGATAATGGGGGCTCGAAGACTGGGCGATGAGCTCGGACAGCAGTGACTTGGCCGTCCCGGCTCACCGACCAGCAGCAGGCCGCGGCTGGTGCCCAGGCTCACGAGCGCGCGGTCGATCAGCGACGGGTCGCCGACGAACTTGCGCCGGATCCCCTGCCGCTCGTCATCGACGATCAACCGGCGGGCCGCCTCCAGGCTCAGCCACCAGCCAGGCGGCTGCCCTCGTCGGTCTCCCGCAGCCGGGCCAGCTCGTCGGCGTACCGGATCTCGGCCGGCGACCGCTGGAGGTTCTCTTCCGTCGTCATTGAGGTGCTCCCGGGCATGGCTCAGCTCGTCAGCTCGGTCAGGGCGGCGATGACCTCGGAGGCCATCACCGGGTCGAGGACCCCGAACCGCAACGGGTCCTCATCATCGCGGCGCCGGTAGCCGTCCGGATT
>JAOPYL010000022.1 GCA_025964625.1 Actinoallomurus sp. | reverse complement strand
ACCTGCCCTCGCCGGTGGTGGCCGACTCCGACCGGCAGTCCACGCACCGCAACGACAGCAGAGGCAGCCTGGTCCGACGAACGACCCAGGGCAGCACGGTATGAGGTTGTGAAGACATGATCTCTCTAGACCTGACACGAGGCCGATTGCGCGCGGCCTCAAACGCTGTATGACCGGGCGCGCACGGGCAGCCCGGCAGAGCCGACGGAAGGGTCGGCTTGAAGGTGAGCGGAAGGTGTCAGGTCTAAAGAGCAGGCGGGGTCACGCGGTTTGTCCTCTGTCCTCACTGCGACGGGGCCGCAGGCAACCTACGGGAACGCGGAAGGAAGGCTCAAACGGTTTTCCGGCGGCGGTGGTCCCTGTCGCCAACTCAGGTGTTGTCATGGTGGGGGAAGGCCCCTTCTCCTTCCTCGCACTGGCCGTCGTCGCACATCACCTTTCGCCAGCAGCGTCCGTCGGCTAGCTAGCGCCGCGAACCCCCTCAACCAACCACATCGATTTCACCGCAGGTCGTGGCTGTATCCGACCGAAACTTCGTCAGTCACGGGACCCGTCAGTGGCGAAGGCGGTGATGTCGTCGAGGCCCGGCCGGTAGCCGTCGCTGGTGTCCACGGTGAGGGTCGGCAAGGCTCCGCGTCAGCGCGGGGTGAGGACGCAGAACTCGTTGCCCTCTGGGTCGGCGAGGACCGTCCACGGCACGTCGCCCTGGCCGAGGTCGATGTCGGTGGCGCCGAGAGCCCGCAGCCGGGCTACCTCCGCCGCTTGATCGTCACCGGGGTACGGCCGGAGGTCGAGATGGACGCGGTTCTTCACAGTCTTGGCGTCGGGTGTGCGGAGGAACTTGAGATACGGGCCGACGCCCTTGGCGGAACGCAGCACCGCATGATCGTCGGTCACCTCGTGCAGGGTCCAGTCCATCGCCTCGTCCCAGAAGCGGGCCATGGCGCGCGGATCCGCGCAGTCGACCACGACCGCGGCTATCGGCCCGGTGTCCTGGTAGATCGATCGGGGCTCCGCCACGCAGAACTCGTTGCCCTCCGGGTCGGCAAGGACCGTCCACGGGACGTCGCCCTGACCCACGTCGGCGGGCGTCGCGCCGAGATCCTGGAGGCGCGCGACCAGGTCCGCCTGATGGGCGGCCGCGGTGTGTAGTCGCCGAAGGTCAGATGCCCGTGCGAGTCGATCAAGCCAGGGCCGACAGCGCCCCCGTCCAGCTCGATAACCTCTCCGGCGGCGTGCAGATCAGCGGCCAGGTCCCCGGCCGCACCGACGGCGGTGATCGTACCGTCCCGGCATATCACCGTGTCCGCGCCGTCCAGTCGAGGCTCGTCCAGGTCACCGGAGTACATCGTCTCCGCGCCCGTGATGGCCAGTGTGCCCATGGGGCCTCCTCTTGTTCCGACCACACGCGACGCGAATGGTGATCTTGCTAGCATCAACCGGGTGAACACGCGATCGGACGATCAGGTGTTAATTTTCGATGCGGATGACACCCTCTGGGAGAACAACGTCCTGTTCGAGCGGGTCATCGAGGACTTCCTCACCTGGCTGGAAAATCCCACGATGCGGCGCGCCGAGGTACGCGCGGTGCTCGACGACATCGAGGCAGCGAATGCGGTCAGCCACGGTTACGGCGCGAAGATGCTGCTGCGCAGCCTCCACGACTGTTTCGAGCGGATCGCCGAACGTCCGGCCGGAGCCGAGGAGCGCTCCGCGATCGACGGGCTGGCCGCAGCGCTGATCGACCACAAGGTCGAGCTGATCCCCGGTGTCGCCGACACCCTGGCCCGGCTCGGCGAGCGGCACAGCCTCCTGCTGCTCACCAAGGGTGACGCTCAAGAGCAGCGGCGCAAGCTGGAGGCCTCCGAATTGGCGCACCACTTCGAGCACGTGCACATCGTCGCCGAGAAGAGTATGGACACCTACACTGGACTGATCGAGCGGCACGGCCTCGTGACCGCGGACACCTGGGTGATCGGCAACTCGCCGAAGTCCGATGTCCGCCCGGCACGGGCGGCGGGCATGAACGCGGTGTTCATCCCCAACCAGCACACCTGGGTGCTGGAGCACGACGAGGTCGATCATACGGACGAGCGCATCCTCACACTGCGGGCGTTCCCGGATCTGCTGCGACACTTTTGAGCTTGGCCTCCGGCGCGGTCGCCTCGGGTGCCAGTCTCGGGTAGCCGACCGCCAGCAGCACCAGCGCGGCGGACACTCCTAATACCGCGCCTGCCGCGGCCCAGTGCATGTTCGCGTGGTCCAGCACCACCCCGACGATCGCCGAGCCGCACGAGTTGCCGACGGCGAACAAGTTGCTCGTCCGGCCGTCCCACTCATACAGCGCCAGGTCCGCCTCGGAGACCTTGACCAGCCGTGCCACATAGCCGACGGCCTGGTCCGGCAGTTCGTGCCGGCCCTTGGGGAACCGACCGTGCAGCGCGTAGAACCGCAGCATCAACGCGAGCGCCAGCTTCGTCGGTGCCCGCCGATTCGACAACAACGCCAGCTCGTCCCCGACCAGCGTCCAGTTCCCGACCAAGCTGACCTGGCCTACCTCAAACGCCTGTACCTGGCTGCACGAGTCTTACCAACACCCCATCACCGGTCACCCGGCTGATCCGGGCCGCCGAGCAGCGGATGAGCACGCATGGCCGCCTCCAGCTCGCCGGGCAGGTCGTCGCGGTAGCGGCCCAGGGTGGACAGGTCGGAATGCCCCAGCACCCGGCGTACGGCATCCATGTCGGTCGCCGCGGCGAGCAGATGGGTGGCGGTGGTGTGCCGCAGCCCGTGCGGGGTGACCGTACGCCGCCGCTCCGGATCGACTCGGGCCAGCACCCGGTCGATCACCGCCTGGACGTCGCCGCGGGCCAGGCGCCTGCCGCGCCAGGACAGAAGCAGTGCCTTGGTGCCGGCCGTGTGGGCGCGGCGGTCGGCGAGATGGGTGTCGAGCACCTGGGCGACCTCGTGGGGGAGGGGGACATCACGTGTCCGCCCGCCCTTGCCGAAGATCCGCCAGTAGCGCACGCCCGCGTTGACGTAGAAGTGCTCGACGTCGGCGCGGGTCAGCTCCGAGACCCGCGGTCCGACCGTCGCGAGCAGCAGGACGATCAGCGCGTCCCTCAGCTCGGTGCGCTGGTCCGCGCGTTTACGCTCATCTGGTGCGGCCACCGCCAGGAGCCGGGCCGTGCCGAGCAGTCCCTCGGCCTGCTCGCGGGTGAGCGCGCGGCGTTCGGGCCGCAGCCCGCCACGTTGCCGTGCGATGACCGTCGCGGCCTGCATGGGGTTGAGCTGTACCCAGCCTGCGACCAGTGCGTACCGGAAGAAAGCCGACACCGAGCGGCGGAACCGGTTCTGCGAGGCGGCACTCTGCGGGGGAGCGGGCCCGTCCCCGGACGCTCGAGGCGCCCGTCGCCCGTCCGGCTTCAGCGCGAACTTCAGCAGTACGCCGTCGACGTCCTCTCCGGTCAGGTCGTCGAGCACACGGGCGTCGCCCGCCAGATCGGCGAACGTATGGACGTCGCGGGCGTACACCTCGGCGGTGCCGGGTGCCAGCGCACCCGTGACCGTCTTGGCCCGGACCATTTCAACGTAGCGGTCGGCCGCCTCGGTGACGGTGACGCGCTGAACCTCGGCGGGACGCACGGACCAGACGTTATCGGCGGGCTACGACAGTCCGCCGAAGGGCGCCGCGTGTTCGCCGCCGGCCCGGCCTACCGCCACTCGCCCTTCTCCAGCGGGTCCGTGAGCTGACGGTCCCGGCTGAGCTGCAGCTCCGCGAACAGATCCCGGACGCCCAGCCGCTCGGCCTCGGAGTCGAGATCGACACCGAGTTCGCGCGCCGGGTCACCCGCGGCGCCGATCATGATCACCTCGGCCCCCTCGTAGTCGAGGAAGTCCGGGGGATCCACAGGTGCGAACCGGCGGTCGCCGAACCTCGCCCGCAGATCGCCGGTGAACTCCGGCCGGCGGCCGGTGGCGGCGCTGATACCC
>JAOPYL010000211.1 GCA_025964625.1 Actinoallomurus sp. | reverse complement strand
GGCGATCCGGAAGGGGCCGCTGGATCCGGCCGTACGCGAGCTCGTCAAGATCCGCGCGTCACAGATCAACGGCTGCCTGTTCTGCATCGACATGCACGTCCACGAGGCGCTTGAGCTGGGCGAGACGGCCGACCGGATCTACCAGCTCACCGCCTGGCAGGAGTCGGAGCTGTACTCCGACGCCGAGCGGGCCGCACTCGCCTACGCCGAGGCGGCCACCGAGCAGCCCAGCGGAGTGTCGGACGAGGTCTGGGACGCCGTGACCGCCGCCTTCAAACCGGACGAGGCCGGTTACCTCGTCGCCCAGGTCGCGATGATCAACGCCTGGAACCGCATGGCCGCGCCGACGCACGCGCGGCCGCCGCACCGCGCCTGACGCGTCACGCCACGGGCCGCCGTGCCGGGACGGCTCCGAGGGATTCGGAGATCTCCCGGGCGGCGGCCCGTACGCGCGCGGCGAGCTCATCGAGTGGCGAGTCCCAGGGTTGGAGCGCGAGGGTGGAGATGCTCACCGCGCCGGTGGCGCGGCCGCTGTGGTGGAAGACGGCCGCGCCCACGCAGCGGATGCCGGGCTCGTTCTACTCCTCGTCCAGCGCGTACCCGCGTCCGCGGACCACCTTCAGATGGTCGAGCAGCGCGGACTCGCCGGCGATGGTGCCCGGGATGCGCCCCTCCAGCCCGGTGCGGCCGACGATCGCGCTCACCGCCTCGTCGGTCATGGTCGCGAGGATGGCCTTGCCGATCGCGGTCGTGTGCAGCCGCACGCTCATGCCGACCCGCGAGGGCATCCGGTACGGCTTCCTGCCCTCGACCTTGGCGGCGTAGACCACGTCGTCCCCGGCGAGCAGGCCGAAATGCACGGTGTGCCCGGTGTCCTTCCGGAGCCGGCGCAGCGTGCCGTCGGCGTGCTGCGCCGGATCGAACCGGCCCATCAGGCCGTCGGCGAGCGTGAGGATGCGCGGGCCGCCGATGTAGTGCCCGTCACCGGCGTTGAGCGCGAATCTGTGCTCGACCAGCGACTGCAGGATCCGGTGGACGGTCGACTTGGGCAGCCCGGTCGCGCCGGAGATGTCGGCGATGCGCTCATGGTCGGCGAGCGCCTGGAGCACCGCGAGGACCTTCTCCGTCGCGTTGCCGTTGCCGGGGCGGCTCTTCAACGGAGGTCGTGGATGGCGACGGGGTCCATGTCGTCGAAGGCCTGGTTCTCCCCGCCCATCGCCCAGCCGAAGGCGTAACTGCGGTGCCGAAGCCGCAGTGCACCGACCAGCTCGGCGAGATGACGGCCTGCCGGTCCGAGTTCTCGAACTACTGGTCCTACAAGCTGTGCGACATCTTCGCCGCGCTCGTCTCGGCCAGCGCGATCATCCTGCTCAACCGGGTGTGGAGCCCGGAAGGGGCCACGGTGGCTACGCCCGTGATCGCGGGCGGCTCGGCGGACACGCCCGACCCGGCGTTCGAGCGGCGCGCAGGCCGCGACGACTCCCGCGTCGACGTGCTCAAGGCCTTCGCCCCGTACGTGATCATCGTGGCGGTCTTCTCCATCGCGCAGATCGACGCGGTGAAGAAGTGGCTCGCCAGAAACGGCGTGTGGACCTTCCACTGGCCCGGCCTGCACGTCCTCACCCCCAAGGGCAAGCCCGCCAACACCGCGTACATCATCAACTACCTGGGCGCGACCGGGAAGCTGCTGTTCGTCTCCGGCCTGCTCACCCTCCTGGTGCTGCGGATGAGCCCGCTCGCCGGGCTGAAGACGTACGGCGAGACGATCCGCCAGTTCGGCGGGCGATTATCACGATCTTCTGCGTCTTCGCGCTCTCGTACGTCATCAACCTGTCCGGCCAGATCTCCACGCTCGGCGTTTGGCTCGCCAAGGCCGGCGGCTTCTTCGCGTTCCTGTCACCGGTCGTCGGCTGGTTCGGTGTCACGATCACCGGCACCGACGCCGGGTCGAACGCTCTGTTCGGCAACCTGCAGGTCACCGCGGCGCACCAGCTCAACGTCTCGCCGGCCCTCTTCGGCGCCGCGAACACCTCCGGCGGCGTCATGGCCAAGATGATCTCGCCGCAGAACCTCGCGGTCGGCACCGCCGCGGTGGGCATCGTCGGCGCCGAGGGCACGCTGTTCCGGCGGGTCTTCGGCTGGAGCGCGCTGCTCCTGCTGCTGATGTGCCTCCTCGTCTGGCTCCAGTCCACCCCCGTCCTCGACTGGATGGTCCCCTGATGGATAGGCGGCGCGAAGCGGCGAGGCGATGTGAGGGTGCCCCTGATCCGGTTAGAACACGATGAGGGTGCCCCTCACCCGGCTACAGCGCCGTCAGGGGCCGTCGCGGCCGAACGGCCGTGCCGCAGCCGGGCGCGCAGCCGTACGGTGTCGGCGGCCATGGCCGTCACCAGCACTCCGGGCCCGGCGAGCGGCAGGACCGCCAGGCCGTGTTCGGCGTACGGCTCCCGCGCCAGGTCGCCTCCGGTCAGTAGCAGGCTGCCCACGGCCTTGGCGTCGCCGAGCACGGCGCCGCTCGTCGCGTCCTCATCGATCCGCAACTCGTGGCGGAGCAGCGGCACCGCGCCGATCGTGACGTCGAACCGGCTGACGTACCGGCCGGGACGCTCACCGTGGCGGCCGAGCACGATCTCCTCCCGCCAGACCAGCTCCGCGCCCTCCTCGAGGGTCACGTCGGCCAGGGCCCGGTGGTCGCAGCCCGCCGCGGCGATCGCCGGCTCGGGGGAGAAGACGAGCCGGGCGCCGGCGGCGACGCGGGCCCGTACGACGAGGCG
>JAOPYL010000195.1 GCA_025964625.1 Actinoallomurus sp. | reverse complement strand
CGGCGGCCCTGCGGGCGGCCTCGCGGGCGGCGGGACCCCAGTCCTGTGGCACGCCCGGCGGCAGCATGCGGCGGCGGCTCGGCGCACCGCGGCCGGACTCTCCCGGCTCCTTCGCACCCGGCCACGGCTTCGCGACGCGCGCCGCCAGCACGAACTCCTTGCGCAGGGGATTGCCCTCGAAGCCGTCCGGAAGCAGCAGCGGCTTCAGATTCGGATGCCCGTCGAAGAGCACGCCGAACATCTCGTACGTCTCACGCTCGTGCCAGTTCGCGCCGCGGTAGACGCCGGTCGCGGTGACCAGCCGGGGGTCCTCACGCGGCACGCGGGTCCGGACGATCAGATGGTGCCCCTCCTCCAGGGAGTAGACGTGCGCGACGATCGCGAAGCCCTCCTCCAGCTCGTCGACGGCGGTCAGCCAGTCGAAGAAACCGCAGGCCAGGTCGTCCCGCGCGAAGGTCAGGGCCTCTGCCCAGAGTTCCGGCGGCACGTCCACGGTGAGCGTGCCGAAGGTGTCCTCGCTGTGGACCTCGTCGCCGAACCGCCGCGCCCACGCCACCGACAGCTCAATCGTCATCGCTCAGTCCCGGAATGATGTCGAGGTCCTCAAGGGCATCCACCGGCGGTGGTTCGGCGAACCGCCTCAGCCGCTCGCCACGCCGCCTCTGCTTCGCGCCGGCGGCCTTCCGCACCTCTTCGGCCGGCGGGAACTCCTGGGTCCGCTCTGACCCGGCGTCCGGGCCGGCCGCCGGCGGCAGCACCTCCGTCGGCTGGTCCGCCACCGGGATCTCGCGCGTCGCGTCCTCCGCCACCGGCACATCGCTCTCGGGCGGCGCCTCGGCCGGCCGGCCCGCGGCCTCGTGTGCCCCGTCGGCGGGCGGAGATTCCTGCGTCTCGGCCGGGGACGCGGCGTCTCGGGACGGGCCCTCCGCGGGCGGGAACTCGTGGGTTCGGACGGCGTCCGTGTTGGCGATGGGGATGATCAGGCTCTGGGTGGGCTGCTCGGCCGCCTCGATCTCCTCCGGCTCCGGCATCGGCGGCAGGACCAGCGGCCGGCGCAGGACCGCCGGAGTAGGCGGCTTCGGCACCACCAGGGGCGGCGGAGCGACCGGCTCGCCCTCCCCGGTGTAGCGGTCGCCCAGCGACTCCGCAGCGATCTTCTCCTGGAGCCGGATGATGCCGTGCAGCAGAGCCTCGGGCCTGGGCGGGCAGCCCGGCACGTACACGTCGACCGGGATGATCTGGTCGACGCCCTTCGTCACGCAGTAGGAGTCCCAGTACGGACCGCCGCAGTTGGAGCAGGCCCCGAACGAGATGACGTACTTCGGCTCGGGCATCTGCTCGTACAGCCGCTTCACGGCCGGCGCCATCTTGTCGGAGACGGTGCCGGAGACCACCATCAGGTCGGCCTGCCGCGGCCCGGGCGCGAACGGGATGACGCCGAGCCGGATGAAGTCGTGACGCGACATCGAGGTCGCGATGAACTCGATCGCGCAGCAGGCGAGGCCGAAGTTGAACACCCACAGGGAGTAGCGCCGCCCCCAGTTGAGCACGAACTTGATCGGCTTTGGAGCGAGCTTACTCGCCGGCCCGATGCGCGGCTCCGGTAGATCAACGGCACCCATGTCCGTCATTGTCTCAGACCCAGCCGAGAACGCCCTTCCTCCAGGCGTAGGCGAGACCGGCGGCGATGAACGCGAGGAAGACGAACATCTCCCCCAAAGTCACATAACCGTATCCACGGGCGGCGAACACGGTCGCCCAGGGGAAGAGGAACACCGCGTCCACCGCGAAGACGACGTACAGGTAGGCGAAGACGTAGTAGCGGACGTAGGACTGCGCCCAGCCCTCACCGACCGGGTCGACGCCGCACTCGTAGGTCATGAGCTTCTCGGGGGTGGGCCGGTGCGGGCGCAGGGCCCGGTTGGCCAGGAGCGCGCCTCCGAAGATCGCACCGCCGATCATGAACAACACGACGACGCTGAGATATTGCCCGAAGTAGCCGTGCATACAGGCCAGCGTAATGCGCCCGCCCCGAATGGCAACGGGACCGGTTCGGTCCGGGTCTCCGCCAGGTAACAGAACCGCATACGCGACTTGTCGGACAATGCCACCAACCGTAAGGTCACGGCGACAACGGGCGAATCGAGGGGGACTCATGAGCGTGGGGCCAGACGGCGGCCAGGGACCGCAACCGGGCCGGCCCGGCCCGTGGCCGCCTCCCCCCGGCAACACGCCGCAGTGGCAGTATCCCGGCCCTCCGCCGGGCGGAGGCCGGCCACCGCCCCCCGGCCCGGAAGCTCCCGGCGGACCCGCCGGCCTCGGCGGTCCGGGCGGGCCGGGCGGGCCACCACCGTCGGGCGGGCTGCCTCCGTGGGGCGGGCCGTCGCAGCCGTACGGCTTCGGGCCGCCGCCGAAGAAGGGCCGTGGGGGCGTCATCGTGGCCGTGGTCGGCGGCCTCGTCGCGCTGGTCGTGCTGGTGGTCGTCGTGGTCGCCCTGGGCGGATCCGGCGACGACCCGAAGAAGACCTCCGGCAAGGCGGCGAACAAGGCCGGGCAGAACCTCGGCCAGGCGGCGGGCCTGAACTACACGGGCGCGTACGGCAGCGGGCAGGCGACGTTCAGCGTGACCAAGGCCGGCAGCGCCCAGGGCTCGTACACCTCCCAGGGCTCCCCGGTGAGCCGCGTCGACATCGGGGACGCGACCTACATCAAGGCGAATTCGAGCTACTGGACGTCCCATGGCCTGTCCCCGACGTCGGCCGGCACGGCGGACGGCACGTGGACCAGGGCTCCGGACACCAGCATCGACCTGAAGTTGGCGGACCTGTCCCCGGCGAAGCTCGCGCGGATCCTGGAGCAGGCCGGGAACGATCCGGACGCGGAGAAGACTCCGGTCGGCAGCACTCCCGCCATCAAGATGACGATCAACGAGGTGACGTACTACATCTCCAGGAGCGAGCCGCGCCGCCTGCTGCGCATCGAGGGCAGTGCCGGGAGCGAGGAGTACGCCCTGAACGTGACAGCGCTGCCGGCATCCGCGATGAGCCCTGTCTTCTCGCAGCTGCGCGACGACGTCCAGGACCTCGGAGACGCGTACGACCCCCAGGTCACCATCCTGCCGATGAGCAAGAAGTTCGGCAGCTGCACCGAGCCGGGCTGCACGGTCCACAGCAGCGTGATGCCGTCCGTGATGGGCGGCTCCACCACCACGGTCCGCATCACGATGAACGCCAGGTTCTGGGGTGACGGGCCCACCGTGGCGACGTGCTCGGGGTCCGGCTCGACGGTCCCAGGCCGCGAGACGACGATCACCTGCCGGACCAGCGGCGGGTCGTGGTCATCCTGGTACCACTCGCACAAGGCGCGGTTCACCATCCACGCGAATGCGACGTTCGAGGCGAAGGTGAACTCCTCCAGCGACGTGAACGCCCTGCTGAGCAAGCTCACGCAGGAACAGCAGAGCGGCTGACGGGACCGCTCCCGAGCCCCGACCACGACGCGCTCGATAACCGGGTCCTATAGTTCGGACGTGATCGGATCGCTGCTCGTCGCCCGCCTGCACGTCGACCTGTGCCGGTCGGCGAGCGCGCTGTGTACCGCGCGGGGGCCTGAGTCCGCCGGCGCCCGCCGGTCGCCGCCCGCATGCTTGCGCGCCTCGCGACGGGGAACCGACTGTTCGGGGGCGCGGATGTCACATGCGGGAAGGCGGATCACCGGTTCGCCGGACGCGGCTCACGGCCACCGCCACCGCTGAAACCATCGGATCATCCACGTCACACGGGGACGTAGCATGAAGGTAAGCCTAAATAGCAAGTCGGATACGGACGCCTTCCTCCGGTCGACTGCTCGTCGAGGAGGTCCTGCTCTGTGACCAAACAGGTCCAGCAACTCGACCGTGTCATCATCCGCTTCGCCGGGGACTCCGGCGACGGCATGCAGCTGACCGGCGACCGGTTCACCCAGGAGACGGCGGCCTTCGGCAACGACCTGTCGACGCTGCCCAACTTCCCGGCCGAGATCCGTGCGCCGGCCGGCACGCTGCCGGGTGTGTCCAGCTTCCAGCTGCACTTCGCGGACCACGACATCGTGACGCCGGGCGACGCGCCCAATGTCCTCGTCGCGATGAACCCGGCCGCGCTCAAGGCCAACATGGGCGATCTGCCGCGCGGCGCGGACCTCATCGTCAACACCGACGAGTTCACCAAGCGAGCGCTGACCAAGGTCGGCTACGAGGCCAACCCGCTCGAGGACGGTTCGGTCGATGAGTACCACGTGCACTCGCTGCCGCTGACGTCGATGACCGTCAAGGCGCTGGAAGACTTCGACATCTCCAAGAAGGACGCCGAGCGGGCGAAGAACATGTTCGCCCTCGGCCTGCTGTCCTGGCTGTACCACCGGCCGACGGAGGCGACCGTACGCTTCCTCGAGCTGAAGTTCGCCAAGAAGCCCGAGATCATGAAGGCCAACATCGCGGCCTTCCAGGCGGGCTGGAGCTACGGCGAGACCACCGAGTCGTTCGCGGTGTCGTACGAGGTCAAGCCGGCCACGCTGCCGCCTGGGCTGTACCGCAACATCTCGGGCAACATGGCTCTGGCCTACGGCCTGGTCGCCGCGAGCAGCCGGTCCGGACTGCCGCTGTTCCTCGGGTCGTACCCGATCACCCCGGCCTCCGACATCCTGCACGAGCTGTCCAAGCACAAGCGGTTCGGCGTGCGGACCTTCCAGGCCGAGGACGAGATCGCCGCCGCCGGCGCCGCGCTCGGCGCCTCCTTCGGCGGATCGCTCGGCGTGACCACCACCTCCGGTCCCGGCGTGTCACTGAAGAGCGAGACGGTCGGCCTGGCCGTGGCCACCGAGCTGCCGCTCATCGTCATCGACGTGCAGCGGGCCGGCCCCTCCACCGGCATGCCCACCAAGACCGAGCAGGCCGATCTGCTGCAGGCGCTGCACGGCCGCAACGGCGAGTCGCCCGTGCCGGTGCTCGCGCCGTG
>JAOPYL010000139.1 GCA_025964625.1 Actinoallomurus sp. | reverse complement strand
GCGGCGCGCGGCCGCGCGGCACCCCGGGGAGCAGGTGCTGATCATCATGCACAACACCCTGCTCCGGCTGGTCCTGTGCGAGCTGCTCGGCATCCCGCTGGCCCGCTATCGGCGAGTGTTCCCCCAGGTGCGTAACTGCGCGTCCACCGAGCTTCTGCTGACCGGCGACACCGCGTCTTTGCTCTCTTACAACACCCCGCTCCCCTGACCCCGAAACCGCGTGCCGATTCGCCGGTTCCTGTGCCGCAACGACGACTGCTCGAACACGACCTTCGCCGGACAGGTACCTGGTCTGACCGTCCGCTACGGCCGCCACAGCATCGGACTTCCCTCGGCTGACGAGTCCGGGCATCCTGGCACCTGTGTACCGTGCTGCCGGCTACCCGCTGACAGGCCGTAATGTCGTCCGGGTGAGATTCCCCATCGGCGCGAGCGCCACCATCGAGGAGCTGGAAGCCGATCCGCACCCGCTGCTGGCACGGCTGCGCGCGACCGAGCCGGTGTCATGGCTCCCGGCACTCGGAGGATGGCTGGTCACCCGCCACGACCTGGCCCTTGAGGTGATGCGCGACGCGAAGGCGTACACCGTCGATGACCCGCGTTTCTCGACCGCCCAGGTGATCGGGGCGAGCATGCTCTCCCTCGACGGCGCGATGCACACCCGGCATCGCGAACCGTTCGCCCGTCCGTTCCGGCCCGCCGAGACGCGAACCCGGTTCACCGCGTTCGTCGAGGCCGAGGTCGACCGGCTCGCCGCGGCGCTGACACCGGCCGGCCGGGCCGAGCTGCGGTCGGAGTTCGCCGGGCCGCTCGCCGTGTCGGTCGTCGCCGAGGCGCTCGGGCTCGGAGATGCCGATGCCCTCACTATCCGATCCTGGTACGAGGCACTCGTCGTCGCCGTCTCCGACATCACCGCGGGCCGGGGTGGCGGCACTCCGGAGGCGTACGCCATGTTGCGCGCGAGGGTCGAGGCGGCGATCGCGGACGGCAGCCCGTCGTCGCTGCTCACCGGCGTGGCCGGGCAGCCGGAGGGCCTGACCACGACCGAGGTCGTGGCCAACACGGCGGTGCTGATGTTCGGCGGCATCGACACCACCGAAGGCATGATCACAAACGCCGCCCTGCATCTGCTGACCCATCCGGACCAGCTCGCCCTGGTCCGCGCCGAACCCGGTCTGCTGGCCAACGCCGTCGAGGAGTCGGCACGCCTTGAGCCCGCCGCGTCGGTGATCGACCGTTACGCCGTGGAGGAGCTGGCACTCGGGGACGCACGCGTCGCCAAGGGCGACCTCGTGCGGGTGTCCATCGCCGCCGCCAACCGCGATCCGGCCGTCTTCGCCGAACCCGACCGGTACGACGTGCGGCGTGTGGGTGCCGGCCGGCACCTGTCGTTCGCGCACGGGCCGCACTTCTGCTTCGGCGCGCACCTGGCCCGGCTGGAGACCGGCACCGCGCTGAGAGCACTGCTGCGGCTGCCGGACCTGCGCCTGACCCGCGCGGCCGAACCACGCGGGCTGGTGTTCCGTAAGCCCGCCGCAGTGCACGTCCAGTGGGGTCCGCCGGTGGATCGGCGCACACGACCCGGCGCCTTTACATTGTAGATCATTTGTTCTGTTGGACCCCGGCCCGTCGTCACCTCCGGCAGGCCGCCGGGTGCCCCAGGCGGCGGGCCGCGTACTGGACACGGGACTTTCCGGTCCGGATACTCATCTCATGGAAGGGCTCCCGGTACGCGCTTCGGACGAGGACCGCGACCGCGTGCTCCGCGAGCTCCGCGATCGCGCCGCCGAGGGCCGGCTGTCGCACGAGACGTTCGAGCGGCGCGTCGACTCGGCACTGCGCGCGCGCAGCAACGCCGAGCTGACCGCTCTCGTCAGCGACCTGCCGCCGGGCAGCCGCCTGGTGCGCGGCCTGACGGGGGCCATCACCTCCCTGTCGTCCATGACCGCGCGCATCGAGGCCGCCTGGCGTGCCCCCCGGCTGCCGCGGTTCGCCCTTCCCCCGCGCGACTCGACCCGCCTGCTGATCGGCCGGGCACCGGGCTGCCAGTTCATCGTGACCGACCTCAGCGTCTCCCGGGTCCACGCCGAGCTGCGCAGAGCCGAAAACGCCTGGCTGCTGTCCGACCTCGGGTCGATGAACGGCACGCAGGTCAACGGCTACCGCATCGCGGGCCCGACCCGCGTGCGCCCAGGCGACGAGGTCACGTTCGGCAAGACGCGGTTCATCATCGCCGGCTAGCGCCCGCCGTGGATCGCTCCAGTGACGCGACCGGTCTCGGCTTGGTAACACCAGCCGCAGATTCTCTTGACGCCACGTCCGGGTAGTCGTACGTTCACCGGCAAGTTAGGAAAGTTTCCTAACCTGCTCTGGTTCCGGAGACACCGTTGACCACCACGCCGGGCACCCCCAGCCTCCTGCGGGCCATCAACGACCGCGCGGCGCTCGAGGTCCTGCTGAGGCGCGGTCCTCTCACCCGGCCGGAGATCGGTGTGCTGACCGGGCTGTCCAAGCCGACCGCGTCCCAGCTCCTCACCCGGCTGCGTGAGGCGGGCCTGGTCGTCCTGGACGGGATCCGTGAGGGCGGCCCGGGGCGCACCGCGGAGGCGTACCGCATCAACCCCGACGCCGGGCACGTCGCCGGGCTGGAGGTCCGGCGCGCCCAGATCCGCGCGTCCGTGGCCGACCTCACCGGCGCCGTCACCGGGAGCTTCGAGCTGCCGACACCGGGTTCGTCCGGCGGCGACGCCATCGCCCGGGCCCGTATCGCGGTCGAGGGCGCCGCGGACACGGCGGGGATCGGCATCGACCGGCTCAACCGCGTGGTCATCGGCGTTCCCGGCGCCGTCGACCCGCGCACCGAACAGCTGGGGTACGCCTCCCACCTGCCCGGCTGGCACATCCCGGATCTGCTGAGCCGGCTGCGGGACGGCCTCGGCCTGCCCGTCGCCGTCGAGAACGACGTCAACCTGGTCGCCATGGCCGAACTCGCGCACGGGAAGGCCGTGGAGTCACCGAACTTCGTGCTCCTGTGGGTCAGCGCGGGCATCGGCCTCGCGATCGTGCTCGGCGGATCGCTGGTCCGCGGCGCCACCGGGGGCGCCGGCGAGGTCGGCTACATGCCGGTCGCGGCGGCACCCATCATCCGCGAGCCGGGCCGGGCCAACACAGGTGGCCTGCAGGCCGTCGCCGGCGCGCCCGCCGTGCTCAAGCTGCTGCGCGAGCACGGCTTCCGCGGCAGCCGGGCGGACCAGATCGTCCGGCGCGCCCGGCAAGCGCTCGATGACGGCGACGAGCGCGCCGCGGCGGGGCTCGGGGAGCTCGCCACCCGGCTCGCGACCGGTCTCGCCGCGATCGTGAGCGTCCTGGATCCCGAACTGGTCGTGCTCGCCGGCGACGTACCCCTGGCCGGCGGCGAACCGCTCCGTGTCCTCGTGGAACAGGAACTGCACACGATGACCATCCCGCACCCCCCTCTGCGGCTCAGCTCGGTCGACGGCAACCCCGTCCTGACCGGTGCTCTGCATCTCGCGCTCGGTGAAGCGCGCGAGGAGATCTTCTCCAGCACCGTCCGTTAGTCCTCTCTCAGCCCTCCCGCGGCTGACGCCAGAAGGAGACAGGAGTGTTCCCACGCCCCCGGCGGCTCGTAACCGCCCTGATCGTCACCGCCACCGCGACCGCGTGTACGGCGGGCAACCAGTCCCCGGCCGCCACCGGCCCCAAGGCCGACGCCCCCCAGACGATCGAGGTCTGGCACGGCTGGAGCGCTCCCCACGAGGTGAAGGCGTTCCAGGACGCCATCGCCGGCTTCCACCGGCTCCACCCGAACATCACCGTCAAGCTCGTCAAGGGGCAGGACGACACCAAGATCCTCAACGTGGTGCGTGGCGGCAACCCGCCCGACGTGGTGTCCTCCTTCTCCACCGACAACGTCGGCCAGTTCTGCTCCAGCGGCGCGCTGCAGAACCTGACGCCCTTCCTCCAGAAGGACAAGGTCGACCTGAACATGTTCCCGAAGGCCGTCCAGGACTACACGCAGTACAAGGGCGACCGCTGCACGCTCCCCCTGCTCGCCGACGACTACGCCCTCTACTCGAACAAGGCCCTGATGAAGGGCGACCAGCCGCCGAAGACGATCAGCGAGCTGACCGCCCTGGCCAAGAAGCTCACCGTGCGGAACCCGGACGGCACGATCAAGGTCGCCGGTTTCCTGCCGTCGGTGACGTACTACGAGCACGTCCCCGAGCACATCGCCCCCAGTTTCGGCGTCACGTGGCTGAACTCCCAGGGACGGGCGAACTTCGCAACCGACCCCGGGTTCACCAAGTACCTGCAGTGGGAGAAGAGCCTCCTGGACTGGTACGGCTACGCCAACGTCAAAAAATTCGTGCACTCGATGGGCCAGGAGTTCGAGGCCTCCAACCCCTTCGAGAAGGGCAAGGTCGCCATGGCCATCGACGGTGAGTGGCGCACCAAATTCCTCCAGCAGGAGGCGCCCAACGTCCAGTACGACACCACGCCGATCCCGGTCAACGACGACCGGCAGAGCGCCTTTGGCGGCGGTTTCATCACCGGGACCATCATCGGCATCCCGCGCGGCGCCAAGCACCCACAGGCATCCTGGGAGTTCGTCAAGTACCTGACCACCAACACCGACGCGCTGGTGACCTTCGCCAACGGCCTCGGGAACGTACCCAGTACCATCCCCGCGCTGTCGTCGCCGAAGCTGACGCTTCCGCCGCAGTTCCACACGTTCCTGGACGTCTTCAAGAACCCCAACAGCACGACGATCCCGTCCACGATCAACGGCGGCGACTTCATCGTGAAGTTCCTGAGCTTCGTGCAGGACCAGTGGGAGCCCGGCAAGGTGCCCAACCTGCAAGAGGGCCTTCAGACCCTGGACAAGAACGTCAACGACGCCCTGCGGCTGGCCGGCGGCTGACCGATGGCCGCCGCACTGCCGCTCGGTCCGGTGACGGCGTCGCGAGCGCGGCGCCGTCACCGCCTCCGGGTGCTCGCGTTCATGTCGCCCTGGCTGGTCGGGTTCTCGCTGTTCTTCGCCTATCCCCTCGCCGCCACGGTCTACTTCTCCTTCTTCCGCTACAACCTGTTCCAGCTCCAGCCGATCGGGCTCACCAACTACCGATTCCTGTTCAAGGACCCGTACGCCTGGACGGCCATCAAGAACACGCTGTGGCTGGTCGTCGTGATGGTGCCGCTGCGCGTGCTGTTCGGGCTCGGCCTCGCGCAGCTGCTCACGAAGATCAAGCGGGGCGGCACCATCCTGCGGTCGGTGTTCTACCTGCCGTTCCTGATCCCGCCGGTCGCCGCGACCGTCGCGTTCGTCTTCGTGGTCAACCCCGGTACCGGGCCGATCAACGGCATCGCGGGCAAGATCGGCATCCACCTGCCTGACTGGTTCAACGACCCCACCTGGACCAAGCCCGGCCTGACGCTGCTCGCACTGTGGGGCATCGGCGACGTGATGATCATCCTGCTGGCGTCGCTGCTGGACGTGCCGAAGTCGCTCTACGAGGCGGCGGCCATCGACGGCGCCAACGCCTGGCAGCAGTTCCGCCGGATCACGCTGCCGACGATCTCGCCGGTGCTGATGTTCTCGGCGGTGACCGGCGTGATCCAGACCCTGCAGTACTTCACGCAGGCGATGGTCGCGGCCAACGCCTCGCAGGGCAACGCCGACCAGGCGGGCACCACCACCGCCCCCGGCTACCCGGACGGCGCGTCGCTGACCTTTCCGCAGACGCTCTACAACGAGGGCTTCCAGCAGTTCAACATGGGCTACGCGTGCGTGCTGGCGCTCGTGCTGTTCGCCGTCGCGATGTTCTTCACGCTGATCCTGCTCCGCCAGTTCCATGCGTTCGGCGACGACGACTGAAGGGATTGTCGCGATGACCGGCACGACCGTCGCGGTGCGCCGCTCCCCCGTTCTCAGCCCTCGGCGGGCGGGCGGACGGCGGCAGCGCAGGCGCAGGCGCCTTTACTGGATCGCGACGCACGCGATCGCGATCGCCCTGGCGATCATGTTCCTGGCGCCACTGATCTTCATGTTCATCACCGCGGTGATGAGCAGCAACGAGACGCTCACCGGCGGCCTGTGGCCGAGGAGCTGGCACTGGGAGAACTTCGGCCAGGCCCTGACGACCGACAACGGGGTCATGGTGCGGTGGCTCGTCAACACGCTCATCTACGCGGTGCTGGCCACCGTGTTCATGCTGGTCTCCAGCGTCCCGGTCGCCTACGCGCTGGCCCGGTTCCGGTTCCGCGGCCGGAAGCCGGCGTTCGTCCTGGTGATCACCACGATGATGCTGCCGCCGCAGGTGACGATCGTGCCGCTCTACATCATGTGGGCGCGGTTCCAGCTGACCGGCACGCTGTGGCCGCTCATCATCCCGATGCTGTTCGGGGACGCGTTCTCGATCTTCCTGCTCCGGCAGTTCCTCGTGACGATTCCCAAGGAGTACGCCGACGCCGCGCGGGTCGACGGCTGCGGTGAGGTCGGCACGATGCTCCGGGTCATCCTGCCGATGGCCCGGCCGGCGATCGCCGCGGTCGCGCTGTTTCAGTTCTTCTACGCCTGGAACGACTACTTCGGGCCGCTGATCTACACGAAGCCGGAGTCGTGGACGCTCGCCGTCGGCCTGTCGACGTTCCGCGCCGCGCACCATGTCGAGTGGAACCTCACCATGGCCGCGACGCTCCTCACCGTGCTACCTGTGATGATCGTGTTCTTCCTGGCTCAGCGGGTGTTCATCCAAGGAGTCACTCTGACGGGGGTGAAGGGTTGAAACTCTGTGTTGTCGGCGGTGGGTCGACGTACACGCCGGAACTCGTGGACGGCATCGCCCGGCTGCGCGACACGCTGCCGGTGTCGGAGCTGACACTGGTCGACCCGGACGCGCGCCGCCTCGACCTGGTCGGCGGGCTGGCACGGCGGATCTTCCAGCGGTACGGCCACCCGGGCGTGATCCGCACGACGTCCGTCATCGACGAGGGCGTCGAGGGCGCCGGAGCCGTACTCCTGCAGCTGCGCGTCGGCGGGCAGGCGGCCCGCCAGGTGGACGAGACGCTCCCGCTGGCCTGCGGCTGCGTGGGCCAGGAGACCACCGGCGCGGGCGGCCTGGCCAAGGCGCTGCGCACCGTGCCGGTCGTGCTCGGCATCGCCGACCGGGTCGCCGCGCTCGCACCCGATGCGTGGATCATCGACTTCACCAACCCGGTGGGCATCGTCACGCGGGCGCTGCTCGACGCCGGGCACCGCGCCGTCGGGCTGTGCAACGTGGCGATCGGCTTCCAGCGGCGGTTCGCGGACGCGCTCGGGGTGCCGCCCGGCGACATCCGGCTCGGGCACGTGGGCCTCAACCACCTGACCTGGGAACGCGCGGTCCACCTCAACGGCGAGGACGTGCTCCCGAAGCTGCTCGCCGAGCACGCCGGTGACCTCGCGTCCGATATCGGCCTTCCTGCCGCGCTCATCCGGCGCCTCGGCGTCGTACCGTCGTACTACCTCCGGTATTTCTACGAACATGACGCGGTGGTGGCCGAGCAGCTCGCCGCGCCGTCGCGGGCGGAAGAGGTGGCGGCCATCGAGGAGCAGCTCCTGGAGATGTACGCCGATCCGGCCCTTAACGAGAAGCCGCGGCTGCTGGAGGAGCGCGGCGGCGCGTTCTACTCCGAGGCCGCCGTCGACCTCGTCGCGTCTCTGTCCGGCGACCGCGGCGACGTCCAGGTCGTCAACGTCCGCAACCGCGGCCGGCTGCCGTTCCTGTCCGACGAGGCGGTGATCGAGGTGCCGGCCCGCGTCACCGCCGCCGGCGCCGATCCTCTGCCGGTCGATCCTGTGGAGCCTCTCTACGCGGGCCTGATCGCGCACGTCAGCGCGTACGAGGAACTCGCCCTGGAGGCCGCGCTCAAGGGAGGTGTCGACCGGGTGGCGGACGCCCTTCTCGCCCATCCGCTGATCGGGCGGTCGAGCACGGCCACCGAGCTCGCCGGCCGGCTCGTCGCCGCGAACGCGGCGCATCTCCCCTGGGCGGTGGGCGCATGATCCTCGCTATCGACGGCGGGAACAGCAAGACCGACGTCGCCGTGCTCACCGCGGACGGCGACGTGCTGGCGACCGTCCGCGGCGGTGGGTTCCGGCCGGTCGCCGACGGCGTGGAGACAGCGGTGAACGCCGTCACGGACGCGGTGACCCGCGCGCTGGAGGCCGCCGGGCTGACGGCTCCCTGGCCGGTCGCCGACCAGGTGTCGGCCTATCTGGCCAACGTCGACCTGCCGGAGGAGGAAGAGGAGTTCCACCGGGTCATCACGGCCTGCAACTGGGCACGCAACGTACGCGTCGGCAACGACACCTTCGCCCTGCTGCGCGCGGGCGTCACCGAACGCTGGGGCGTCGCCGTCGTGTGCGGCGCCGGGATCAACTGCGCCGGCGTCGGCCCGGACGGGCAGGTCGCCCGCTTCCCCTCCATCGGCCGGGTGACCGGCGACTGGGGCGGCGGCAACCACCTCGGCGAAGAGGCACTGTGGCACGGCGTGCGCGCCGAGGACGGCCGCGGCCCCGGCACTGGGCTGGCCGCCGCGGTCGCCGCCCACTTCGGCGCCGGCAGCGCCCTCGATGTCGGCCTCGGCATCCACTTCGGGGAGATCTCCGAGGAACGGCTGAGCGAGCTGTCGCCGGTGCTGTTCGCGGTCGCGGCCGACGGCGACGCGGTCGCGGGCCGGCTCGTCCAGCGGCAGGCCGACGAGGTGAGCGCGCTCGCCACCGTCGTGCTCCGCCGGCTCGGCCTGCTGAACGCCCCCGTCGAGGTGGTGCTCGGCGGGGGCGTCCTCGCGGCCCGGCACGCCCAGCTGATGACCGCGATCGAGGAGCGGTTCGCCCGTCTCGCGCCGCACGCGAAGCTCCTCGTCGTCGACGCACCCCCGGTGCTCGGCGCCGCCCTCCTCGGGCTCGACGCCGCCGACGCGCCACCCGAGGCGTACGAACGGCTGCGCGCCTTCTACGGGAGCAGGTCTCCGGGATCCAGGTGACCGTGGAACGGCGGTAGCCACTCGCCGGGCGCGAGCCGGCATGGCACCCGGCTCAGAAGTTGATCATGTGACCGGCGAGGCCGTGGAGGGCCTCCTTGACCGCCTCGCCGAGCGTGGGGTGCGCGTGCACGTTACGCGCGGCCTCATGGACGGTCAGGTCCCACTGCTGGGCGAGCGTGAGCTCCGGCAGCAGCTCGGTGACGTCGGGGCCGATGAGGTGCGCGCCGAGCAGCTCGCCGTATTTCGCGTCGCTCAGGATCTTGACGAAGCCGGTGGCGTCGCCCAGGCCGTGCGACTTGCCGTTCGCGGCGAATGGGAACTTGGCGACCTGGACGTCGAAGCCCTGCTCCCTCGCCTGCTCCTCGGTCCACCCGAAGCTGGCGATCTGCGGCTGGCAGTAGGTCGCGCGCGGGATCATCACGTAGTCGAGCTCCATCGTCTCGGTCTCCCCGATGGTCTCCGCCGCGACGATGCCCATCGCCTCGGCCGCGTGCGCGAGCATGAGCTTGGCGGTGACGTCGCCGATCGCGAAGATGTGCGGCACGCTCGTACGGCACCGGCCGTCCACGTCGATCGCGCCGCGCTCGGTCAGCCGCACGCCGGTCTTCTCCAGCCCGTACCCTTCGACGTTGGGCTGGAAGCCGATCGCCTGCAGCACCTTGTCGGCCTCCAGGACCTGCTGCTGCCCGTCCTTGGACACGGTGACGCGGACCTTGTCCCCGGAGTCGTCGATCTGCTCGACGCGGGTGGAGGTGAGCACGTCGATGCCCAGCTTCCGGTAACGCTTGGCCAGCTCCTTGGACACCTCCTGGTCCTCCAGCGGGACCATCCGGTCGAGGAACTCCACGATCGTGACCTTCACCCCGTAATTGCTCAGCACGTAGGCGAACTCGACCCCGATCGCGCCGGCGCCGGCGATCACGATGCTCTCGGGCAGGCTGTCGCTGAGGATCTGCTCCTCATACGTCACCACCCGCTCGGACAGCGAGGTGCCCGGCAGCAGCTTCGCGGTGGCGCCGGTGGCGATGACGCAATGGTCGAACGTCACGGTCTCGTCGCCGACCCGCAGGGAGTTCGGGTCGGTGAAGGCTGCCCGGCCCTGGTACTCCGTGATGCCGTTCTTCTTCATCAGGAAGTGCACGCCCTTGACGCGGCCGTCCGCGACGGTACGGCTGCGCTTGAACGCCTCTCCGTAGTCGAAGCGCACCTCGCCGTCGACCTGGATCCCGAACGTCTTCGCCTCACGGGTGAAGATGTGGGCCAGTTCCGCGTTGCGCAGCAGGGCCTTGGAAGGGATGCACCCGACGTTCAGGCAGACGCCTCCCCAGTACCTCTCCTCGATGATTGCTGTCTTGAGGCCGAGCTGGGCCGACCGGATCGCGGCCACGTACCCGCCCGGCCCCGCGCCAAGGACGACGACGTCGAAGTGTGTGCTCATGACCAGAACGATATTGCGCGCCGGCGACCACGACCGCCGCGGTATCCGGTCAGCGGCCACCGGCGGGCACCTGTGCGGTGAGGCGGCGCCCTGTACGGAGCACACCCGGGAGCATGATC
>JAOPYL010000180.1 GCA_025964625.1 Actinoallomurus sp. | reverse complement strand
CGCCGGGGAGCACGGCGGCCAGGAGGGCGACGGCCAGGGCGACGGCGCCCATCGCCCGGCGGGACAGGAACTCGGGGCGACGGCGCCCCGGGCCGGTCGTGCGGCCTCGCGCCGCGCGGATGTGCATCGGGGGTATGGCCTGCCTCTGCTCTCGGCGGAGCTCCGCCCGCGGCGTGCGGACGGGCGGCGGAACGGTTGTGTACGCGGCCACAATTTAAGACATGAAAGAAGTCGGTGGACACGGCCTTTGCCTGCTGGGTTTTCGTCCGGTTCCGGCCAGTACTTCAGGGATTGATGTGTCGAGATGCTGCCCAGGCTGCCGCTATGACGCGCCGCTGCCGGCTCCAGCAGATCCTCGGGCGTGCCGGGCGAAACGGAGGACATCACCGCCGAGGCCAATACCGTGCCTGACAAATGTCAGGGGGGCGACCTTGACGGCCTCCGGCGCACGTATCGACAAGCCTTCGGGTACCGGCGCGCTCGGTCGAGGGCGCGCACGTCGTTTTACGGACCGTGGCGAACGACTGCATGCTGAGCGGCTTCGCGCGGCGCATGGACTCACCGACGATGCGGGGCTTCGCGAAGCTCTGGGGCGCCCGTTCCGAAGGGACGCCGGCGGCTTTGGTGCGGCGTGGCCCGGCCTGACCGTGCCGGCGGCCGGCACGGTCACGGCTCCGATTACCACGGCGGTTCTTCTGCCGGGCAAGGCATCTCCTCTCGTCGGGGACGCCCGGACGGACGGCCCGAGATCTAGGTTTCCGCACCGCGGAAAGAATTCCGTGCGAAATGCTCTGGCGGGTGCGGACACCTAGGGGGCGTACGACCAATGACCGCACCAGCGCGTCAGTGAGAGGAGAGGGCTTGCAACCCCCGATGAGAGACGCCAAACTTTCGAGCAGGTCTATACGGCCTGGCATGACCCGGTCCTCGGATGTCCGTGGCCATGCAAAAGTCTCCACGGGTGGCCAAGTTGAGGTCCCCGCTGGTGGCCAGTTAGAAGTCCCCCCATCTCTCGTTGGTCGTCGTGTCGTTACGGGGAGTGTGTGCCCTGGGCGGAGATCGTGACGGTGTCAGCCGGTCAAGATCGCCGCCCAGGGGGCCTGCTCAGTCATGAAGACTGCGGGGGAAGTCATGGATGTCATCGCCGCCTACCGTGAGGTGGGTACCTATCGTGGGGCCGCTGTGATGTGCGGGACCACGCATAAGACGGTCAAGCGCATCATCGAGCGAGCCGGGTCCGGGGGCAAGCCGCCGGTCCGCAAGCCCAGGGAACGCAACTTCGAGGTGGCCGCGGTGCTGGTCGCGGAGCGGGTCGCGGCCACGTCGGGCCGGATCTCGGCCAAGCGGCTACTGCCGCAGGCCAAGGCGGCCGGGTATGAGGGGTCGGCCCGCAACTTCCGGCGGCTGGTGGCCGCGGCGAAGAAGGAGTGGCGGCGAGATCACCACCGGGGACGTCGCCCGGCGGTATGGACGCCGGGTGAGACCCTGGCGATCGACTGGGGCAGCGTCGGGAGCTTGCATGTGTTCTGCGCGGTGCTGACCTGGTCGCGGGTCCGGTTCGTGCGGTTCGCCGGCGACGAGCGGTCCGAGACCACCCTGGCGATGCTGGCTGAGTGCTTTGAAGAACTCGGCGGCGTCCCGAAGGTCGTGCTCGCGGACCGGATGGGCTGTCTGAAGGGCGGCGTGGTCGCCAACAGGGTCGTCCCGACGGCGGCCTACGTCCGTTTCGCCACCGCTTACGGTTTCCGGCCTGATTGGTGCGAGGCGGCGGATCCGGAGTCGAAGGGGGTGGTGGAGAACCTTGTCGGCTATGCCAAGCGGGACCTGGTCGTCCCCCAAGCCCCGTTCACCGGCCTTCACGCTGCGAACGCGGCGGCTCGGCAGTGGTGCGCGGAGGTCAACGGCGTCCCGCACTCGGAGATCGCCGCGGTCCCGGCCGAACGCCTGGCCGTCGAGGTCGAGCTACTCGGGGCGCTGCCATCACTACGGCCGACGATCGGGAAGACGCAGACCACACGGAAGGTCGACCGGCTCTCGTGCGTACGGTTCGGCTCGGCCCGCTACTCGATGCCGACCCCTCTCATCGGGCAGAGGGTCACCGTGGTCGAGGCGGGCGGGCGGCTGCTGGTCACCGACATGACGACCGGACAGGTCGTGGCCGACCACGCACCGGTCGCGCCCGGCGAGGCGGCCGTGCTGGACGAGCATTACGGCGGGCCCCGCCCAGCTCCACGACGGGCGGTCCGCCCCAAGACCGAGACGGAGAAGGCGTTCTGCGCTCTGGGCCCCGTCGCCGAGTCTTTCATCACCGGATCTGCCGCCTCCGGCAACACGCGATTGGCCGGCGACCTCGACGAACTGGCCGCGTTGCAGGCCGCGCATGGCGAGGCGGCGCTACTGGCCGCTTTGGAGCGGGCGGTGGCATTCCGGCGGTGGCGGGCCGCCGACGTCCGCTCCATCCTCGCCGCCGGAGCCGGGATCCCGCAACCGCGACCCGTGGGGGACGCCCTGGTCATCGAGCTGCCCCAAGTACCGACCCGGCCGCTGTCGGCCTACAAGATCGGAGACGTGTCATGACCGCCGCCGCTGCTCCCACGCTGGCCGCCGACCTGGACGGCGGGCTGCGCCGACTCAAGCTCGGCGCGATGCGCCGCCTGGCCCCGGAGCTGATGGTCACCGCGAAGACCCAGCGGTGGTCGCCGGAGGAGTTCCTGCGGACCCTCCTAGACGCCGAGATCACCTCGCGGGACGCCTCGAACGCCCGCGCCCGGATGAAAGCAGCGGCCTTCCCGGTGATCAAGACGATCGAGGAGTTCGACCAGGCGGTGTCCTCGATCCCGAAGGCGACGTTCGACTACCTCGCCTCGCTGGAGTGGATCGCCGCCAAGGAGAACTACTGCGCCGTCGGCCCGGCCGGCACAGGCAAATCACACAGCCTCGTCGCGTTCGGCGTCGCCGCCGTCGAAGCCGGCCACAAGGTCCGCTACTTCACCGCCGCCGACCTCGTCGAGACCCTCTACCGCGGACTGGCCGACAACTCCGTCGGCCGAGTCATCGAAACCATCCTGCGCGCCGACCTCATCATCGTGGACGAGGTGGGGTTCGCGCCGCTCGACGACACAGGAGCGCAGTTGCTGTTCCGGTTCGTCGCCGCCGCCTATGAGCAACGGGCCCTCGCGATCGGCTCGCACTGGCCCTTCGACCAATGGGGCCGGTTCCTGCCCGAGCACACCACCGCCGTCAGCCTCCTGGACCGGCTCCTACACCACAGCATCGTGGTGATCACCGAAGGCGAGTCCTTCAGGATGCGCCAAGCCCGGAACCGCACAGGAGGACGCCTCACCAAGAACTGAAACCACACGAGAGATGGGGACTTTTACCTGGCCACCAGCGGCGACACGCACTTGGCCGTTGACATCGGATACGTTCTGCGGCGCGCCGACAACGCTCACGACGCCGCGGACATCCTGGCCGAGACGTTCCTGACCGCCTGGCGGCGGTTTGAGGACATGCCTCGTGGCGACGCCGCACGGCCCTGGCTGTACGGGATCGCGCGGCGCGTCCTCGCGAACCACTACCGGGGCGCGCGGCGCCGGTCGGCGCTGAGTGAGCGCCTGCGAACCGATCTCGCCGCCTCGTACCGGCCTGCCGAATACGACGAGGACCTGACCACGGTGGCAGCCGCTTTCCGCTCGCTGTCCGACGACGACCGGGAACTGCTCGCGCTGGTCGGTTGGGAGAGCCTGGATCCCGGTCAGATCGCGACCGCGCTCGGGTGCTCACGCAACGCCGTACGCATCCGGCTGCATCGGGCGCGCAAGCGCTTCGCCCGCGAACTCGAATCCCGCGCGGCGGCGGCACACCCCACACGGGCGCGTATCGCGAAAGGAGAACGCGCATGAACCACGACGACCTGATCCGGCGGCTCGCAACCACGACTGACGAGGAAGCCGCCGGCATGGTGAGCACGCAGACCAAGAGCGACCTGGTCGACCACATCATGAGCACCGCTGTCGAATCTGCTCCGGCGCGGCGACGTCGCCGCGGCTTCGCCATCGGTGTGCCGCTGGCGGTCGCCGCCGTCGGTGCGGCGGCGGTGGTCGTCGCCGCGTCGGCCGGATCTCCCGGCTCCTCCAGACAACCGGTGCGTCCGCTGAAGGCGGAGCCCGCCGCGCTGAGCTTCTCGACGCAGGGTAAGTACCTGGTCGTCAAGGTCAAGGACCCGCTCGCCGACCCCGCTCGGTACAAGAAGGAGTTCGCGGCCCACGGGATGAACATCCATCTCACCCTGGTTCCGGCCTCACCTTCGGTGGCCGGCACCGTGGTCGAGACGGATGGCGCCAACGGGATCGAGATGATCAACCGGAAGGGGAAGTGCTTCGCCGGCGGCGGCGCCTGCCCGGTCGGTGCGAAGATCCCGATCAACTTCCACGGCTTCGCGAACATCACCTTCGGCCGCGCCGCGCGGCCGGGCGAGCAGTACGTCAGCACCAACAGCGCGTTCGCGCCCGGAGAGATATTGCACTGCGTCGACATCCGAGGCCGCACCGTCGACGAGGCGCTGGCGATACTGCGGCGGCACAAGGTGACGGCCTCATTCGTTCACTTCGAACCGCCAGGCAACCGCCCGAATGGCGGCGGCAAGGCCGACAACGTGGGCCGCGACAAGATCCCCGGCAACTGGTACGTCAATATGGCGGATCCGTTGGCCCCCGGGCAGGTCACGCTCTGGGTGCAGTCGACGCGGCCGGCAACGGACGGCAGCCCCGAAGCCTACTACCAACGGATGATGGCGGACTGCCGCCCCTGATCGGACGCGAATCCGCCACGCCCGCGACGTCCAGATCGCCGTCGACCGACGGGCGAGTCTCCTACCACAGGATTTAGCGCCGACGGCTCTTACTACTGAGTCGGACAATGGCGGCCCGCCGATGCCGCGGGCCGCCATTGTGGTGGAACGGTTTATCTGGTGAGGATGCACAGCACGCCGCAGGCGACCGCGGATGATGCTTGCGTGGTGGTCGGCGACGTGCCGGGGGGCGAGTTCGCCGGGAGGAACGACGCGGTGACGGTGTTCTTCAGGGGCAGGACGAGCAGGAAGGTCGAGCAATAGAACTGCTTGGTCTGGTTCGCCTGCAAGGCGAATTTGCCGGCCGCCGCCTCACACGACGATTCCGCATGGTCGTTGAGAGTGACGTTCGTGGCGTCCACGGGACCGGTGTTGGTCACGGTTATCCGCCAGTAGGCCGTACCGAGCAGCCCGAGCAGTCCCCCGGGGGTCTGTTTGACCCATGGCCCGCTGCCGCCCGGGCCGCACTTGGTGGCCAGCGTCGACGAGCAGATCTCCTTGTTTACGGTGACGTGAGGCGTGCAGGCCGGGCCGGGGGCGATCGGCAGGTTGACGGTGTTGGAGGTCAGGTCGCCGGTGGTGTCGGAGCCGGTGGCGGTGTTGGACACGCCGGTGACCGTACAGGTGTCGCTGATCTTCGTTTTGAAACAGACCTGTGGTGCGTCGCCGCTGTAGGTGACCACCAGGGCCGGGTGGTTGGTGCCGGTGAAGTCGCCGCCGTTCTTCAGTACCAGGTGGGTCGTCACATTGATGGTCGGGTGCGCTGCGGCGGAGATGCCGGACAGGTCGATCGTCCCGTCCGGAGCGAACGAAGGAGTCGCGATCGTGGTGCCGTTGTCGTCGGTGACCGTCGCCGTGGAGGCGGCCAAGTCGACGTGGGTCACGTCGATGTTCTCCAGCCGGGCGTTCTGGTAGCCCCGTACGTGACCGGTGCCGCCGTCGCAGTAGAACGCCGACGGCGTCACCTTCACGCTGGCCCCGCTGTGCAGGCACGGGGACGCGGCGGTGCCGGGATCTAGGGAGAACAGCACGCCGGCGTCGCCGAGCCCGAACAGGCAGCCGCTGGTGGTGTCGTACGAGTAGCCGTAGTCGCGCGTCGCTCCGCCGTTGACGCCGGGATGCGTCGCCGGGAGCGGGAACCCGGCACAGGGCGCGTCGGCGGTCCAGTCGTGGCAGACCGTCGCACCGGCGACAGACCCGCCCCAGACCCCGAAGTAGCTGCGCAGGTGCCCGTCCGGTGTCGTGACCGTGTCCGGGTTGAACGCCTGCGCCCCGCTGGGGAGCCCGTCGAACTCCGTGGGTGCCCCCACCGCCGTACCGCCGAAGTCATAACACGTGGTCTTCATCGACGGGGTGGTGACGGTTGAGCACACACGGTTCGCGTGGCCGGCGGTGTCGTACCCGACGTAGGCGTTGTAGGTGTCCGAGCCGGCGGCGCCGACGACGCGCTGCGTGGTCCAGCCGGTGCACTCGGCCTTGGTGGCGGGGTCGAAACAGCCGAGCACCGGCGCGTGCTGGCCGGTGGAGGAGTTGTACGGTGACGAGGACGCGAAGACCTTGCCGTCCGCGACGGTCATCGACCCGAAGTACTCGTTGTGCCCGGCGCCCGGCTGATCGTTGTTGGGCGGGACGATGGCGGCGTACGGCTGCCCGGCGCACGGCGTACGCGACGCCATCGACAGGCACAGCACCTGTCCGGTCGACGCCGTGCCGTACAGGTTCCCGCCCTGCTCGACGAGGCCGGCCATGCCGTTGACGCTCGACGGCGAGCCGCCACGGGCGATGAGCGGGAAGTACCCGCAGCCGGCGCGCGCCCCGAGGTCGAGGCAGCCCACGCCGACGGTGCTCGCGGCGACGGCCGGGAAGTACACGACGCCGGAGTGGTCGGGGTCGAAGACGAACTGCTCCAGCGAGTTGGTCGACAGGTCCGAGGTGGCGCCGGACCCGAGCGGGCCGGGGGCGGCGTTCAGTGGCTTGGGCCACGGGCCGCCCGCGCAGGCCTGCCCGGTCGTCAGGTCGGTACAGACGATGACGGCGGCGGGGGCGTTGGAGTGGTGGAAGAGGTTCCAGGCCTCCACCTTGCCGCCCGCGCGGTAGAGGATCGGCGTGAAGCCGTCGCCGCCGGTCGCGGTGCTGACGGCCTGCAGCGGTGGGAGCAGGTTTGCCGAGACGCTCGTGCCGCCCTGGCGTGCGGAGGGGGTGCCGGCCCGTACCGCCGTCGTGGCGGTGCCGGTGTCGGTGTTCTGGAAGGTCGTCCCGTCCGTGGACCACGACGGGGTCCACCCCGGCGGGACCTTGAGCGAGTCGGGTACGTACGTCTGCGCGGTCGAGGGGCCGTTGATCGGATCGGTGATGGTCGCCGCAGCGGGGTCGCGGACCCGTTGTCGGTGTAGTCGACCACCCAATTGATCACGTCACCGTGACTGGCCGGGTCGGTGCCCTGGTGGGTCATGTTCTGGGCGCTCTTGTGCAGGACCGACCCATCGGCCGCAGGCGCCGGCGTAGCCCCCAGCCCGATCAGCGCGCTTGTGACCAATAGCCCGGCGGTCACTGAGGAACCCATCCGAAAAGCGCGCGAGAAACTGACTCTTCGCATCTCCAACTCTCTCTACCCTCTGACGGCAAGGGCTGTTCGGGATATCGCGGGCCCGCTTCTCCACTTGCCGGTCAATACTCCTTCGGTGCGGGTGATGTCGTGCGGGATGCATGGCGGAATAGATTCCGCCGATTCTGGGCCCTCGGCAAATGTCGTTGAATGCATGGCATCCGACAAGAGGACTGGCCATGAGTGGTCACGATGAACGTCGATCGGCCCCACTGGAAGTCGCTGACCAGACCTTATCGCCTCGTCTGGTCCAGCCGAAACAAAAAGCACGTGTCGATATCCGCAGGCGGAGAGCATCATCGAAATGCCAGTTCACCAGGTGGCCGCCGTGATCCCTCCCGTGCCGGCCACAGGCGTTCGACGAGCCGCTGCCCTGGATCGGGGCGACGCCGAACCGAACGCGGACATGTGGGCGACATCCGACGAGTCGCGTGAGCAGATCGTCGGGCTATATCACCGGGCATGCCGATATCGTCCGGCAACTCATCGATGGGACCGTAGGACTGCGGGACGGGAACGACAACATGGCGCCCGGCGACCCGGCGTGGTGGGAGAACTATCGAAGCCGGCTGGAGCACGTAGCCCAGGAAGCCGACCGGATATAGAGCCCACACCAGACCTCCAGCGGCTGAGATCGGGCCACCCATCCAGAAGCCCCAGCCGGCCCAGCTCGCCAGCCACCACGACATCAACATCCCGAAGAACATCACAGCCGCGACCATCACGAGCGACGCGAGCGTGCCGTGCCGCCGTCGAGTGCCTGCCAGCCGGCCAGTGGGGAGGTGTCCGCGAGCACCTTGGCGAGCATGCCCCGCACGCCGGGCCGCACGGCGTGGCGGTTCAGTTCTTCGATGTGGGTGATGTGCGTCTGCACTCGGATGAGTTGCGCGTCCTGGCGGGCGTCGAGAAGCCGGATGCCGTCCGTCTGGGCTTGGAGGAACTCGGCGACGCCAGCGTCTACGGATGACGCTCGCGTGAACTCATCAAGACACCCGTTCAGCGACCACCAACGAATTCCCCGACCAGGTCACGGCTCCGCTACGGAAACCCAAGGACGACGCGAGCGAGGGCGACAAGGTCGGGGCATTTGCACCGTGTGCCGTGGTATTCCTGTCCGAGCCACAGCAGGAACACGATAAAGCGCGACTCACCCACGCAACAGACTCGGTGTCTCACCAGACAGCGTCAAGGCCATGCCCGCCACGCCACGTGCGCCCTGCGCCTCGCTATCGCGACGACGGGACCGGGTGTGACGGCGATGTTCGCCAGCGGACCTCAATAGCCGCTGTGATACAAATCCACTGAGGCCTCAAGCTGCATGAAGTCCAAAATCAATCCATTGTACGTTACGCGATGGTTGTTGCCGTTGTTGCCATCTCGGCCACCGCCCCTTTGACGGCTTTCGCCTCAGCGCCCGCCCTTGCTCTGGCATTCTGGAGGAACGACCTGGGGTTTGCCACAACTGGCTCGATTGTCGTCGCGATTCGTCGTGGGGAGTTCGGCCGGATTTACCGCGGCGAGCGTCGGATGGTGCGTGGGGAGCAATACCGTTCTACGGGTCTCGGCGTCCTGGCAGCCATATGCTTGGCGGTGCATTTCGCTACATTCATGTCAAGTGCCAAGCTGACGTCCGTGGCCATGGCCACGGACCTGGTGGCAACGCAGCCCATCTGGCAGGCCCTGATGTCAGTGGCGCAGGGACAGCACCTGTCCCATCGCGTCTGGATCGGCCTGGCAGTGTCCGTCATCGGGGCCGCCGCCGCAAGTGGAGTTGATATCCAGTCAGGCGGACACGCGCTGATAGGCGATCTCCTCGCCCTGACGGGGGCCGTGGCACAGGCCGGCTATACCGCCCTCAGCGAGCACGCGCGAACCGGGCTCAGCACACCTTTGTACTCCGCCATGAGCTCTTTCGTCTGCGCGATAGGACTACTGGTCGCCTGCCTGGCCACCCGGACGCCACTGATGGGTTTCGACAGGAACACCGAAATCGCGCTCATTGGACTACTCATATTTCCCCAGCTCCTGGGCCTGGGTTCGCTGAACTTCGCTCTTGGCAGAGGATCAGCGACCACGACCAGCGTGCTGCTTCTGCTGGAGTCACCAGTAGCCGCGGTCATCGCGTGGTTGTGGATGGGTCAGGCGCCGGAGGTATCGACTCTGCCCGGGCTCCTGCTCATCATCGTCGGTGCCGGTGTGGTGGTGTCGAGCAGCACCGCGCAGAGCGAGAGCCTCACAGGCCGGCATCGGGCGGAACGCTCCCGCGCGGGTGACGCCGTTCTGGTGTCCTGAGCCGGAGATTCGCCGTCGGTCTGGTGTGAGTCGCCCTGGGCCGAAAATCCCGTCGATGGTGCTGTCCGATGTCGGGGCTTGATCCCACATCTTGGACCCCCGAGGGCTGCCGCATCGCTCCAGGGCGGCGCGTCAGCGCGACGGCCCGCCTGCTGGATCTGCCGCTACCGGGCGCGGGCGGACCGGATACTCGTCCTGTTGTGAGGCCCGAAGCACCGTCCCCGGCCGGCGGTAACCTGGCCGCAGGGCGGTGTCGCCCTCACCAGGGCCCTTCTCCCGACCTCGAGGTCGCTTCGTGATCCTGTCCGAAACGGCTCCCTCACCGGCCCAGGTGCGGGCCGCGGCCCGCGCCACCTACGTCGCCTTCATCGGGTCAGGGTTCGCGTTCGCCAGCTGGGCCGCGCGCATCCCACAGGTCCGAGACCGGCTGCACCTTCAGCCCTCCGAGCTCGGGTTGGTGCTGCTCGCCATCGCGGCCGGTTCGGTCATCGCGCTGCCGCTCTCGGGCCCGGTGCTCACGCGCCTCGGTTCCCGGCGCACGGTGGCCGCGATGGCGCTCCTCCTCGTTGCCGGGCTCGTCATCGCAGCCCTCGGCTACCTGTCCGGCGTCCTGCCCCTCGTGGTCGGATTGTTCCTGATCGGCTTCGCCAATGGCGCGTGGGACGTCGCCATGAACGTTCAGGGTGCCCGCGTCGAACAACACCTGGGCCGCTCGATCATGTCCCGGTTCCACGCCGGGTTCAGCCTGGGTACGGTCGCCGGTGCGCTCATCGGCGCCGCGATGGTCGCATTACGCGTACCCGTCACCGCGCACCTGGTCGCGGTGGCCGTCGTCGTGGCGGTGGTGGTGCCGGCCGCGGTTCGGCGGTTCATTCCCGATCACGACACCGCCGCCGACGAAGCCGGTTCGACCGGCTCCTGGACGGCCTGGACCGAACCCCGCACCCTGTTGATCGGCCTTTTCGTCCTCGCGTTCGCCTTCACCGAAGGAACCGGCAATGACTGGATCAGCGTGGCCCTCATCGACGGTTACCACGCCCCCGCCGCAGTCGGCACACTCGGGTTCGCCGTGTTCCTCGCCGCGATGACGACCGGCAGGTGGGTCGGCCCCGGCCTACTCGACCGGTACGGTCGCGTCGCCGTGATCCGGGCCGTTTCCATCCTGGCCTTCCTCGGTCTTGTCCTCTTCGTGTTCGGGCCGTCCACACCGGTCGCCTTCGCCGGGGCCATCATGTGGGGTGGCGGCACCTCACTCGGGTTCCCGGTCGGGATGAGCGCCGGAGCCGACGACTCGGCCAGAGCGGCTTCGCGCGTCAGCGTGATCGCCTCGATCGGCTACTGCGCCTTCCTCGGCGGGCCGCCGCTCATCGGATTCCTCGGCCAGCAGTTCACCGTCCTACGCGCGCTCACCGCAGTCGCCGTACTCCTCGCGCTCGCCGTCCTCATCACGGGGAACGTCAAGCCCCTCGACCGATCCGATTCCTGAGTCCGAACGCGGGCAGTTCGCTCACGAACTGCGAGTGTTCGCGGAAGGCCGGTAGTTCGATCCCGCCCTACTCAGAGCGACGGGGGCGACACGGGACGATCTCGGAGCCACCTCGCCCCGGCCGTAGAACCTCTTCGCCGTCAGTTCCGTCTATGCGGCGAGGAGGTAGACATGATCCGAACAACCCGGGACCGTGAGTTCTCGGATTTTGTCGGGGCGAGTCGGGTGAGTCTGCTCCGGACCGCCTGCATGTTGACGGCGGGTGACAGGTTCCTCGCCGAGGATGTCGTCCAAACGGCGCTGGCGAAGGTGTATGTCGCGTGGCCGCGGATCCGGGAGCGCGCCAGCTCCGAGGCCTACACCCGCAGGGCCATCATTTCGGCGTTCCTGGACGAGACCCGGCGACCGTGGTGGCGGCGAGAAAGGGCGACCGACGAGTTGCCCGAGGCCGCAGTGGCCGGCGACGCTTTCGGCGACATCGACGGACAACTCGACGGCGGGGCGATGCGTCGAGCCCTCGCGGAGTTGCCACCGCGAATGCGAGCAATCGTCGTGCTCCGCCACGAACTCGACCTGAGCGTCGAGGAGACCGCTTCCGCGCTCGGCTGCGCGAAGGGGACGGTCAAGAGCTTGACGTCCTCCCCCGCCTGAAGGCGGGGGATTCCAACCCCTCCCTACGCGGAGGAGGGAACGGGGTGGGGTTCGCGGTTCACGGGCCCGCCCATCGGCCGGCCTTCCCGCGCGGTCACCGTCCGCCCGACGGCGATGTTCTTGGCCGCGTTCACATCCGCGTGATCTGTGTGCCCGCAGGCGCGACACCGGAAGACCGCTTGGCTCTGACGGTTTTTCGCATCGCGGTGCCCGCAGGGGTTGCAGGTCTGGGAGGTGTACGCGGGATCGACCTTCTCCACCCGGCCAGGAGCCTTGTGCTCCAGGCGGGTCACGAGCCGTCCCCAGCCGTTGGCGTGGATGGACCGGTTGAGCCCGGCCTTGGCCCGCACGTTCTTCCCCGGCACCTCGGCGGTGCCGCGCGCGGAACCGACCATGTTCTTGATGTGCAGGTTCTCCACGCGGATCAGGTCGAAGCGGCGGGCCAGATCGGTGGAGGTCGTCTCCACCCAGTCCTTACGCCGGTCGGTCTCACGCGCTTTCAACCGGGCGATCGCGGTCTTGACCCGCTGCCGCCGGTTCGACCCGCGCTTGGCGCGTGCCAGCTTCCGTTGCAGGCGCAGGAGTCGCTTGGCTTCGCTGTCGCGCAGGCCGGGAACACGCAGCAGTTCACCGCTGGACAGGGCAGCCGACACAGCCACCCCCCGGTCCACCCCGGCGACCTGCCCCGTACCGGGTCCGCCGACCGGTGGCGGGATGGCGGCGAACCCGACATGCCAGCGCCCGGCCCGGTCCCGGGTAACCCGGAACGACTTGACCCCATCGGGGACGGGGCGGGACCAGCGGAACCGCACCCAGCCGACCTTGGGGACCCGCACCTCACCGACCTTGCGGGACAGCCGGCGCACATCCCAGTGGCTGCCGCGCTGCCCGACGATCCGGAACCCCTCATGCCGGCCGGCTTTGCGCCACGTGGGCCGGCGATGCGTACCGGCGAAGAAGTTGGCCATGGCCTGGGCGAAGTCCCGCAACGCCTGCTGCTGCACCGTCTGCGAACCCGCAGCCAACCACCCGAACGCTTTACGCGCCTCGGTCAACTGCCGACACTGCTCCCCATAGCCCGGCGTGCTCGCCCGCCCCGGCCGCCAATGCTCGTGCTGGTCCACCGTAAGATTCCACACAAAACGGGCATGCGTGCAGTGCTCCAGCAACACCCGCTCCTGGGCGGGTGTGGGCTGAAGACGGAACCGCATGGGAACACGCTAACGACCACGACTGACATTTCCAGGAGGGAGCGGCGTTTCATCCCCGGCCTGAAGACCGAGGTCTCCACGCCGCGCATGCGATGAGCGGCAACGAGGCGCGGGGCGGGGTGTCGCTGACCAACCTCGACCAACCGCTGTTCGATGGGGCAGACGCGACCAAGCGGGATTTGGTGGACTACCTGGACGCGGTTCATGACCGGATCATCCCGGTGCTGCGGGACCGGCCGCTTTCGGTGGTCCGGGTGCTCCGCGGCCAGGCGCCCTTCATGCAGAAGAACGTCCCCAAGTACGCCCCGCCGTGGGTGGCGACGGTGCCGCTGTGGGCGGAGACCTCGAAACGCGAGGTGTCGTACGCGCTGTGCGACGACCGCCGCACGCTGCTGTGGTTCGCCAACCAGCGTGCCGTGGAGTACCACCCGACGCTGATCCGCGCCGATCGCCGGGACCATCCCACCCACCTCGTGCTCGACGTCGACCCGCCGTCCGCCGACGCGTTCCCGCTGGCCGTCCGCGCCGCCCAGCTGGTCCGCCAGGTCCTGGCCGATGTCGGACTGGCAGGCGTGGTCAAGACCAGCGGGGCCAAGGGCGTGCACGTGTTCGTACCGGTCGAGGCGCAGGCGACGATTGAGGAGGCGGCCGCGGCGACCCGCGCGATCGCGGCGCGCGCCGAGCGCCTGGACCCCGCACTCGCCACCACGGCTTTTATCCGGGAGGACCGTGGAGGCAAGGTGTTCCTCGATTCCACCCGGGCCGGCGGGGCGACGGTGGTAGCGGCGTACAGCCCGCGTATTCGGCCTGGCGTGCCGGTGTCGTTCCCGCTGTCCTGGGAGGAGCTCGATCGAGTCGCGCCGGCCGATTTCACCGTGCACACCGCGGCACGGCTGATCGCCGACGGCGATCCGTGGGCCGACCAGATGCCCGGGCCGCAACGGCTGGACTCCGACCTGATCGAGGAGGGCCGCGCGATCCCAGCCGCCCGGGTGCAGGCGATGCACGAGGGCAAGCGGCGCGCTCGCGCCCGCCGCAGCGATGAGTGACCACCTGCCGGCATTGGCGGTGCACCGGGCCATGGCGCGATACCCGATTGGGTGTCGCCGGACTCAGTCCTGGCTCGCGGCATGTGCGTGTGTTCCCGCATGGGCCGCCGGACCTTGGGCCGGGCGCGGGCAGGGCATAGTCCAGGCATGGTGGTCTTCGATGACCTGGTCGCGGAGCAGGACAGGCTGGAGAGCATCCTGGGCGGCCTGGATGAAGTGGAGTGGGTGTCGCCGTCGGGGGCCGCGGGGTGGACGGTTGCCGATGTCATGCTGCACCTGGCCCAGTGCGAGGAGGGGGTGCTGGCCAGTGTGGCCGGCACCGGTCTGGGTGTCCGCCCGGCGCCCGGGCGTACGGTCGATGAGGTCATGGACCGGTTGGTGCGAGCGGAACGGGCGGCGTCCGCGTCGGTGTTCCGGCGATGGCGGCAGGCCCGGCGTGCCGCGGTGGCCGCGCTGCGCGCCGCCGACCCGGGGCGGCCACTGGAGTGGGTCGATGCGCCGCTGAAGCCGGCCACGCTGGCGACCACGCGGCTGGCCGAGCATTGGGCGCACGGCCTGGACATCACCGGGCCGCTCGGCATCGATTTCCCCGACACCGCACGGCTGCGGCATATCGCCTGGCTGGCCCATCGCTCGCTGCCCTACGCCCTGGCCCTTGCCGGCGAGCAGCCGCACGAGGTGTCGTGCGAGCTGACGGTCCCGGATGGCACGGCCGTATGGCGCTATGGCCCCGCGGACGCCGAGTCTGCGATCACCGGCCCGGCGGGGGCCTTCTGCCGGGTGGCCGCACGTCGGCTCGCGCCGGCCGAGTCCGGACTACACGCCGCCGGTCCGCATGGCGTCACAGCCCTGCACGTCCTGCGCACGTACGCCGCATGACCTTCCGCTCAGAACACCCGATGCGGCAGATGAGCGCGTTCTCCTGGATGAGCGCTGTCGGCGGCATGAGCGGATGTCCGGCGAGACTGTCAAGCGCACGACGCAGTCGACGACGCCGCTCCAGCCGGGCTTGGGCTTCGCGACGA
>JAOPYL010000072.1 GCA_025964625.1 Actinoallomurus sp. | reverse complement strand
GCGGCGCGGCGGCCGGGCGCGTGGGAGCGGCCACCGCTCTCGGGTGTGCGGGAGCTGCAAGAGTGGTTCGCCCGCACCGCCGGCGGGGACGTGACGGCCGCGGATGTGACGATCGCCAGTGGGGGCCAGGCGGCGGTGACTCTCGTGCTGCGGGCGCTGCTGCCGCCGGGCGCGCCACTGCTCGTCGAGTCGCCGACCTATCTGGGTGCGCTGGCCTCGGCCAGGGCCGCGGGGCTCCGGCCGGTTCCGGTACCGGTCGACGACGACGGCCTGCGGGCCGGCCTGCTCGCGGACGCGTTCGCCGCCACCGGGGCCCGCGCGGTGTACTGCCAGCCGACCTTCCACAACCCGACCGGCGCGGTGCTCTCCCCCGGCCGCCGCGAGCAAGTGCTCGACGTCGCCCGCGCCGCGGGGGCGTTCGTGATCGAGGACGACTTCGCCCGGCACCTGGCGATCGAGCCGTCCCCTCCTCCGCTCGTCTCCGGCGACCGGGAGGGACGGGTCGTGCACATCGCCTCGCTCACCAAGGCGACCGCGCCCAGCCTGCGGGTCGCGGCTGTGGTCGCGCGCGGGCCGGTCGCGGAGCGCATCCGCTCGGCCCAACTCGTCGACTCGTTCTTCGTCGCCCGCCTGCTCCAGGAGACCGCCCTCGAGCTGGTCGGCTCGCCCGCCTGGCCGCGTCACGTCCGCGCCGTCGGCGAGGCCCTGCGGAGACGGCGCGACACGCTCGTGTCCGCGCTGGCGTCGCATGGCCTGCGCCCGGCCCTGCTGCCGCGCGGGGGCCTGCACCTGTGGGTCGGCCTGCCGGCCGGTACCGATGACGTCGCGCTCGCCGAGGCCGCCCTGCGGGCGGGCGTCCTGGTCAGCCCCGGCAGGGGCTACTTCCCCGCCGAGCCCGCCGGCCCCCGGGTGCGGCTCAGCTACGGATCGGCGACCGAGACCGAGCTCGTGGAGGGCGTGGCCCGGCTGTCCGAGGCGCTGGCCGAGACCTCGTAGTGGCGCACCGCCCGTTCGCGCCCGGGCCCCGTACGCCTCCGCGTCGGCGCGGCGCCGGCACCTCTCCCGCAACCGGTGACCGCAGTACGCTGGTGTCTCCCTGGGGGAGGGAGGAAGGATGCTCGGCCACCATGGGCCGGGCGCCGCCGAGCGGCCGGGCGACCTCCACCAGCTCCTGGCCGCACTACCGCTCCGGGTGTCGCTCGACGGTCCCGCGCTGGTGCCCGTGCACGGCGGGGTACGCGGGGCGCTCGCCGGCGTGGCCGCGGCCATCATGGAGAGCACGGCCGACGGCGCCTGGCCCCGGCTCAAGGTGTGCCGGGAGACGACCTGCCGGTGGGCCTTCTTCGACACGTCCAAGAACCGATCCCGCATCTGGTGCTCGATGCGCATGTGCGGGAACCGCACGAAGACCCGCGCCCACCGCGCCCGCCGCCAGGCCGCCGCGCCCGGCGGCTGACCGCGGGATCCGGCAGCGGTGCCGGGGAGGCGGCCGCCCACCGTGCGTGTTCTAGAGTTCAAGGACGATGGTGACGATCCGGGATGCGGGGCCGGACGACTCGAGGCGCTGAGCGGCACGGCCATGCGACGTGCGACATTCGATACGAACGGGAGCTGGAAGACCGTTGAGCGTGGTAGGGGTGCGGCCGGCCTATCCGAGCGACGTGGACGCCGTCGCGGAGATCCAGGTGCGGGCCTGGCGTGAGGGATACGGCGACATCGTTCCCGCGCCCGCACTGGCCGAGATGACGGGAGCGGAGGCGCTCGGCCTGTGGCGCGAGCGCTGGGCCGAGGCCGTGGCCGCGCCGCCCAGCCCGCGGCACCGCCTGCTGGTCGCGATCGACGACGGCGTCATCACCGGGTTCGCGGCACATGCCCCGGCCGACGACCCCGACCAGGACTCCGAGACCACCGGCGAGCTGCTGAGCCTGCTGGTCGACCCGGACCGCAGGCGGGCCGGGCACGGAAGCCGCCTGCTCGCCGCGACCATCGACCATCTGCGCGACGATGGCTGTGCCACGGTCATCGCCTGGGTGTTCGCGGCCGACGACGTGCTGAGAGGCTTCCTGAGCTCGTCGGGCTGGGCGCCCGACGGCGCCCACAGCAAGGTCGACATGGGCGAGCCCGTCTCCATGGTGCGCCTGCACACCGGCATCGCCTGATCGCCGCTGCATGCCGCCCCGTCGCACCAGCCTGTCCGCCTGCCTGCCGACCGTCTAGGAGGTCGTGTTGTCCAGGCTCCAGTCGATCTCGGCCTCGCCGGCGTCGGCCAGGGCCTGGTTGACGGCGCTGAAGGGCCGGGTGCCCCGGAAACCGCGAGAGTTCATCGGGCTGGGGTGAGCGGCCTCGATGACGACGTGGTGAGGCCTGGTGATCAGGTGGCGTTTCTTGCGGGCGTACGCGCCCCACAACACGAAGACCACACGGTCGTCCTTGGCGTCCAGGACCCGGATCACCGCGTCGGTGAACTGCTCCCAGCCCTTGTTCGCGTGGGAGCCGGCCTTCCCGGCCCGGACGGTCAGCACCGCGTTGAGCAGGAGTACGCCACGCCGGGCCCACGAGGTCAGATCGCCGCTGGTCGGCATCGGGATGCCGAGATCGTCCTGCAGTTCCTTGAGGATGTTGCGCAGCGACGGCGGGATGCGCACGCCCTCGCGCACGCTGAAGCTCAGCCCGTGCGCCTGGCCCGGCCCGTGGTAGGGGTCCTGTCCAAGGATGAGCACCCTGGTGTCCTCGGGGGAGCACAGCCGGAACGCGCTGAACAGATCGGGCAGCGGCGGGTAGACGGTGCCCTTGGCGTATTCGGCGGCCACGAACTCGCTCAGCCGCCGCATGGCGTCGGGGTCGACCAGTGGCTCTATCCGCTCACGCCATTCGTCCGGCAAGAGCTCCAGGAGATCGAAGGACATGGGCCGAAACTAGCAGTGCACCGGCCCAGAACGGCATCCCGGCATACGGCCCGATCGCTGCCCGGGCACTCGTTCAGAACCGCTCCGGCCTAGCGGATATCGGGTAGCCGAACACGTCCTCCGCGTTGTCCATCTCCTGGAAACGGGTCACGGTGTCGAGCAGGAACCTGCGGACGGCCGGCTCGTCGCAGGGGGCGAGGTGGTCGAGCATCGGCTCCATCTGGCTGCCGGCCGCCTTCTGCACCTGCTCGAGCTGAAGGTGCCCCGTCTCGGTGAGCGCCAGGCGTACGAGCCGGCGGTCGGAGGCGTCGCGGCACCGCTCGATCCAGCCTGACCGCTCCAGGTGGTCTACCGTGTGGTTGAGGGTCGAGGGGGCGACGCCGCAGCGTTTGGCCAGCTCCCGCTGGGTCAGCGCCGATCCGCCTTCGAGATAGGCGAGGACCGCCAGGCCGTGCGGAGTGAGGCCGTAGCTCCCCATGAGCCGCTGCCAGCGGATGGCGACGACGTGCCCGGCCACGGCCAGCAGGCGGGACAACGACATGCGTTCGAGGTCGGCCTCAGAGTTGCGCACGGCGACATTGTCCGTGCTCACCGCTCTCGAAGCCAGCGAGACGAGAACTTCCACCGGTCCGTGGAGGGACCTTGAAGGGGCGGGGGTATGTTGAGTTCGAACCATTCAGAGTCGAACAAACCGGCCGGGAACTCCTCAATGACTGTACGTCCGGTTCTCGCCGGTCCGCCCCCCGCCACCAGCGCCCCCGGCCGACGGCGTTGGCTGGGCATGGTGGTCATCAGCCTCGGCGTCTCGCTGATCATCGTCGATGCCACGATCGTCAACGTGATGCTGCCCCGCGTCGTCGGCGACCTGCACCTGACCACGACCGACGCGGAGTGGGTCACCTCGATCTACTCGCTCGTCTTCGCCGCGCTGCTGATCCCGTTCGGAATGGCCGGCGACGCGTACGGACGCCGCCGGATGTTCGTCATCGGCACGATCGTGTTCGTCGTGGCCAGCCTGCTCGCCGCCGCCTCGGGGAGCGGCCCCGCCCTGATCGCCGCCCGTCTCGCGCAGGGCGTCGGCGCGTCGATGATCCTGCCCGCCACGCTCTCCACCGTCACCTCGGTCTTCAAGGGCCGCGACCGGGCGGTGGCGTTCGGGATCTGGGGGTCGCTCATCGGCGGGATGGCGGCCCTCGGCCCACTGCTGGGCGGCTGGCTCGCCACGTCGTACGGCTGGCGGTGGGCCTTCGGCGTCAACCTGCCGATCGGCGCGGTGATCGTCGCGGGCGCGCTGGTGCTCGTGCCGGAGACCCGTGACCGGGCGGCCGGACGCGGCATCGACTGGGTGGGCGCCCTGCTCAGCGCCGCCGGCCTCGCCGCGATCGTGTTCGCGCTGATCGAGGGGCAAAGGTACGGCTGGTGGCGGCTCACCCGGGCCTTCTCGGCCGGGCCGTTCCACTGGCCGGACGCCGCGATCTCGCCGGTCCCGGTCGCGCTGGCGGCAGGCGTGGTCGTGCTGGGCGCCCTCGTCGTCGTCGAGCGGGCACGGGCGTCCGCGGGCCTGCCGGTCGTCCTGGACCTGTCGCTGTTCCGCATCCCCGACTTCCGGCGTGGCAACGCGGCCGCCTCCCTCATCAGCGTCGGTGAGCTGGGGCTGATGTTCACGCTGCCGCTGTTCCTCCAGGACGTGCACGGGAACTCCCCGCTGCAGGTGAGCGTGGCGATCCTGCCGCTGGCCCTCGGCACTCTCCTCACCGGCGGATTCGCGGCCAGGCTATCCCGGCGCCTCGGCGCCGCCCGCATGCTGCAGACGGGGATGGCCCTGGAGGTCGTCGCCGTGCTCCTCATCGGGCTCACCACGCACGCCGACACCACCGGCTACGAACTCGCGCCATGGATGCTGATCTACGGCGTCGGCCTTGGGCTGACCACCGCCCAGCTCACCAGCATCGTGCTGCGCGACGTTCCGCCCGCGCGCACCGGCCTGGCGTCCGGCACGCAGTCGACCGCACGCCAGGTGGGCTCGGCGCTGGGTATCGCACTGATCGGCACCGTCTTCACGATGAGCCTCAGCCATGTGATGGCGGACCGGCTGCGCGGCACCGGACTGCCTCCCGGCCGGACCGACGCGTACGCGGAGCGACTGCGCGACACGGCCGGCACGTTCGCCCGCGACCTCCATCGCAAGGATCCCCGGCTCGCGCGCGCCGCCGACGAGAGCCTGGCCGTCGCGACCGACCGCGCCGCCTTCGCGACCGCCGGCCTGCTGACCGTCGGCCTCCTGCTGACCCTGAGGCTCCGTCGCACCTCCGAAACCCATCCGGAAGAATCACCCGCATGATCAACGACGCCGAACGAGGACGATAGTGGCAACCCTCCCCCAATGGGTCGCCGGGTCGCGGCCTCGCACCCTCCCCAACTCCATCGTCCCCGTCGCGGTCGGCACCGGCGTCGCTATCGGGTTCGGCCACCCGGTGTGGTGGCGCGCGGCCGTCGCCCTGCTCGTCTCGCTGCTGCTGCAGGTGGGGGTCAACTTCGCCAACGACTACAGCGACGGCATCCGCGGCACCGATGAGGACCGCGTCGGTCCGATGCGCCTGGTCGGCTCCAAGGTCGCGCCGCCGAAACAGGTCCTGGCAGCGGCGTTCGGCTGCTTCGCGCTGGCCGCGGTGGCGGGGCTGGTCCTCGCGGCGGTCACCACGTGGTGGCTGCTGCTGGTCGGCGCGGCGGCGATCGCGGCGGGGTGGTTCTACACCGGCGGCTCCAAGCCGTACGGCTATCGCGCTCTCGGTGAGATCTCGGTGTTCGTGTTCTTCGGGCTGGTGTCGGTGGTGGGCACCACGTACGTACAGCTGGAGGGGCTGCCCTGGGCGGCCTGGGTGGCGGCGGTGCCGGTGGGACTGCTGTCGTGCGCGATGCTCGTGGTGAACAACCTGCGCGACATCCCCAGCGACGAGGCATCGGGCAAGCGCACTCTCGCGGTGGTCCTCGGCGACGGGGGCACGCGTCTGCTCTACACCGGCTGCGCCGCGGCCGCGTTCCTGTGCGTTCTGGCCGTGGCGGTCTCCCGTCCCTGGGCGGCACTCGCGATGCCGGCCGCTCTGTGGGCGATCTCGCCGACCCGCAGAGTGCTGCGCGGCGTGACCGGCCCGGCGCTGATCGCGGTGCTCGGTGAGACGGGTCGCCTGCAGATCATCTTCGGCGCGCTCTTCACCCTCGGCCTCGCGCTCTGACTCGGCCGTCGCGGACGCATGGTCTACCTCTGCGGCCAGGACTTCGTGTGACCAGGGTCACGTCGGCCGACGGGATGATTGAAGTTTCAACCACGGTTCCCCTCCGATGACCGTGCATCACGGCCTTTGAGCCCGTTGAAGAAATCTGGAGTAACCGTGACCGATCTGCTGGCCATCGACCCCGCCGCACAGGACCTGCTGTTCCGCGAGGCACGGACGGCGAACACCTTCACCGACGAGCCGGTTTCGACGGAGCAGGTTCAGGCGATCTACGACCTCGTCAAGTGGGCGCCGACCGCGATGAACATCCAGCCGCTGCGCGTGCTGTTGGTCCGCTCCCCCGACGCACGCGAGCGTCTCCTCACCCACATGGCAGACGGCAACAAGGCCAAGACCGCGGCGGCCCCGCTGGTCGCGGTGCTGGCCGTCGACACCGGCTTCCACCAGCACCTGCCGGTCGTCTTCCCGCACAAGCCGGACGCCAAGGAGGGCCTGGCCGGCGTGCCCGAGGTGCGCGCCGGGATGGCCACGTTCAATGGCGCTCTGCAGGTCGGCTACTTCATCATCGGCGTGCGCGCGGCCGGCCTGGCCGCCGGCCCGATGGCCGGCTTCGACGCCGAAGGGGTCGCCAAGGAGTTCTTCCCCGCGGGCGACCACCAGGTGCTGGCGGTCGTGAACATCGGCAAGCCCGGTCCGGACGCGTGGTTCCAGCGCAACCCGCGCCTGGAGTACGGCCAGGTCGTCACCACCGTCTGAGCGTCACGGGTGCGGGGCACGCCGGGGCGGGACCGGCCGGCGCGCCACGCACCCTGCTCAGCGCTCTGCCTCGGCTCTGCTTCCGCCGGCGCATCTGCGATGTGCGGGCGCGGATCGCCCGCGCATTATCCGGGATATCGGTGGGGATTCACCGCTTCTGCGAGAGATATACTCCTCCGCGTGACGGCGTTCCGGATCAGCGAGGTGGCATCCCTGCTCGGAGTCAGTTCCGACACCGTTCGCCGGTGGGTCGACTCGGGGCGGCTGCCGGCCGAGCGTGACGGGCACGGGCACCGGATCGTCTCCGGGGCCGATCTGGCGGCCTTCGTCCGCTCGCCGGCCGAGCCCGACGCCGTGCTGTCGTCCGCGCGCAACCGGATGCGCGGCATCGTCACCGACGTCGTGCGCGACGGCGTGATGGCCAAGGTGGAGATACAGGCGGGGCCGTTCCGCGTGGTCTCGCTGATGAGCCGGGAGGCCGCCGACGAGCTCGGCCTCGAGCCGGGCGTGGTGGCCGTTGCCGTCGTCAAGTCCACCAACGTCGTCGTCGAGCGATCCGAATGATCAAAAAGGCTGTGGCCATCGCCCTGGCGGGCACGCTCGCCCAAGCCGGGTTCGAACGGCCGTGAGCCGGCGGCCGCCGTGGATACTCCTGCTCCCCGCCGTGGTCGGCCTCGCCTTCCTCCTCCTCCCGCTGGCCGGCCTGCTGTTCCGGGCGCCCTGGTCGACGATCGGCACCCGGCTCGGCCGGCCGGAGATCCTCGATGCGCTCCGGCTCTCACTGGTCAGCGCCACCCTCGCCACGGCACTCTGCATGGTCCTCGGGGTACCTCTCGCCTGGATGCTCGCCCGCGCCGCCTTTCCCGGCCGCCGACTGGTCCGTGCCCTGGTGACCGTGCCGCTGGTGCTTCCGCCGGTGGTCGGCGGCGTCGCGCTGCTGCTCGCTCTCGGCCGTCAGGGCCTGGTCGGGCAGTGGCTCGCCCGCTGGTTCGGCGTGACCCTGCCGTTCACCACCGCCGGGGTCGTCCTGGCCGAGGCGTTCGTGGCCCTGCCGTTCCTGGTCATCAGCGTCGAGGGCGCGCTGCGCGCCGCCGACCTGCGTTACGAGGACGCCGCGGCCACACTGGGCGCGTCCCGCTGGACGATCTTCCACCGGGTCACACTGCCACTGATCGCGCCGGGGATCGGCGCTGGTGCGGTCCTGTGCTGGGCACGAGCGCTGGGTGAGTTCGGCGCCACCATCACCTTCGCCGGCAACTTCCCCGGCCGTACCCAGACCATGCCCCTCGCCGTCTACCTCGCGCTGGAGACGGACCCGCAGGCCGCGATCGTGCTCAGCCTCGTGCTGTTCGCCGTCTCGGTGATCGTCCTGACCGGCCTCCGAGGGCGGTGGGTTTCGTGATCGACGCCCATCTGGTCGTACGGCGTGCGGGGTTCACCCTCGACGTCGAGTTGCGCGTCGCGGCCGGCGAGGTCGTCGCACTGCTCGGCCCGAATGGCGCGGGCAAGAGCACCGCACTGCGTGCCCTCGCCGGGCTCATGCCCCTCTCCGCCGGCCACATCCGATTCGACGGGGAGCAGTGGCACCACCGTCCGGCCGAGCACCGGCCGGTCGGCATGGTGTTCCAGGACTACCTGCTCTTCCCGCACCTCAGCGCGCTGGACAACGTGGCCTTCGGCCCCCGCTGCCATGGGGTCCGCAAGAGTGAGGCGCGCCGCATGGCGGCGGAGTGGCTGGACCGCGTCGGCCTCGCGGACCAGGCCGGCCGCAGGCCGCGCACGCTGTCCGGCGGGCAGGCGCAGCGCGTGGCGCTCGCCCGCGCCCTGGCCGTG